>NZ_JBYEXN010000012.1:0-155091 GCF_057621855.1 Parazoarcus sp. PS-13 R2A
TGGCGCAGCCGCAATTACCAGAGCTGCCACCACGGCCGGTCGTCCGCCGGGCCGCCTGAGTAATACACGCTGTTGGGGAAGTTCTTGCGCATCACGCGATTGGCGTCATCGCGCAGGTCGGTCATCCCCAGGGCGTCGTAGCTCTTGACCATCAGGAACAGAGCCTCTTCGTTCGCAGGTGCGCGCGGATAGGTCGTGATGGCGGCCTGGGCGCGGTTTGCTGCGGCGATATAGGCGCCACGGTTGTAGTAGTAGCGTGCGACGTGCACTTCATGGGACGCCAGCGCGTTTACCAGATACTGCATGCGCTGACGGGCGTCTTCCGCGTAGCGGCTCTCCGGGAAGCGGGTAACGAGGTCGTTGAACGTGTCGAAGGCTTCGCGCGCGCCGCGCGGGTCACGTTCGGACATGTCCTGGTTGGAGAAGCCGGCGAAGATCCCGAGATCTTCGTTGAAGTTGACCAGGCCCTTCAGGTAATAGACGTAATCGACGTTGGGATGGTTGGGGTGAAGCTTGATGAAACGGTCGGCCGCAGCCAGGGCCAGGGCCGATTCGTTGGACTTGTAATAGGCGTAGGCAGACTCGATCTGCGCCTGCTGGGCAAAGCGACCGTAGGGGTAACGAGCCTCAAGCTTCTCGAACATCTTGATGGCCTGGTCGTAGCCGCCCTCAGACATTGAAGCCTTGGCTTCGGAATACAGCTTTTGTGCACTCCAGCCTGCCGTTTCGTCGATCTGCTCCGGCAGCAGACCGCAGCCGCCAAGCAGCAAGGCGCCGATCAGGGCAGCATTTCCCGCTAAACTTCCGAAGGTGAACCTGGACATCGATAACACTCGCGTGAATGAACTGAAAGATTATAGCCTAGCGGAAGCCGCCGACTCGCGCACCGAAGTGATGATTCCTCGGGATTTTGCCGGTATGAGGATCGATCAGGCCCTCGCCAGGCTGTTTCCCGAGCACTCGCGCAGCCGCCTGCAGGCGTGGTTGCGGGATGGACGCATTCTCGTTGATGGCGGTTCGCCCGATGCGAAGCACAAGGTGTGGGGGGGCGAGCGGTTGGTGGTCGAGGCTGCGCCCGAGCCGCAGGCGAGTGCCGAAGCCGCCGAGGACATCCCCCTGCATATCGTCTTCGAGGACGAGGCCTTGCTGGTCATCGACAAGCCGGCCGGACTCGTCGTCCATCCCGGCAGTGGAAACTGGAGCGGTACCCTGCTCAATGCGCTGCTGCATCATGCTCCGGCGCTGGCGGGCATCCCGCGGGCGGGCATCGTGCATCGGCTGGACAAGGACACCAGCGGTCTGCTGGTGGTCGCCAAGACACTTGAGGCGCAGACCGACCTGATTCGTCAGTTGCAGGCGCGCACGGTGAAACGCCACTATCTTGCGCTGGTTCATGGCGGGGTGAAGGGGCCGGGAGAGGTGGATGCGCCAATTGCGCGCCATCCGACCCAGCGCACCAGAATGGCTGTTGTGGGCGGTGGACGTCAGGCGCTGACCCGCTACGTCGTGCGTGAGCGTCTGGCGCGCACGACGCTGGTCGAGTGCAGGCTAGAAACCGGGCGCACACACCAGATTCGGGTGCACATGGCGCACATCGGGCATCCGCTGGTCGGCGACCCGGTCTATGGCCTCAAACGCAGTGCCGATCCATTGCTCGACGCTTTTTCGCGCCAGGCCCTGCATGCATTCCGGCTGGGTTTGGTGCATCCTGTGTCGGGGGATGAGATGGCATGGTTCGCGCCGCTTCCTGATGATTTTTCTGTGCTGTTGCACAGCCTTGGAGGGAGTTTCAAACCATGACCCGTTCCTTGATCGTGCCCGACTGGCCTGCGCCGGGGAATGTGAAGGCACTGGTAACGACGCGTGCGGGCGGTGTCAGTGCTGCACCCTATGACAGCCTGAATCTCGGCGCCCATGTTGGCGACGACCCTCAGGCCGTGGCCGAAAACCGGGCGCGGCTGAAGCGTTTGTTGCCTGCTGAGCCGACTTGGCTGGATCAGGTGCACGGCACGCGTGTCATCGACCTCGACAATCTGCCGCCCGAACCGAAGGGCGATGCGGCGCTGACGCGGCTTGAGAGACGGGTTTGCGCAGTGATGACTGCGGACTGTCTGCCGGTGCTGTTCTGCGATGATGCCGGCACCGTTGTTGCGGCCGCACATGCGGGCTGGCGCGGGCTGGTGTCGGGTGTGCTGGAGGCAACTGTCGCCCGCATGACGGTGCGGCCCGACTGTGTGCTGGCCTGGTTGGGGCCGGCGATCGGGCCGGGTGCCTTCGAGGTCGGCGACGAGGTGCGGGAAGCCTTTCTGGCGCACGATCGCGGCGCAGCAGAGGCTTTCATCAACAATGGCCAGCCCGGAAAGTGGCTGGCCGATCTCTACATGCTCGCGCGACGACGTCTGGTGCGAGCCGGCGTTGCCCGGATTTATGGCGGGGGCTTATGTACCTGGACCGATCGTGAGCGTTTCTATTCCTATCGCCGTGATGGGGTTACCGGTCGCTTCGCATCCATGATCTGGCTTGGAGACGGAGGCAGATGACGCGCTGCAGCGTCGTATCACGCATATTGGCTATTGCTCGGCGCTCGAATCATCTCTATCGTTGAGGTCCTCAGCGGCCTCGCGCTCCCGTTGGCGCCGACGTCGGGCAGGTGTGCCGAACAGCCACACGAAAAGCGCCATTGGAGCGAGTCCGTAAAATACGAATGTCAGCACACCGCCAACTACCGTGTCATCGGAAATGGCGGCGAGAAGTGCGACGTAGAACCAGGCGATTGCGATCAGGTACATGGCGGGATTCTACCCGCGTGGCCGGATACAGTCGTTAAAGCTGGTGCTGGATCTGACGGTGGGCTCTCGCGGCAACGCAGTGCCTGCCGAAGCCTAAGGAGGGGCTGATGTCCGACTCGAATGACAAGCAGGCGCCCGCCGCCATGCAGGCAATGCTGCTGGCGGGGCAAACCATGGCAACGACTTTTTTCGGCATGGTTGCCAAACAGCATGCTGCCATGCAGGACTCGTCGGGTGTCGCTGCGCCGCAGCTGCCGCTGCCGGAATCCGATGCACTCAAGCGGATGCAGGATGAGTTTGCATCCAAGCACGTCGCGCTGTGGTCCTCGCTGCTCGCGAGCAAACCGGGAGAGCCCCGGGAGCAGGTCGCGCAGCCCGAGCCCGGTGATCGTCGTTTTAACGCACCGGAATGGACCGAGAGTCCGATCTTCGACTACGTGCGTCAGGCCTATCTGGTCAATGCCGGCTTTCTGAAGCAGGTTGCTGACGAGATGCCGATCTCCGACGGTCGAGCAAAGTCCCGCATTCAGTTTCTCACCCGGCAATACATCGACGCGCTGGCGCCGAGCAATTTCGCCGCGACCAACCCCGAGTTCATCAAGGCCGCGGTTGAAAGCAAGGGTGACAGCATTACCCAGGGCATCCGCAATCTCATCGACGACCTTGAGAAGGGCCGGATTTCGATGACCGATGACGGCGCGTTCGAGGTCGGGCGCAACCTGGCGGTGTCGCCGGGTGCGGTGGTCTTCGAGAACGAGCTCATGCAGCTTGTCCAGTACGCGCCGCTCACCGAGAAGGTCGGGCAGGTACCGCTGCTGATCGTGCCGCCCTGCATCAACAAGTTCTACATCATGGACCTCCAGCCGGAGAACTCTCTGGTACGCTTCATTGTGGAGCAGGGCGTCACGGTATTCCTGGTGTCGTGGAAGAACGCCGGGGCTGCCCAGTCCAAATGCAACTGGGACGACTACCTGGAGATGGGGCCGATTGCCGCACTCGATGTGGTGCGTTCGATCACCCGTACAAAGAAACCCAACGTCCTGGGGTTCTGCGTGGGGGGCACAATCCTGAGCTCTGCGATTGCAGTGCTGAAGGCGCGTGGCGAAGACCCTGTCTCCAGCCTCACGCTGATGACAACGCTGCTCGATTTCGCCGATGCCGGCGAGCTGGGCTGTCTGGTGGACGAAGCGAGCGTGACTGCGCGCGAGGCAGCAATCGGAAAGGGCGGTCTGCTCAAGGGGCAGGAGCTGGCGAACGTGTTCTCTTTCCTGCGGGCGAACGACCTTGTGTGGCAGTACGTGGTCGGCAACTACCTCAAGGGCAAGAAGCCCCAGGCCTTCGATCTGCTCTACTGGAACTCGGACTCGACCAACCTGCCGGGGCCGTTCCTGACCTGGTACCTGCGCAACATGTACCTCGAAAACAATCTGCGCGTGCCGGGCAAGCTGAAGATGCTCGGGCAGAAGGTCGATCTGGGCAAGGTGGATGTGCCGGCCTATCTGATGGCTGCGCGTGAGGATCACATCGTGCCGTGGGCGAGTGCCTACCTCGGGCGCAACCTTCTGGGCGGCGACACGACTTTCGTTCTCGGCGCAAGCGGTCATATCGCCGGTGCCATCAACCCGGCGACCAAGAACCGTCGCAGCTACTGGACGAGCGCATCGTCTGCCGCAGATCCGGAAGAATGGCTTGGCGCGGCGGAAGAGCACAAGGGAAGCTGGTGGCTGCACTGGGCGGAATGGCTTAAGAGCTTCAGCGGCAAGCAGGTCGCGGCGCGCGGACGCCTTGGCAGCACGAAGTTCGAGCCGATCGAGCCCGCACCGGGGCGCTACGTAAAAGAAAAATCCTGATACAGACTACGGTGTAGTTTGAGTCAACGGTTGCTTGCGGATCGGGCGGGGCCGCTTGCAGCACAAATTGAACCCCCCCGGCACATCCGATTGGGAGAGGAGGAACAATATGTCTAGAGTTGCACTGGTTACCGGGGGCATGGGTGGGCTTGGCGAAGCCGTTTGCATCAAGCTGGCAGCGCTGGGCTACAAGGTGGTGACGACCCACTCGCCGGGTAACACCAAGGCTGAGGAGTGGCTCGCATCGATGAACAAGATGGGCTACGGCTTCAGGGCCTTTGCATGCGACGTTGCAGATTTCGATTCCTGCAAGGCGTGCGTGGAGCAGGTCACCAAGGAGGTGGGCCCCGTCGATGTTCTGGTGAACAACGCCGGCATAACGCGCGACATGACCTTCAAGAAAATGAACAAGGCCGACTGGGATGCGGTGATCAGCACCAACCTCGACTCCGTGTTCAACATGACCAAGCAGGTCATGGAAGGCATGCTCGAGCGCAAGTGGGGACGTGTGATCAATGTGTCCTCGGTAAATGGTCAGAAAGGCGCATTTGGCCAGACCAACTATTCGGCCGCCAAGGCCGGCATGCACGGCTTCACCAAGGCGCTGGCGCTTGAAGTTGCGCGCAGCGGGGTGACGGTCAACACCATTTCGCCGGGCTATATCGGCACCAAGATGGTGATGGCGATTCCGCAGGAGATTCTCGACTCCAAGATCCTGCCCCAGATTCCGGTGGCCCGTCTGGGCAAGCCGGAAGAGATTGCGGGTCTGGTTGCCTACCTTTCCTCCGAGGAAGCGGCATTCGTGACGGGGGCCAATATCTCGATCAACGGCGGTCAGCACATGTTCTGAGCGGTCTTTGCCGCAGTATGGACGGCCTGGCCCGCGAGGGGCAGGCCGTTTTTTCTTGAGCTATTGCAACGCAGCATTTCTGCAAGAGTGCGTTTATACTGTTGGTGTTATGTGGCTGACGCGCTGCCGCAAGACAGGTGTGGGCAGAGGCGGCTTCAGGCTGCGCTGTCCGAAAACGATAACTCGATGCAGAAGGATTCGATGATGTCTCAGAAAATTGCACTCGTTACGGGCGCTATGGGCGGCCTCGGTACCGCAATTTGCCAATCCCTCGCAAATGGCGGGATGAAGGTTGTCGCCAACTGCCTGCCTGCTTTCCCCCAGAAAGATGAGTGGCTGATGCAGCAGAAGGAGCTGGGCTTCGATTTCGTGGCAGCTGAAGGCGATGTCTCCGACTATGAGTCGTGCAAGGCCATGGTTGCAAAGATCGAGGCTGAGGTGGGTCCGATCGACGTCCTCGTGAACAACGCTGGCATCACCCGCGACAAGTTCTTTCCGAAGATGGAGAAGGGCCAGTGGGATGCGGTGATCAACACCAACCTCAACAGCCTTTTCAACGTCACCCATCACATTTCGCCGAAGATGGCTGAGCGTGGCTGGGGCCGCATCATTAACATCTCCTCGGTTAATGGTGTCAAGGGTCAGGCAGGTCAGGCCAACTACTCGACGGCCAAGGCCGGTGTACTGGGCTTCACCAAGGCATTGGCGTCTGAGCTGGCAACCAAGGGCGTGACAGTCAATGCGATCGCCCCGGGTTATATCGGCACCGACATGGTCATGGCAATCCGTGACGACATCCGTCAGGGCATCATCGACACCGTGCCGATGAAGCGTCTGGGCAAGCCGGAAGAGATCGGTGGGCTTTGCGCCTACCTGTCGTCCGAGCTGGCCGGGTACATCACCGGCGCGACGATCAATATCAACGGCGGCCTGCACATGTGCTGATGCCGCATCCGTGGATATTGCGGATTTGCGTAACCCCGTCCTGTGGCGGGGTTTTTCTTTTCGCAGCGCGGTATAATTTCCAAGACAAGTTAGAGCGGAACCCACCGCCGCCGAGGAGGACTTCACCATGGCCGACAAATCGCGCCTGATCAAGAAATACCCGAACCGTCGTTTGTACGACACCCGGACCAGTTCCTACATCACCCTGTCGGACGTGAAGGAGCTCGTGCTAGGAAACGAAGATTTCCAGGTGGTGGATGCCAAGACGGGCGACGACCTGACGCGCAGCATCCTGCTGCAGATCATCCTCGAGGAAGAGGCCGGTGGTGCGCCGATGTTCACCAGCGACCTGCTCTCGCACATGATCCGCTTCTACGGCAATGCGATGCAGGGCATGATGGGCAAGTATCTTGAGAACAACATCAAGGCCTTCACCGACATGCAGGGCAAGCTCCAGGAGCAGGCCCGTGGCATCTATGGAGAGAACAGCCCGATCAGCCAGGATCTCTGGGCGCAGTTCCTGAACTTTCAGGGGCCGGCGCTGCAAAGCATGATGGGCACCTACGTCGAGCAATCGAAGAAGATGTTCCAGCAGATGCAGGATCAGGTTGAGAGCCAGACGCGCAACATGTTTACCGGCTTCCAGTTTCCGGCCTATACACCGCCGACGGCGGACGACAAGGCAGAAAACGCCGAACCCGACGTCAAGACCCGCACCGACAAATAAGGTGCAGCGCCCCGGACAAGGGGCGTTTTTTCTAACAGGCCGTACCCAGCATGACCACCCTCAAAAAACCTGACGTGCCGCGTGTCGGTTTCGTCAGCCTTGGCTGCCCGAAAGCGACAGTCGACTCCGAACACATCCTTACCCGGCTGCGTGCCGAGGGCTATCAGATTTCCGGTAGCTACGAAGACGCAGACGTGGTGGTGGTGAATACCTGCGGCTTCATCGATGCTGCCGTCGAGGAATCGCTCGACGCCATCGGCGAAGCGCTGGCCGAGAATGGCAAGGTGATCGTGACCGGCTGTCTCGGTGCCAAGGACGGTGTGGTCATGTCTGCTCATCCGCAGGTGCTCGCCGTTACCGGTCCGCATGCAACCGAAGAGGTGATGCAGGCAGTGCACAAGCACCTGCCCAAGCCGCACGATCCTTTCATCGATCTCGTGCCCGCGCAGGGCATTCGCCTGACGCCACAGCATTACGCCTATCTGAAGATTTCCGAAGGCTGCAATCATCGCTGCACCTTCTGCATCATCCCGTCGATGCGCGGCGATCTTGTCAGTCGTCCCATTCACGAGATCATGCGCGAGGCCGAAACGCTGGCCGAGTCCGGCGTCAAGGAGATCCTGGTGATCTCCCAGGACACCTCGGCCTACGGCGTGGACGTCAAGTACCGCACGGGTTTCTGGAACGGCAAGCCGCTCAAGACCAAGCTGTACGACCTGGCCAATGCACTCGGCGAGCTCGGCATCTGGATCCGGATGCACTACGTCTATCCGTATCCGAGCGTGGATGACCTCATTCCGCTGATGGCAGAGGGAAAGATTCTTCCCTATCTCGACGTGCCTTTCCAGCACGCCAGTCCGCGCATCCTGAAGGCAATGAAGCGTCCGGCAAATGCCGAGAATGTCCTCGAGCGGGTACAGAAGTGGCGCAGCATCTGCCCGGATCTGACCATCCGTTCGACCTTCATCACCGGCTTTCCGGGTGAGACCGAGGAAGATTTCGAGCAACTGCTGCAGTTCCTCGACCAGGCTCAGCTCGACCGCGTCGGTGCGTTTGCCTACTCGCCGGTTGAAGGCGCAACGGCCAACGAACTGGCCGATCCCGTGCCTGACGAAGTGCGCGAGGAACGTCGCGCACGCCTGATGGATTACCAGGAGGACATCTCCACTCAGCGCCTTGAGGCCAAGATCGGTCGCGAAATGACCGTGCTGGTCGACGATGTCGATGAGGAAGGGGCGCTAGCCCGTTCGCCCGGCGATGCGCCTGAGATCGACGGCATGGTGGTGATTCCCGATGGCGACGATCTCGCACCCGGCGACTTTGTTCGCGTGCGGATTACCGATTGCGATGTGCACGACCTGTACGCAGAGCGTATCGAGGGCTGAGTTCATGCCTGGCCTCGAAGGCTTTGCGCACGTCTTCCATCCACGTCGGAGCTTGCTTGCATGACAGCGTTTCCGATGGTTTCGCGCAGCGGCAGGGAGCCCGTCATTGGCTTGGCGCTGGGCAGTGGCGCGGCGCGGGGCTGGGCGCATCTCGGCGTCCTGCGTGCGCTGGAGGAGGAGGGGATCGTCCCTCAGGTGATCTGCGGCTGCTCGATCGGCGCATTCGTCGGGGCTGCCGCCGCTGCGGGAGAGCTCGGTAAACTCAGGCGCTGGGCCGATTCACTCAAGTGGAAGGATGTGATCGGCCTGCTCGATGTCAGCCTGCGCAGCGGCCTGATCAAGGGCGAGAAGCTGATCCAGTACTTCGAGCGCAATTTCACCGATCGGGACTTCACCGACTTGCCGGTTCGCTTCGCCTGCGTGGCGACCGAGTTGTCTTCCGGGCGTGAGATCTGGCTTCATTCCGGCAGTGTGTCCGAGGCGGTACGCGCATCGATTGCGCTGCCCGGTCTGATGACACCGGTTGCTCGGGATGGCCGGCTGCTGGTCGATGGTGGTCTGGTGAATCCGGTGCCGGTGTCACTGTGCCGGGCGATGGGTGCGGATATCGTCATCGCGGTCGATCTCGGGTCGGACATGATCGGGCGGGCATGGCGGCACACATCCGCCGAACCCGCACCTGAAGAAGAGACCGAAGCGAGCTGGAGCGACCGCCTGCTGTCCCGGCTCGGGCTTGGCGGCACAGGGCTGGCGGGCAATGCTCATGGCGACGGTGGCCCCGAGGAGAGCCTGCCTTCCCTGGTCTCCGTACTCAATGCCAGCATCAATATCATGCAGGTCCGAATTTCGCGCAGCCGTCTTGCCGGCGAGCCGGCCGATGTGCTGATCTCGCCCCGTGTGGGCCAGCTTGGCCTGATGGACTATCACCGTGCCGAGGAAGCGATTGCAGAGGGTGAGGCTGCCGTGGTGCGCGCGAAACCCTTGCTGCGATATGCGTTGGGGCGTGCAGACGACGCTGGCGCCTGAGGGAGGTCCTGATGGATGAATTTCTGAGTACGCTGGCCGCGATCGTCGGTCGTGACTACCTGCTTGTCGACGGCGCGGAAACCGCCCCGTATCTGAACGACTGGCGCGGCCGCTACCGTGGGGCTGCGCGCGCGGTTGTGCGGCCGGCCGACACTGCTCAGGTCGCCGCCGTGCTGGCAGCCTGCCATGCGGCTGCTGTGCCGGTCGTGCCGCAGGGCGGCAATACCGGTCTTTGCGGTGGCGCGACCCCGCTGCCGGACGGGCGCTCGGTGCTGCTCAGCCTGTCGCGGCTCAATCGCGTTCGTGCGCTGGATCCGGACAACAATACCTTGTGTGTCGAGGCCGGCTGCAAGCTCGCTGCGGTGCAGGCGGCGGCGCAGGAGGCCGGGCGCCTGTTCCCGCTTTCGCTTGCCTCCGAGGGAAGTTGCGAGATTGGCGGCAACCTCTCGACCAATGCGGGTGGGGTTCAGGTGCTGCGCTACGGCAACATGCGCGACCTCGTGCTCGGGCTTGAGGTGGTGCTGCCGGATGGCCAGGTGTGGGATGGCTTGCGTGGCTTGCGCAAAGACAATACGGGTTACGATCTCAAGCATCTGTTCGTGGGGGCGGAGGGCACGCTCGGGGTGATCACCGCGGCGACGCTCAAACTCTTTCCGGCACCGCAGGCGCGCGCAACCGCCTGGGTTGCCGTGCCCGATCCTGCTGCGGCCGTTGCGCTGCTCGCGCATATGCGTGCCGGCTGCGGTGATCGCATCACCGCGTTTGAAATCGTCGGTCGCCCGGCGCTGGATCTCGTTCTTCAGCACATCGAGGGCGCGCGTGATCCGCTCCCCGGGTCGGCGTCATGGGCGGTGCTGGTGGAGCTCTCGGACACGCTTCCCGACGCCGCACTCGAAGACATGTTCGAGCGCGAACTCGGCGCCGCCATCGAAAAGGGCCTGGTGCTCGATGCTGCGGTCGCAGGCAGTCTGGCGCAGGCCGAGGCGTTGTGGGCCTTGCGCGAGAACATCTCCGAGGCGCAGCGCCTGGAAGGGGTCAGCATCAAGCATGACATCGCTGTGCCCGTCAGCCGTATTCCGGCGTTCCTGAGCGCTGCCGGGAGCCGCCTGAGGGCTGTCTGGCCCGATGTGCGCATCGTTGTGTTTGGTCATATCGGCGACGGCAATCTGCACTACAACCTGTCCAAGGCCGCGGCCGAAGAAAACGCCTCCTTTATCGCCAGAACGGAGGAGGCGAACCGGGTGGTTCATGATCTTGTGGCAGAACTTGGTGGATCGATTTCGGCCGAGCACGGTCTCGGCCAGCTCAAGCGCGAGGAGATTCGCCGCTACAAGAGTGAGCTCGAGTTGCTGCTCATGCGCAAGATTAAATCGGCGCTGGATCCGTCTGGTTTGATGAACCCTGGCAAGCTTCTGTGAGTGCAGGGGAGGGGCCGGCAAGGCGTGGTTTCAGGGTTTTTTGTGCAGCCCAGCAGATAATTGTTAGAAGGTGCTTTACAAGGCTGAAACCGCTGCCTATAATGCGCGCTCTTTCGAAGGGGGTATAGCTCAGCTGGGAGAGCGCTTGCATGGCATGCAAGAGGTCAGCGGTTCGATCCCGCTTACCTCCACCATCGAAAAGTTGTACTGCCGTACTTAGGTCCCCATCGTCTAGAGGCCTAGGACACTACCCTTTCACGGTAGGTACCGGGGTTCGAATCCCCGTGGGGACGCCAGATTCGGCATGCTGGCCAAGGCGGGCATGCAAAGCGGCAGAGATGTCGGGCAAGGTTTTGGAGTGGTAGTTCAGTTGGTTAGAATACCGGCCTGTCACGCCGGGGGTCGCGGGTTCGAGTCCCGTCCACTCCGCCAGCTACATAGCAAGACTTCGGTTTTGCAGGTTTCGAAAGTTTTACGAAACCATTGCGGTGAGCTTGATTCAGGAGTTATAATCGCCGGCTTGTTGTGGGGGTATAGCTCAGCTGGGAGAGCGCTTGCATGGCATGCAAGAGGTCAGCGGTTCGATCCCGCTTACCTCCACCAAAAGAATTTGTTTTACGGTACATAGGTCCCCATCGTCTAGAGGCCTAGGACACTACCCTTTCACGGTAGGTACCGGGGTTCGAATCCCCGTGGGGACGCCAGTAAAGGCGGATTGATCAGCGCGGTCAGTCAGCTTCGGCAGCAGTTGTTGCCGATACAGTCAAGCGCGGAGTGGTAGTTCAGTTGGTTAGAATACCGGCCTGTCACGCCGGGGGTCGCGGGTTCGAGTCCCGTCCACTCCGCCAACAAATCAAGCAGAAAGGGAAGCTAGGGCTTCCCTTTCTGCTTTTTGCCGTTCACCTCATCTGCGCCGGGGCGAGTCTGTGCCGTCTGCCGGCGTCGCCTTTCCGTTTCCTGCAGATCTCGCTTGCGTGATCGGGGGGCATGGCGCGCCTCCGCTTTGTCGCCACCGGCTTGTCCTTTATGATGCGTCTTAGTTTGTCCAGGACAAAACGACTTCATACCGACTCAGGGTGTGATGGAGTGCCGATCTGCGGCATCGGTCTGCTTTCCATGTCGCTGAGTGCTCTGCCGTTCCGTGCGGCCCGGCGAAGGGGAGTCCTGGTCGGCGTTTCAATTGAGAGGTGTGTACAGCATGAAGGGAACATTGCAGGTTGCCGTGGTGGGGGCGGGTATCGCAGGTCTGTCGTGCGCCGGGTTTCTGGCACAGGCCGGGCTGAGCCCCGTCGTGTTCGACAAGAGCCGCGGTCCGGGAGGGCGGATGAGCACCCGTCGAGGCGAGGGGTGGCAATGTGATCATGGCGCGCAGTACTTCACAGCCCGCGATCCTGCTTTTCACGCCGAGGTCGAGCGCTGGCGTCAGGCGGGTGTTGCGGCCCGGTGGGCGCCGCGCCTGCGGGTTCTGGGCGGCGACTTGGGGCATGATGCGGATTCGGGCCTAGCGCGATTTGTGGGTACGCCCAGGATGACTGCGCCAGCCCGGCTTCTTGCGGATCGACTTGAGCTTCAAGCTGGCGCGACCATTCAGCAGCTTGAACGCGGGGCAGAGGGCTGGCGTCTCCTGTCGGCCGAGCGGGGATGGCTGGATGGCTTCTACGATGCAGTCGTCCTGGCGCAGCCCGCGCCACAGGCTGCTTCGCTGCTGCGCCAGTCGTCCTTGCACAACGCTGCTGCGTCAGGCCTGGTGACGCTCGCCGAGGGGGCTGTGATGCGGGGCAGCTGGGCCTTGATGGCGCGCTTTGCGGACCCGGTTGCGCTTCCCTTTGATGCGGCCTTCGTCAACGCTGGTCCGCTGCGCTGGATTGCGCGCGATAGCAGCAAGCCGGGGCGCGACGGTGTCGAGACCTGGTTGCTGCATGCGAATGCGCAATGGAGCGAGGCGCATATCGAGGATGATGCCGACGACGTTGCTGCAGCCATGCTGCAAGCCTTTCACGATCTGGGTGGCCCGCTGCCGCAGACGTGGACGGCCCATCGCTGGCGCTATGCCGATAGCCAGCCCGCGGGCGACATGGTGTGTGCGTGGGACGGTGACGCGGGCGTCGGACTGTGCGGGGACTGGCTCAACGGTGGCAAGGTCGAGGGCGCCTGGCTGAGCGGGAGGGCGCTCGCGCAGCGGATTGTGGATGGTCTGCGCGTGGCCGGCTGACGTCGGTGGTCGGGATGCAAGGGCGGGCATCGAGCCGGAGATCGAAAGACTGGCTGTGCTCACGGGGGTGCGCCGACATGATCGCCTGGTCTGCTGTTGCCCCGTTCCGCGTTCCGGTCCGGGGCTGGCGCCACTCGTCAGCTTGCGTTACATTTACTCCATACGCAACGGTATGGAGTTGATGAGCCGGGGCGTGACCGCTAACAGGAGACAACAGGTATGAGCATCAGCAAGATTGGAGTCGTCGGCGCAGGTACGATGGGTAACGGAATCGTTCAGGCCTTCGCCGTCGCAGGCTACCCGGTGGTAATGACCGATATCGCCGACGCCGCCCTGCAGCGCGGACTGGCAACCGTTGCCGGTAGCCTGGATCGTCTGATCAAGAAAGAGAAAATGAGTACCGCCCAGAAAGAAGAGGCGATGGCCAAGATCTCGGTGTCGACCGACATGTGTGCCTTGTCCGACTGCGACCTCATCATCGAGGCGGCGACGGAGAATCTTGAACTCAAGCTCAAGATCTTCGCGCAACTCGACGCCGTCGCCAAGCCGGAGGCGCTGCTGGCCAGCAACACCTCCTCGATCTCGATCACCAAGCTCGCAGCCTCGACCAAGCGTGCTGACCGCATGATCGGCATGCACTTCTTCAATCCGGTGCCGATGATGGCGCTGGTCGAACTGATCCGTGGCCTGCAGACCTCTGACGAGACCTATGCGGCGGTTGATGAAGTGGCGAAAGCGATCGGCAAGACGCCGGTGCAGGTGCGCAACAGCCCGGGGTTCGTGGTTAACCGGATGCTGTGCCCGATGATCAACGAGGCGGTTTTCGCGCTGGGCGAGGGCCTGGCCACGGCAGCGGAGATCGACGAAGCAATGAAGCTGGGGTGCAACCACCCGATCGGTCCGCTCGCACTGTGTGACATGATCGGTCTGGATGTCGAACTGGCCGTGATGCAGGTGCTGTTCGAAGGCTTCAAGGATCCGAAATACCGTCCGGCACCCTTGCTGGTGGAGATGGTGGAAGCGGGCTATCTCGGCCGCAAGACGGGCAAGGGCTTCTTTGAGTACGGCAAGTAATCGCTGCTCACAGACGAAAAAAAGCCACCTGCGAAGGTGGCTTTCTCATGTGGGGCGCCTGATTTCTCAGCGTCCCGAACGCATTGCGTCGAAGAACTCGGCGTTGCTCTTGGTGGCCTTGACCTTGTCCAGCAGGAACTCCATCGCGTCGATATCGTCCATGCCGTACAACAGCTTGCGCAGGATCCAGGCTTTCTGGAGGATGTCCGGCTTCATCAGCAACTCTTCGCGGCGTGTGCCAGAGCGATTGACGTTGATGGCCGGATAGACGCGCTTCTCTGCCATGCGGCGGTCGAGGTGGAGCTCCATGTTGCCGGTGCCCTTGAATTCCTCGTAGATCACGTCGTCCATACGGCTGCCGGTGTCGATCAGCGCGGTGGCGATGATGGTCAGCGAACCGCCTTCCTCGATGTTCCGCGCGGCGCCAAAGAAGCGCTTGGGCTTCTGCAGTGCGTTGGCATCGACGCCGCCGGTCAGGACCTTGCCCGAAGCCGGCACGACCGTGTTGTATGCACGTGCCAGTCGCGTCAGGGAGTCGAGCAGGATGACGACATCCTTCTTGTGCTCGGTCAGGCGCTTGGCCTTCTCGATCACCATTTCGGCAACCTGAACGTGACGGGAGGCGGGTTCGTCGAAGGTGGAGGCTACAACCTCGCCCTTCACCGAGCGCTGCATTTCGGTCACTTCTTCCGGGCGTTCGTCGATCAGCAGCACGATCACCACGACGTCGGGGTGATTGGACGTGATCGCATGGGCGATATGCTGCAGCATCACCGTCTTGCCGCTCTTCGGCGGGGCGACGAGCAGACCACGCTGACCCTTGCCGATGGGCGCGATCATGTCGATGATGCGGCTGGTGACGTTTTCCTCGCCACGAATCTCACGCTCAAGCTTCAGGCACTCCTGCGGATGCAGGGGCGTCAGGTTCTCGAACAGGATCTTGTGCTTGCACTCCTCGGGAGGGCGGCCGTTGATCTTGTCCAGCTTGACCAGCGCGAAATAGCGTTCGCCGTCCTTGGGGGTGCGAATTTCACCCTCGATGGTGTCGCCGGTGCGCATGTTGAAACGCCGGATCTGCGACGGCGACACGTAAATGTCGTCGGTGCCCGCGAGATAGGACGTATCGGGCGAGCGCAGGAAGCCAAACCCATCGGGGAGGACTTCGAGTGCACCGTCGCCGCTGATCGGCTGGCCCTTGCGTGCGCGATTCTTCAGCAGCGCAAAGACGAGCTCCTGCTTGCGCAGGCGATTGGCGCCTTCGACATCATTTGCGACTGCCATCTCGAGCAATTCACTGACGTGCAGTGCCTTGAGCTCGGACAGGTGCAGGGCAGGGATGGCCGGATCGGTGGGCGTACCCGTCTCGCCAGACGATTCTGCGTCGAGCAGGTCGTCATCGGACGGAATGTTTTCGGGAGGATTACCGTCGCGGTGCCGGGGGCCCCGGCGGCGGGCGCGCGTCGCACCGCGAGAACGGGCCGGAGCGGTTTCCGGCTTAGATGTTGCTGTCAATGAAGGCTGTCAGTTGAGATTTTGAAAGGGCGCCGACTTTGGTCGCCTCGATGTTCCCGCCCTTGAAAAGCATCAGGGTGGGAATGCCACGAATGCCGTACTTTGCCGGCGTTTCCTGGTTTTCGTCGATGTTGAGCTTCGCGACCTTGAGCTTGCCGGCGTAGTCTTTGGCGACTTCGTCCAGGATCGGCGCGATCATCTTGCAGGGACCGCACCATTCAGCCCAGTAGTCGACGAGTACCGGCGTCTGGGACTGCAGCACTTCGGACTCGAAGTTGCTGTCGGTCACGTATTGAATATGCTCGCTCATGATTCCTCGCATCAGGGGGGAGATGTGTTGCGTAATACTTGATACTAGAGAGATGAAGGGTCGCTGTGGACCCGTTCGGCCAGGCACTGGGAAGGGTGCCCGGAAGAAGGTTTCCCGAAAGTTATGCGATGACGTCGGTCACGTCAAGGTGTTATCCGCCCAAAGCCCGGAAAAAGTGCATTGTCGTGGCGAAAAAGCAAAGCGCTGGACTATATTGTCGCCTGTGAGCACGAATGCCTATCCAGAGGCAGGTGTCGTTACCCGTGAGAGCAAAGCAATGACCTATGTTGTGACCGAAGCCTGTGTGCGCTGCAAATATACCGATTGCGTGGATGTCTGTCCCGTCGACTGTTTTCGCGAGGGGCCGAATTTTCTGGTCATCGATCCGGAGGAATGCATCGACTGTACGCTTTGTGTTGCCGAATGTCCGGTCGAGGCCATTTTCGCAGAGGATGACGTGCCTGCCGGCCAGGAATCCTTCATCGAGCTCAATGCTGAACTGGCAAGCCAGTGGAAGCCGATTGTTGAGCGCAAGGACCCGCTCCCCGATGCTGACGAGTGGGCGAAGGTGAAGGACAAGCTCGGCGAGCTGAAGCGATGACCGTGCCCTGAAGGCCGGCCTCCGGCGCGGCTTTCAGGGAGTTCCCCAATGCACTAAGATGGCGCACAGCCTCAAACTGAACAAAATATCCGAGGAAAACTATCATGCTGGTAAGCGAGATTCTCGCGATCAAGGGGAAGGTGCTTTACACCATCTCGCCAAACAAGAGTCTGGCCGAAGCGGTGACGATCATGACCGAGCAGGACGTCGGTTCGCTGGTGGTCTTCTCCAAGGGTCAGATGGCCGGCATGCTGACTTTCCGCGAGGTGCTTCAGGCCGTTCAGAAAGGCGGAGCGGCCTGGGCCGACATGCTGATCGAGCAGGCCATGCTGGCCGTGCCCATGGTGGCTGCACCCAACATGGAAATGGACGAGCTGCGTCGCCTGATGGTTGATCATCATCAGCGTTACCTGCCGGTAATGGACGGCAGCACCTTGCTCGGTGTGGTGAGCTTCCATGATGTGGCCAAGGCGGTGCTCGAAGAGCAGAGCTTCGAGAACCGCATGCTCAAGAACTATATTCGCAACTGGCCGGGCGAAGGCGCCGAGAGCTGATTTCGCGTTTGATCGTATTGGAGGCGACCTGCCGGAGTCGCATCTGCGTCGAGTTAATGAAGCGCAACCCGCGTCAGACGGGGCGCTTCTGGTTGGAACGGGGCGGCTTGCTGCCTTGACGCCTCGGGAGGGCGGGCTTGTGCGACCTGTTGGTCGCGCCCAAGCTTTTTCCAGCGATACGAGGAGACAACGTGGAAAAGATCTGGCTCAAGAAATACCCGCCCGGTGTACCCGCCGAGGTGGATGTGAACGAATTCGCTTCGCTCGGCGATCTGTTCGAGCAGGGGGTTCGCAAGTTCGCAGACCGAACCGCCTTTGTCTGCATGGACAAGCGCATCAGCTACAGGGAACTGGATCGCCTTTCTGCGAATTTCGGTGCGTACCTGCAGTCCGAACTCGGCTTGCCGCGCGGTACGCGTATCGCGCTCATGATGCCCAATCTGCTGCAGTACCCGGTGGCAATGTTCGGGGCGCTGCGGGCCGGTTATACGGTCGTCAACGTCAATCCGCTCTACACGGCGCGTGAGCTTGAGCATCAGTTGCGTGACGCCGGTGCGGAAGTGATCGTCATTCTCGAGAACTTTGCCCATACCCTGGAGCAGGTGCGAGACCGGCTGCCGCTCAAGCACGTGCTGGTGACGAGCATCGGTGCCATGCTTGGTTTTCCGAAAGGGCTGATCGTCAATTTCGTGATCAGGCGGGTCAGGAAGATGGTGCCGCCCTGGTCGTTGCGGGGGAGCATCGATTTCGGCGCGGCGGTGCGCAAGGGCGCGCATCATGCGCTCAAGCCGGTCGAGGTCGGTGCTGAAGACATCGCCTTCCTGCAATATACCGGCGGCACGACCGGGGTGGCCAAAGGCGCAGTGCTCACGCACGGCAACATCGTGGCCAACCTGCAGCAGGCACATGCCTGGATCAAGCCCTTCCTGCATGAGGGCGAAGAGGTGATCATCACCGCGCTGCCGCTCTATCACATCTTCTCCCTCACCGCGAACTGCCTCACCTTCTTCAAGATCGGTGCGACCAACGTGCTGATCACGAATCCACGCGACATTCCGGGCTTCGTCAAGGAGCTGGCGAAGTACCGGTTTACCGCGATTACCGGGGTGAACACCCTGTTCAATGCCTTGCTGCACAACGCCGAGTTTGCCCGGCTGGATTTTTCCTCGCTGCGGATTTCGCTCGGAGGCGGGATGGCCGTGCAGCAGGCTGTTGCCGAGAAGTGGAAGGAAGTGACCGGTCTGCCGCTGATCGAGGCCTACGGGCTGACGGAGACCTCACCCGCGGTGACGATCAACCCGCTCGATCTGCCGGAGTTCAATCACGCGATCGGGCTGCCGATCTCTTCGACCGATGTGAGTATTCGCGACGACGATGGAACCGAGCAGGCGATCGGCCAGCGCGGCGAACTGTGCGTGCGCGGGCCGCAGGTGACGCGCGGTTACTGGAACCGGCCGGAGGATACGGCGCGTGCATTTACCGCCGACGGTTTCTTCCGCACCGGCGATGTTGCGGTGATGGACGAAGAGGGTTTCATTCGCATCGTCGATCGCAAGAAGGACATGATTCTGGTGTCCGGCTTCAACGTCTATCCCAACGAGGTGGAAGACGTCGTCGCCAGTCATCCGGGTGTGCTTGAGGTGGCCGCCATCGGTGTGCCGAGCGAGCACAGCGGCGAGGCGGTGAAGGTGTTCGTGGTGCGCAAGGATCCGGCGCTGACCAAGGCCGATCTGATCGCTCACTGCCGGCAGAACCTGACCGGGTACAAGGTGCCGCACATGATCGAGTTCAGGGACGAGCTGCCCAAGACCAACGTCGGCAAGATTCTCCGTCGTGTGCTGCGCGAGGGAGGCGACAAGGCTGACCAGGCTTAGCCCGGGGCAGACGCGCGGTCCGGAAAATGCTTGTTTTCGGGCCGCGTTTATGATTTCATTCGTGCCACAACTTGTCTGATTCGAACATGAACCGTCGTTTCCCGTCCCTCTCTGTATCCGTAGTACGCGTAGTAGTAGGCGTAGGGACGCGCGCGTCGTAGCGGATCAGGACAGGCAGTACCAAATCCAGAACCCCCGCCGGCGCGAAAGCCCGGCGGGGGTTTTCTTTTATGCCGCCGGTCAGAAACGCCGCAACATGACCTGAAGGAGATCAACATGAATCAAATGACCGGCGCCCAGCTGATATTGCGCCTGCTCGAACGCCAGGGTGTGCGCACTGCAGCAGGCATCCCCGGCGGCGCAATCCTGCCGCTTTATGACGCGCTGTCGGGCAGTGACGGCATTCACCATGTGCTTGCGCGTCACGAGCAGGGCGCCGGGTTCATGGCTCAGGGCATGGCGCGGGTGTCGGGCAAGCCCGAGGTGTGCTTTGCCTCCAGCGGTCCGGGCGCGACCAACCTCGTGACCGCGATCGCCGACGCAATGCTCGACTCGATCCCGCTGGTGGCGATCACCGGCCAGGTGCCGCTGTCGATGATTGGTACCGATGCCTTCCAGGAAGTCGATATCTACGGCATGACGGTGCCGATCACCAAGCACAACTTCCTGGTCCGGTCGGCGGAGGAGTTGCTCGAGGTCATTCCCGAGGCCTTCCGGATTGCGATGTCGGGCCGTCCCGGTCCGGTGCTGGTGGATGTGCCCAAGGATGTGCAGTGCCAGCTCGTCACCTTTGACGAGTTCCCGCCCGTCGCGGTGCGTGACGCAGCGCCCCAGGCGCCGATTGAGCTCATCGAAGAAGCTGCGCGCATGATCAACGAAGCCGAACAGCCGGTGCTCTATCTTGGTGGCGGTGTGGTTCATTCCGGCGCTGCGCAACAGGCGGTGACCCTGGCCGAGCAGGCCGGGCTGCCGACGACGATGACCCTGATGGCGCTCGGGGCGATGCCGATGGATCATCCGCTCTCGATCGGCATGCTGGGCATGCATGGCGCGCGCTACACCAACTTCGTGCTGGAAGAGGCGGATCTGCTGATCTGCGTCGGTGCGCGTTTCGACGATCGTGCCATCGGCAAGGCGGCGCAATTCTGCCCGCGTGCAAAGATCGTTCATATCGATGTCGACCCGTCCGAGCTGGACAAGATCAAGAACGCCCATGTCGCCATCAATGGTGATGTCGCCGAGGTGCTCGATGCGCTGATTCCGCGTGTGAAGGTGCAGTTGCGCAAGCGCTGGCTGTCGCATGTCGATAGCCTCAAGACGCGCTTTCCGATGCAGTTCGACGCGCTGGAGAATCCGCGCAGTCACTACGGGCTGATCAGCGCCGTTGCCGCTGCGCTCGACGACGAGGCCATCATCACCACCGACGTGGGGCAGCACCAGATGTGGGTGGCTCAGGCCTATCCCTTCCGCCGTCCGCGCCAATGGCTTACATCGGGGGGTCTCGGCACCATGGGCTTCGGCATGCCGGTAGCGCTTGGCGCGGCGCTGGCCGCGCCCGAGCGCACCGTGGTGTGCTTCAGCGGTGATGGCAGCATCATGATGAACATCCAGGAGCTGGCGACGCTGGCTGAGCAGGGGCTCAACGTCAAGATCGTGTTGATGAACAACAACGCGCTCGGTCTGGTGTACCAGCAGCAGAGCCTGTTCTATGGCAAGCGTACCTTTGCGTCGCGCTATGCCGGCGCGCCGGACTTCATGAAGATCGCGGAGGGCTTCGGCATTCCTGCGGTCGATCTCGATCTCGCGGCCAACCCGCGCGCTTCGCTCGCACAGGCCTTGCAGACCCCGGGGCCGTGCCTGATTCATGCCTCGATCGATCGCGAGGAGTTTGTTTACCCCATGGTGCCGCCGGGTGCGGCCAATACCGAGATGATCGGAGGTTGATGATGGAACAAGTTGCCGAACCGCTGCAGCAGTCGGGTTTTGCCAAGGTCGTGCTCGAGCTCGAAGTGAACAACCATGCAGGCGTGATGAGCCACATCTGCAATCTCTTCGCCCGGCGTGCTTTCAACATGGAGGGCATCATGTGCATGCCCATCCCCAACGGCAACCGGAGTCGCATCTGGTTGCTGGTGTTCGAGGATCAGCGCCTTGAGCAGATGATTCGCCAGCTGGAGAAGCTTGAGGACGTGCTGGCCGTAAATCGTCATGGCGCGGAGCACGAGGTATTCGTGCGCATGGAGGAGTTCTTCCTCTGAGTCTGGTGAGAGCGGGGTGGCTGGCGGCCTGTGCTAAACTCGCCGGCCTCCCCGTCAGAACGCTACGAGTCTCCCATGTCCGGCAATTCCATCGGCACGCTTTTCTGCGTCACGTCTTTCGGTGAATCCCACGGCCCGGCGATCGGCTGCATTGTCGACGGCTGCCCTCCCGGGCTCGCGATCAGCGCGGCCGAGATACAGCTGGAGCTCGATCGTCGCAAGCCGGGTACGTCCCGTCATGTGACGCAGCGCCGCGAGCCGGACGAGGTGGAGATTCTGTCCGGTGTGTTCGAGGGTGTGACCACGGGTACGCCGATTGCGCTGCTGATCCGCAATCAGGATCAGCGCAGCAAGGACTACGGCAATATTGCCGACACCTTCCGTCCCGGCCATGCCGATTACCCCTACTGGCAGAAATACGGTATCCGCGATTACCGCGGCGGCGGTCGTTCATCCGCACGTGAAACCGCCGTGCGCGTGGCCGCCGGCGCAATCGCAAAGAAATGGCTGGACGAGAAGTTCGGCATCGTGATCCGGGGCTACATGGCCCAGCTCGGCCCGCTTTCGATTCCCTTCGAATCCTGGGACGAGGTCGATCGCAACCCCTTCTTTGCGCCCAATGCATCCCTTGTGCCCGAACTTGAGCAGTACATGGACGAACTGCGCAAATCGGGCGACTCGGTCGGCGCCCGCATCAACGTGGTGGCCACTGGTGTGCCCGTAGGCTGGGGCGAGCCGGTGTTCGACCGTCTCGATGCCGAGATCGCCTACGCGATGATGAGCATCAATGCGGTGAAAGGCGTCGAGATCGGTGCCGGTTTCGATTCCGTGTCCCAGCTTGGCACGCAGCATGGTGACGAGATGACGCCCGAGGGCTTCCTCTCCAACAATGCAGGTGGTGTGCTTGGTGGCCTGTCCTCCGGGCAGGACATTCTGGTGAGCATGGCAATCAAGCCGACTTCCAGCATCCGGCTCGACCGCGCGTCGATCAATCGTCAAGGTGAGCCTGTCGTGGTCAATACCCACGGCAGACACGACCCCTGTGTCGGCATTCGCGCCACACCGATTGCCGAGTCCATGCTTGCGCTGGTGCTGATCGACCACGCATTGAGGCATAGAGCGCAGTGTGGTGATGTCGTCACCACCACGCCGCGCATTGCCGGACTGGCGCCGGCGGGGCATCAGGCGGTTCCCTCTCCCGTGCGGCGTTGAGGCGCGCGGCACGCGCTTTCTCGCGCAAGGCTTGCGGAGGCGCAGCTGGCCTGATTCGCGCCCGAATGTCTGTCGGCATCCGGGTGCGGTGTCCTGACGGGTGCCGCCGCCCCCTTGCCATGGGGTGCTGAGATGGGGACGACGCTGCCGTACTGGCGACTTTCGTTCTACTACTTCTTCTATTTCGCCTTCGTCGGCGCATTTTCGCCGTATTTCACGCTCTACCTTCAATCGCTGCAATACCCTGCAACCGACATTGCAATCCTGATGTCGCTGATGCAGCTCATGCGTGTGCTGTCGCCAAACCTCTGGAGCTGGCTTTCCGAGCGCCTGGGCATGCGCCTGCCGATTGTCCGCCTGTCGGCTGCGATGAGCCTCGCGGGCTTCTCGATCTTCTTCATGACGCAGGCGTTCTCCGGTATTTTCGTCGGCATGGCGCTGATGGCTTTTTTCTGGAGCGCCGCGTTGCCGCTGGTCGAGAGCGTGACCTTCGTTCATCTCGGCGCGCAGGGGCATCGTTACGGCAGCATCCGCGTGTGGGGGAGTGTGGGCTTCATCGTGGCCGTACTCGGGCTCGGGCTCCTGCTCGATCATTTCGCAATCGATGTTGTCCTGTGGGTGACCGCGTCGATCCTGCTCGGCATTCTTGTGTGTGGGATCCTGGTGCCCGAGGCGAAGCCGAGCGTGAGTTCGCACGTGACCGCCAGCTTTGGCGCCACACTGCGTCGCCCGGAAGTGCTCGCGCTGTTCGGTGCCTGCTTTCTCATGTCCGCCGCACACGGCGCACTGTATGTCTTCTATTCGATCCTGCTGGTGGATCATGGTTATGACAAGGTTGTGGTCGGTTCGCTGTGGTCGCTCGGCGTGCTGGCTGAGATCGGGGTGTTTCTGGTCATGCCGCGCGTGATGCGCCGCTACTCACTGCGCACCATCCTGCTGGTGGCGTTTGCCTGCGCCGTGCTGCGCTTTGCAACCATCGGCTGGGGTGTGGGCAGCATGCTGGTACTGATCCTTGCGCAACTGCTTCACGGCGCGACCTTCGGCGCCTACCATGCGGCGGCGATCGCGGCGGTGAACAAGTGGTTTCCCGGGCGTCTTCAGTCGAGCGGGCAGGCGCTCTACGGAAGTGTGTCCTTTGGTGCTGGCGGCATGCTGGGCGGCTTGATCAGCGGTTACACCTGGGACACTATCGGATCTGCATGGACCTTCACGCTGGGGTCGGTTTTTGCGCTTGCGGGGCTTGTGTGGCTGGCGTTGAGCTGGCGGGAGCACGGCCCCGAGCGCACGATTTGAGAGGAGTGCTGAATGCTGATATTCAAGAAAAGCCTGTTTCCGGTGCTGCTTGCCGCGATGCTGAGCGTGGGATGCCAGACGGTGCAAACCACCGGCGGAGGCGCGGTCGGGGTGGATCGGGGGCAGATGATGATGATCCCGGCGAGCGATATCGAACAGGCGTCGTCGCAGCAGTACCAGGAAATCATTTCCGAGGCGCGGAGCAAGAACCTGCTCAACCGTGAGGCCCGGCAGGTGCAGCGCGTGCGGCAGGTCGCCTCGCGGCTGATTCCCCAGACCGGCAATTTCCGTCGTGATGCGCCAGGCTGGAAGTGGGAAATCAACGTGCTCAAGTCCGATGAACTCAACGCATGGTGCATGGCCGGGGGCAAGATCGCCTTCTATTCGGGCTTGATCGACCGCCTCGGCCTGAGTGACGACGAGATCGCAGCGGTGATGGGGCACGAGATTGCACATGCGCTGCGCGAGCATGCGCGCGAGCGCGTGTCGAAGAGCATGGCGACCGGCCTCGGCATCTCGGTCGCTGGCGCCTTGCTCGGGGTTGGCGAAGTGGGGCAGGACCTGATGGGGTCGGTGGCGAAAGTGACTTTTGAGTTGCCCAACTCGCGCCTGCACGAAACCGAGGCCGACCGCATTGGCGTGGAACTGGCTGCACGTGCGGGCTATGATCCGCGCGCGGCAGTGACGCTGTGGACCAAGATGGCTTCGCAGTCGTCGGGTGCGCCACCGCAATGGCTGTCCACCCACCCCTCGCACGACTCGCGGCAGAAGGATCTGGCCGAGTACGCTGCCCGGGTCATGCCGATCTACGAGCAGACACGGCGCAGATAGCGCCAAACGGAGCGCAGGGCGGGCGCTGCTACCCAGGCGCACGCCCCTGTGAAATAATCGAAACCTTTTCTTTCCGCGGAATACACTGGATGGAAGCCCAAACGCTGTACGAAAAACTCTGGTCGAGCCATGTCGTTCACCAGGAAGCCGACGGCACTGCGCTGATCTATATCGATCGCCACCTTGTACACGAGGTGACCAGCCCGCAGGCCTTCGAAGGTCTCAAGCTCGCTGGACGCAAACCCTGGCGGATCTCGTCCATCGTTGCGACTGCCGACCACAATACGCCGACCGATCACTGGGATCAGGGGATTCTCGACCCGGTCTCGCGTCAGCAGGTCGAAACCCTCGACAGCAATATCCGCGAAGTTGGTGCGCTGGCCTATTTCCCGTTTCGCGATGCCAAGCAGGGCATCGTGCATGTGATCGGACCCGAGAACGGTGCAACCCTGCCGGGTATGACGGTGGTGTGTGGCGACTCGCACACTTCGACCCACGGTGCGTTTGCCTGTCTGGCGCACGGTATCGGTACGTCCGAGGTCGAGCATGTGATGGCGACGCAGTGCCTGCTGCAGAAGAAGTCGAAGACGCTGCTGGTCAAGGTCGAAGGCGAACTCGGGCGTGGCGTGTCGGCCAAGGATGTCGTGCTCGCGATCATCGGTCGCATCGGCACCGCGGGCGGCAACGGCTATGCCATCGAGTTCGGCGGCAGCGCCATCCGGTCGCTGTCCATGGAAGGGCGGATGACGGTGTGCAACATGGCGATCGAGGCGGGTGCCCGCGCCGGCCTGGTAGCGGTCGACGAAACCACCATTGCCTATCTCAAGGACAAGCCGTTCGCACCGAAGGGTGAGCAGTGGGATGCGGCGCTTGCCTACTGGCGCACGCTGACGTCGGATGACGGCGCGAAGTTCGACAAGGTCGTCGAACTCAACGCGGCCGACATCCTGCCGCAGGTCACCTGGGGTACGTCGCCCGAGATGGTCACCACAATCGCCGGTCGGGTGCCCGATCCCGCAGGCATCACCGACCCGGTGCGCCGCGAGGGCATCGAGCGCGCGCTCAAGTACATGGGGCTGACGGCCAATACGCCGATCAACGAGATCGCCGTAGATCAGGTCTTCATCGGTTCGTGCACCAATTCGCGCATCGAAGACCTGCGTGAGGCGGCTGCGGTCGCCAAGGGGCGGACCAAGGCGGCCAATGTGCGCCGCGTGCTGGTGGTGCCGGGGTCCGGGCTGGTCAAGCGCCAGGCCGAGGCCGAAGGGCTGGACAAGGTGTTCATCGAGGCAGGATTCGAATGGCGCGAGCCGGGCTGTTCGATGTGTCTGGCGATGAACGCCGACCGCCTGGAGCCGGGCGAGCGTTGTGCCTCGACCTCCAACCGCAATTTCGAAGGCCGGCAGGGCGCCGGTGGCCGCACGCACCTGGTGAGCCCCGCCATGGCCGCAGCCGCTGCGGTGGCCGGGCATTTTGCCGATGTGCGCGAGTTGCAATAAAAGGATCAGCAGAAGATGAAACCGTTTACCGTTCTCGATGCGCTGGTGGCGCCGCTCGATCGTGCCAACGTCGATACCGATGCGATCATTCCCAAGCAGTTCCTGAAGTCGATCAAGCGCAGCGGCTTCGGCCCCAACCTGTTTGACGAGTGGCGCTATCTGGATGTCGGTCAGCCCGGGCAGGACAACAGCAAGCGTCCGCTGAACACCGATTTCGTGCTCAATCAGCCGCGTTATCAGGGGGCGCAGGTGCTGCTCACCCGCGACAACTTCGGCTGTGGCAGCTCGCGCGAGCACGCGCCGTGGGCGCTGGAGGATTACGGCTTTCGTGCCATTATCGGCACCAGCTTTGCCGATATCTTCTTCAACAACTGTTTCAAGAACGGCGTGTTGCCGATCGTGCTTCCTGCAGCGGAGGTCGATGAGCTGTTCCGCCAGTGCGAAGCGACCGAGGGCTATCAGCTCAAGGTGGATCTGGCTGCGCAGACGGTCACCCGTCCCGATGGCAAGGTGATTGCATTCGACGTCGATGCCTTCCGCAAGGAATGCATGCTCAATGGCTGGGACGACATCGGCCTGACGCTGCGTCATGCCGACAAGATCCGTGCGTTTGAAGACGCGCGTCGCGCCAAGCACCCCTATTATTTCGCCTGAGCCCTTGCGGCCCGGGTTTGCGTGGAGAAACCGGATGAAGATTTGTGTGCTGCCGGGTGACGGCATTGGTCCCGAGATCATGGCGGAAGCCGTGCGTGTGCTCAAGGCGCTCGACCTCAAGTTTGAACTGGAAGAAGGGCTGCTTGGCGGTTGTGCAGTCGATGCTACCGGCACGCCTTACCCCGAGGCGACCCAGAAGCTCGCCCGTGAAGCGGATGCGGTGCTGCTGGGGGCTGTGGGTGGGCCGAAATGGGACAACCTCCCGCGCGAGCAGCGCCCCGAGCGTGGCCTGCTGGGTATCCGCAAGGATCTCAACCTGTTTGCCAACCTGCGTCCGGCGATCCTGTATCCGGAGCTTGCCAACGCCTCTTCGCTCAAACCCGAAGTCGTGGCCGGGCTGGACATCCTCATCGTGCGCGAACTCACCGGCGATATCTACTTCGGTCAGCCGCGCGGTATTGAGGTGCGCGAGGTCAATGGCGAACAGCAGCGGGTGGGCTGGAACACCATGATCTACGCCGAGTATGAGATCCGCCGCATTCTGAAGGTGGCCTTCGAGGCTGCGCAGAAGCGTGGCAAGCGTCTGTGCTCGGTCGACAAGATGAATGTGCTTGAGTGCACTCAACTTTGGCGCGATATTGCCGAAGAAGTGGCCAAGGACTATCCGGACGTCGAGCTGTCGCACATGCTGGTCGACAATGCGGCGATGCAGCTCGTGCGGGCGCCCAAGCAGTTTGACGTGATGGTGACCGGCAACATGTTCGGCGACATCCTCTCGGACGAAGCTTCGATGCTCACCGGCTCGATCGGCATGCTGCCCTCGGCTTCGCTGGATGCGAACAACAAGGGCTTGTACGAACCCTCTCACGGTTCGGCGCCGGACATCGCAGGCAAGGGCGTGGCCAATCCGCTGGCGACGATCCTGTCGGCTGCAATGATGCTGCGCTATACCTTCGGTCTTGAAGCGCAGGCTCAGCGTATCGAGGCTGCCGTCAAGCAAGTGCTTGCGCAAGGCTTCCGTACCGGCGATATTTTCGAGCCGGGCACGAAGAAGGTCGGCACCAGGGAGATGGGTGACGCGGTTCTCGCGGCGCTTTAAGGTTTTTCGATTCGAGGTGATGTGATGATGCGAGTAGGTCTGGTTGGCTGGCGTGGCATGGTCGGTTCCGTGCTGATGCAGCGCATGGTGGACGAGGGCGATTTCGCCCATATCGAACCCGTGTATTTTTCCACCTCTGCGGCCGGGGGCAAGGCACCCGTTTTCGGCGGCAAGGAAGCGGCGCTGCCGCTGCAGGATGCGATGAGCGTCGATGCGCTCAAGGCCTGCGACATCATCATTACCTGCCAGGGCGGGGATTACACCAAGGAGGTGTTCCCGAAACTGCGTGCGTCCGGCTGGAGCGGCCACTGGATCGATGCCGCCAGCGCGCTGCGCATGGCCGACGATGCCGTGATCATCCTCGATCCGGTGAACATGCATGTGATCAAGGACGCCCTTGCCAAGGGCGGCCGCAACTGGATTGGCGGCAACTGCACGGTGTCGCTGATGCTGATGGGTCTCGGTGGCCTGTTCCGCAACGATCTGGTCGAGTGGGTGTCCGCGATGACCTACCAGGCCGCATCCGGCGCGGGTGCGCAGAACATGCGTGAGCTGATCGCGCAGATGGGCACCATCCATGCATCGGTGGCAGACCTGCTCGCCGACCCGGGTTCGGCAATCCTCGATATCGACCGCAAGGTTGCGGAGACGATTCGCTCCGATGCCTTCCCGAAGAAGAACTTCCGCAACACGCCGCTGGCCGGCAGCCTGATTCCGTGGATCGATGTACCGGTCGAGCACGGCCAGTCGAAAGAGGAGTGGAAGGGCGGCGCCGAGTGCAACAAGATTCTTGGCAACCCCGCATTCCGCACCGCTGGCAGCATCCCCATCGACGGTCTGTGCGTGCGGATCGGTGCAATGCGTTGTCACTCGCAGGCGCTGACCATCAAGCTGAAGAAGGATGTGCCACTCGACGAGATCAGCGAAATCATTGCCGGGGCCAACGAGTGGGTAAAGGTTGTGCCGAACGAGCGTGAGCTCTCCGAGCGCGATCTGACGCCGGCGGCGGTGACCGGCACCTTGTCTGTTCCGGTCGGGCGCCTGCACAAGATGGCAATGGGGCCGGAGTATCTTGGCGCGTTTACGGTCGGTGATCAGCTCCTCTGGGGGGCCGCCGAGCCGCTGCGTCGCATGCTTCGCATTCTGCTTGAAGACTGAGGATGAACTGTCGCGGTCCGGATTGCCTGCATGAGGTCGAGCCGGGCCGCCCGTTCGGGGGGAAAGTTGCTTTCCCCTTTAGACATAATCAGTTGGTGCAGGTCCTTAATAAAAATGCTAGATTGCTAGCCCAAGTCCATGATGTATTGCCCTTTGCCGGCTTGGTGAAGGGGAGCGTGGTTTGAGGATAACTATGAAAACGTCGATTAAGGCATCCCTGATCGCAGCTGCGATCGCCTCGTTTCCACTCGGTGGCTTTGCTGCCGGGCTTGGTCAGATCAATGTTTTCAGTGGCTTGGGTCAGCCCTTGCGGGCCGAAATCCAGATCAGCGCGACGCCTCAGGAATTGAGTTCGGTCACCGCAAAGGTGGCTTCGCCCGATGCCTTCAGACAGGCCGGGATTCCTTACTCGGGATTTATGTCCGGTATCCGGGCCTCAGTTGAGCGCAGCGGTCAGCGCCAGGTGGTCAAGCTCAGCAGTGACCGCCCGATCAACGAACCCTTTGTCGGGCTGCTGATTGAACTCGACTGGGCTTCGGGACGCCTGTCGCGCGAATACACTTTCCTTCTTGATCCGGTCGATATTGCCGCGCCCAAGCCTGTGGCTGCGCGCATTGCCGCACCGGCCCCAGCGGCCGCTCCGCGCCCTGCACCGATGGCAGCGCCGCCTGCGCCCCGGCCCGCCGCGGTGGACCGCTATACAGTACAGCGTGGCGACACCCTGCGCCGCATCGCAGAGGCCAATCGCCCCGACGGCGCCAATCTCGACCAGATGCTGCTGGCCCTGTTCCGCGCCAATCCCTCTGCGTTTGACGGCGACAACATCAACCGTCTGCGCGCAGGCGCCATCATGACGATGCCGTCCGCCGACGCGGTTCTGGCAACCAGTCCTGCCGAGGCTCGCCGCGAGGTCGTGGCCCAGGCCGCTGACTTTGAGGCCTATCGCCAGCGCCTTGCGGGTACCGCAGTGGTGCGTGAGGCGGCGCCTGCGCCGGCCGAACAGGCAAGTGCTGGCCGCATCGTGCCCAAGGTCGAGGACGCGCGCGCGCCCGCCGTTGCAGGTGACAAGCTGCAGATCTCGAAAACCCAGGACGGCGAAGCCGGGATGGACAAGGCAGCGGTTGCCCGCCTGCATGCGCTCGAAGAAGAACTTGTCGCACGTGAAAAGGGTCTCGAAGAGGCGAACGCACGCCTTGCTCAGCTTGAGCAGAGCATCCGCGACCTGCAGAAATTGCTGGAACTGAAGAGCGGTACGCTGGCGCAGCTGCAGCCTGACGCTGCAACACCCGGTGCTGCAACGGCAGGCACTGCTGCAGTTGCAGGCGCTGCTGCGACCGCAGCGCCTGAGGCGGCTGCGGAGCCTGCCGCACCCGCAGTGACGCCGCCCGCAGAAGCGCCGCCGGCAGCTCCGGCGGTGGAAGCCGCCGCGGTCGAGCCGCCCGCCGAGCCGGTTTCCCCTCCGCAAGCAGCGCCTGCACCCGCGCCCGCGCCCGTGCCGCCGGCACCGGTGGCACCGGTGGCAGCAGCCCCTGAGGCCGAACCTGAGCCCGACTTCATGCAGTCGCTGCTTGCCGATCCCGCCATGCTCGCGGCCGGTGGTGGCGTGATTGCGCTCCTGCTCGGTTTCGCCGCCTACCGTTCCCGCCAGCGCAAGCAGGCGATGGAGGCGCTGGACAGCTCGGCGCTGATGAGCGAGTTCCCGCCTGACAGCAGCGCCGTATTCGGTGCGACGGGCGGTCAGAGCGTCGACACCGGCAACAGCAGCATCCTGCAGACCGATTTCAGCCAGTCCGGTCTGTCTTCGATCGATGCGGATGAAGGTGTTGATCCGGTGGCTGAAGCCGATGTGTACATGGCCTATGGCCGTGACGCACAGGCAGAGGAAATTCTTGAGGATGCGCTCAAGGCCGATCCGAACCGCACGGCGATCTATCTCAAGCTGCTTGAGGTGTTCGCACAGCGTCAGAGTCCGAAGCAGTTTGAAACCACGGCAAGCGAGCTCTATTCGCGCACCGGTGGCCAGGGGTCGGACTGGGAGAAGGCTGCGCAGATGGGGCGCAAGCTTGACCCCGATAACCCGCTATACAGCGCAGGACCGGCAGAAGGCGAGCGTACCGTGCCGCCCGCCACTGAGCTGCCTGCGGCGTCCATTCCCGTTTCCGCCGCAGCTGCTGTGACTGCTGCCGCTGCAACGGCGACGGCTGCAGGTGCTGCCAGCGCGGCGAAGCTTCCGGAAGCGGAAGCCGACACCGAAGATGCGGCTGACGAGCTCGGTCAGACCCTGTCCAGTCTCGACTTCACGACTTCGGTTCCGGTCGAGCCGAGTCCTTCGCAGCTCAAGGCTACGTGGACCATGCCGGGTGACCTCGGGCAGATCGCCAGTGGCGATGCCGAAGCGCCTGAGCAGACGTCCGATGCCGGGGCTGAGCAGGAGGAGCCGCTGTCGATTGATGTCGATGCCATCGATTTCGATCTGGGCGGCGATGTGGATGAGCCTGCCGCAGAAGCGGAAGACACGTCCCTGCCCGAGATTGATGCCGTTCTCGCTGATAGCGCACCGGACACCGATACAGCGCCGGATTCGGAGATGGATCTGGAGCTGGATGGTGACGAGTTCACGCTCGAGGTCGGTGGCGGTGAGCCTGCAGAGGAGGCGCCGGTGCCCGCATCGAATACGGCAACGGTTGTGGGCGATGATGTTGCGCTCGCTGCAGCCGATGAGCCCGCACTCGAATTCGATCTGCCTGAACTGGGCAAGTCGGCTGATGACAAGCAGGCCGCATTCGACATGAGCGCGACTGTGGTCCAGTCCGACGATGTTGATCCGGACGCCGACGATACCGTGATGGATCTTGAGAAGACCAGCTTCGATGCCGATCTGCTGGATTTCGATTTCGATCTCGAAACGCCGGTTGGTGGCGATGCTGCGCCGGCAGAGCCTGCAGGCATGGATCTGACCAGCATCGATCTGGACCTCGAGCCGTCGGAAGATGAACGAGCTGCACCCGAGACGGCTGCCGAATCCGAGGCGGCCCCCGAGGCGGTGAAGGAGGATGAGGTCCCGCCGTCGGCAGCGCCTGCCGAGCCCGAGGGCGAGATCAATCACGAGGTTGAGACCAAGCTCGAACTCGCCCGTGCATACGACGAGATGGGCGACAAGGAAGGCGCGCTTGAGTTGCTCAACGAGGTGCTCGCTGAGGGTGGTCCTGCGCAGCAGGCAGCAGCGCGGACCCTGATCGAAAAACTGGGGTGATTCCCGTCAATGTCGCCGCCGTGGGGCGCAGGCCTCGCGGCGGCGTTTTCTTTTGAGCATGCACGCGGGGCTGATCCTGTTCCTTTGGATCGCGGGGGTTGCATCGGTGCAGCTCGCGAGTGGTGCGCTGCTGGCCGCGCTGGTTGCGGGCACGCTGGTGCTGGTGCTCGTGTTCGCCCGCATGCGCGGCGTTCGGCTGATTCGTCGCGTACGAGTGCTGCTGCTGGCCATATTCGTTCTGTTCGCGTGGTTTACACCGGGGGAGGCGCTGGTAAGTGCCTTTCCGGTGCTTAGTCCGACGCGGGAGGGGCTGACGCTGGCACTCGTTCATGCAGGGCGTTTGCTTGTGGTTGTATGCTGCGTGGCCTTGCTCCTCGAGCGCCTGTCACCTGACCGGTTGGTGAGTGGCTTGTATGCCTTGTGCAGGCCGGGGGCAGTGCTCGGTCTGTCGGCGCAGCGGGTTGCGCTCAGGCTTCTGCTGGTTCTGCGTTACGTCGATGACGCGCGCGGCGGCCGTCATGAGTGGAAGCAATGGCTGTTGGCGACCGACGAACCGGTGGCGCCTGTCCATCTCGTGCGTGAGCGTTTTGGGGCGGCAGACCTTGTTGTCCTTGTTCTGGTAGGTGGATTGTTGGGGTGGTGGATGTGGTAAGGATTGCGCTCTGTATCGAGTACGCGGGCGATGCATTCGAAGGCTGGCAGAGCCAGCGTCATGGTCGGACCGTGCAGGATGTTCTTGAAGCTGCAATCGAGCGAATTGCGGGTGAGTTCGTGCGTCTGCAGGTGGCAGGGCGCACCGATACCGGTGTGCATGCGACTGCACAGGTCGCCCATTTCGACACCACTGCGCGTCGCCCGGTCACGGCCTGGGTGCGTGGGGTCAATACCCATTTGCCGAGGACGGTCGTGGTGAAGTGGGCGGTCGAGGTCGATGACCGCTTTCATGCACGGTTTCTCGCCTACGAACGCGCCTACCGCTACATTCTCTACAACTCGCCGTCGCGGCCGGCGGTGATGGCGGGGAAAGTGGGCTGGTTTCATCCGCCGCTGGATGAGTCACGCATGGTCGAAGCCGCCAGCCTGCTGGTGGGCAAGCATGATTTCTCGGCCTTCCGGGCGTCCTGCTGCCAGTCGAAGACGCCCGTCCGGGTGATGTACGATGCGCGCGTTTCGCGTGCCGGCGATTATCTGGCGCTCGATTTCCGGGCCAATGGCTTTCTCCATCACATGGTCCGAAACCTGGTGGGGGCGCTGGTCTACATCGGCAAGGGACACTACCCGCCGGAGTGGATTGGAGAGGTGCTGGAGCGCGGCGACCGTTCTATCGCTGCGCCCACGTTCGAGGCTGCAGGGCTTTACCTCTGTGGCGTGGCGTACCCGCCGAACTGGCCGCTGCCTGGGGATGGGCGTATCATCTCCCAGCCTCAGCTTCCCCTTCTCTGAATGTCACGTACCCGAATCAAGATCTGCGGCCTGACCCGGCCGCAGGATGTCCGCGCGGCGGTTGATGCCGGTGCCGACGCCATCGGCTTCGTGTTCTATCCGCCTAGCCCGCGCCATGTCAGCTTCGATCAGGCGGCCGAGCTCGCAGCCTTGCTGCCGCCCTTTGTCACGGCCGTCGGCCTGTTCGTCAATCCCGATCCCGGATTCGTCGATGAGGCCCTGCGCCGCGTGCCCTTGCAGCTGCTACAGTTCCACGGCGACGAAGCCGAGGCGGACTGTGCCCGCTATGGCCGTCCATGGATCCGGGCTGCGAGAGTGCGGGCGGGGGTCGATCTGTTAGAATTCGCAGCTTGCCACCCCGGCGCCCGCGGTATTTTGCTCGACGCATTTGTCGAGGGTTATGGCGGGGGAGGCAAGACTTTCGATTGGTCCCTCATCCCCGCGGGACTCGACAGGCCTCTCATCCTTTCCGGCGGACTCGATCCGGAAAACGTGCGTGAGGCGGTTCGTCGTGTGCGCCCCTGGGCGGTGGATGTGTCCAGTGGTGTTGAAGTGGCCAAGGGAATCAAGGACGCAGCCATGATGGCTGCGTTCATTGCCGGAGTTCGAGATGCAGATGGCTGACATGCAGTACCAGTTTCCGGATGAGAAGGGCCACTTCGGTCCGTACGGCGGCGTCTTTGTCGCAGAGACGCTCATGCCCGCGCTCGAAGAGTTGCGTCTGGCGTACGCCGAATGTATGGCCGATCCGGCTTTCATCGCCGAGTTCGAGCACGATCTGAAGCACTACGTCGGGCGCCCAAGCCCGATTTACCATGCCAAGCGCTGGTCCGACCTGCTCGGCGGCGCGCAGATCTACCTGAAGCGCGAAGACCTCAATCACACCGGTGCCCACAAGGTGAACAACTGCATCGGCCAGGCGATGGTGGCGCGGCGCATGGGCAAGCCGCGCGTGATCGCAGAAACCGGTGCCGGACAGCACGGCGTGGCAACGGCAACGGTTGCGGCCCGCTACGGCATGGAGTGCGTGGTCTACATGGGCTCGGAAGACGTCAAGCGCCAGGCGGCCAACGTCTATCGCATGAAGCTCCTCGGTGCGACCGTGGTTCCCGTCGAGTCGGGCTCCAAGACGCTCAAGGATGCGCTGAACGAGGCCATGCGCGACTGGGTGACCAACATCGCCAACACCTTCTACATCATTGGTACGGTTGCGGGGCCGCATCCCTATCCGATGATGGTGCGGGACTTCCAGACCGTCATCGGCAAGGAATGCCTAGTGCAGATGCCGGAAGCGGCCGGGCGCCAGCCTGACTACGTGATTGCCTGCGTCGGTGGCGGCTCCAACGCCATGGGCATCTTCCATCCCTACATCGGTGTCGAGGGCGTACGCCTGATCGGTGTCGAAGCGGCAGGCGACGGGATCGAGACCGGGCGTCACGCCGCACCGCTGACCGCCAACGTCAAGCCTGGCGTGCTGCACGGCAACCGTACCTATCTGATGCAGGATGAGGACGGCCAGATCACCGAGACGCATTCGATTTCCGCCGGTCTCGACTACCCCGGCGTCGGCCCAGAACATGCGTGGCTGAAGGATTCTTCACGTGCCGAGTATGTCGCGGTGACGGACAGCGAGGCGCTTCAGGCCTTCCACGATCTGTGCCGCTTCGAAGGCATCATCCCGGCGCTCGAGTCCTCGCATGCCCTTGCGCATGCGGCAAAGCTCGCAGCGACCTTGCCCAGGGACAAGGTTCTGCTCGTGAACCTTTCCGGACGTGGCGACAAGGACATGCACACGGTTGCCGAGCGTTCGGGAATCCAGTTCTAACCCGCTGCGGACCGCCCTGCGGTCCGCATTGCCGGACTTCATCATGTCGAAAATCCAGACCACCTTTCAGCGTTTGCAGGCCGAGGGTCGCAAGGCGTTGATTCCTTTCATCACTGCGGGCGACCCGGACGGCGAGCTCACTGTGCCCTTGATGCATGCGATGGTTGCCGGCGGCGCCGACATCATCGAGCTTGGCGTCCCGTTCTCCGACCCGATGGCCGACGGCCCGACCATTCAGCGTGCTTCCGAACGCGCGCTGGCAGCAGGCATGACCCTGCGCAAGGTGCTTGCGATCGTGCGCACCTTCCGCGTCGAGGATCAGACGACGCCGGTCGTGCTGATGGGTTATGCCAATCCGATCGAGGCGATGGGCGAGGATACCTTCATCGCAGTCGCCAGCGAAGCTGGGGTCGATGGCGTGCTGGTGGTGGACTATCCGCCCGAAGAATGCACCCGCTTTGCTGCGCTGTCCAAGGCCGCCGGGCTCGATCCGATCTTCCTGCTGGCACCGACGTCGTCCGAGCAGCGCTTCCGCGATGTCGCCGAAGCCGGCAGCGGCTATATCTACTACGTGTCGCTCAAGGGCGTGACGGGGTCGGGGAACCTCGACTTCGACGAAGTGGCACGGCGCATTCCGCAGATCCGCGCCGCAGTGGGCATGCCTGTTGGTGTCGGTTTCGGCATCCGTGATGCCGAGAGCGCAAAACGCATTGGTGAAGTGGCCGATGCGGTGGTGATCGGCAGTCGCATCATCGAAGAGATCGAACGCAGTCCCCGCGACGCGGTGGTGTCCAATGTATCCGCCTTCATCCGCGGCATTCGTGCCGCACTGGATGAGATTGCAGGAGCCAAACAATGAGCTGGTTGCAGAAACTGCTGCCGCCCAAGATCAAACGCAATGATCCGGGCGCACGAAACAAATCGATTCCGGAAGGGCTGTGGAGCAAGTGCCCGGCCTGCGAGGCCGTGCTCTATCGCTCCGATCTCGAAAGCAACATGAGCGTCTGTCCCAAGTGCGGCCACCATCAGCGTGTTCGTGCGCGCACGCGTCTCGACCAGCTGCTCGATCCGGAAGGCCGGCACGAGATCGGTGCGGAGGTGATTCCGGTCGATCCGCTCAAGTTCAAGGACTCCCGCAAGTACCCCGAGCGCCTGTCTACCGCTGCGGCCGATACCGGCGAAGCTGACGCAATGGTGGTGATGCAGGGTGCGATTCTTACCGTGCCTGTGGTCGTTGCCTGCTTCGAGTTCGAATTTCTCGGCGGTTCGATGGGGTCGGTGGTCGGGGAGCGTTTCGTGCGCGGTGCAAAGGCTGCACTCGAGCAGCGAATCCCGTTCATCTGCATTACCGCAACCGGCGGCGCGCGCATGCAGGAAGGGCTGTTCTCGTTGATGCAGATGGCGAAGACGACGGCCGTCATTACCCAGTTGGCGCAACGCAAGCTGCCCTTCATCTCCCTGCTGACCGATCCGACCATGGGCGGCGTCTCGGCGAGCTTTGCCTTCATGGGCGATGTGGTGATTGCCGAGCCCGGTGCGCTGATTGGCTTTGCCGGCCCACGCGTGATTGAGCAGACCGTGCGCGAGACCCTGCCGGACGGCTTCCAGCGCTCCGAGTTTCTGCTTGAGAAGGGTGCGATCGACATGATTGTCGATCGTCGCGAACTGCGTCAGCGCATTGCCGAAATTCTTGCGCTGCTCAGCCGGCAGCCCGCCGTCCATGCCTGATCTCCAGGAAGTGAGCGGCGTCACGCCGGATACGATCGACAAGTGGCTCGCGCTGCTCGAATCACGTCACACCCAGACCATCCAGCTCGGACTCGAGCGGGTGGGCGCGGTGCGTGCGGCGCTCGGCCCGGACCCCGAAGGCCTCGTGGTGATCACGGTCGGCGGTACCAATGGCAAGGGCTCGACATGTGCGATGCTCGAATCCATTCTGCTCGCTGAAGGCTACCGCGTCGGCTGCTACACCTCGCCCCACCTGTTGCGCTACAACGAACGGGTGCGCATTGATGGCAAGGATGTCGAGGACGCTGCACTGGTCGCGGCCTTCGATGCCGTCGAGCACGCGCGGGGCGACACCCCGCTGACCTATTTCGAGCATGGCACGCTGGCCGCGTGGGAAGTGTTCCGCACGCAAGGGCTCGACGTGGTCATTCTCGAAGTCGGGCTCGGAGGCCGCCTGGACGCGGTCAATGTGTTCGACTCCGACTGCGCGATCGTTACCGGGGTGGCCATGGATCACATGGATTACCTGGGTGACACCCGGGAAGCTATCGGCTTCGAGAAGGCGGGCATCTTTCGAGCCGGCCGGCCGGCCGTGTTCGGCGATCCGCAGCCGCCGCAGTCGCTGCTCGATCACGCGGCCGCGATCGGTACGCAGTTGTGGATCAGCGGGCGCGATTTCGGGTTCGGCGGTGACCGGCAGCAGTGGGGTTACTGGCGCTACGCGGCGCCACAGGCCAGCGGTGCGCTGACCAAGCGCGGCGGACTCGCCTATCCGTCCCTGCGTGGCGCCAATCAGCTGCTCAACGCCGCAGCTGTCATGACCGCGCTCGACACACTGCGTGACCGGATTCCGGTGTCGATGCAGGCCGTTCGTGAAGGTCTGATGCTGGTCGAGGTGCCGGGCCGCTTCCAGGTGCTTGCCGGGCGGCCCACGGTCGTTCTCGATGTTGCGCACAATCCGCAGGCGGCCGGCGTGTTGTCCGAGAACCTTGCGGGCATGAGCTTCCACCCCGAAACGGCCGCCGTGCTGGGCATGTTCGGCGACAAGGATGTCGAAGGCGTCGTTGCACGACTGCGAGACCGGGTGGACCGCTGGTTTCTCGCCGATCTGCCTGGCCCGCGAGGACTGAGCGCGGACGAGCTTGCCGTGCGCGTGCGCGCTGCAGAGGCGAAGGGCGACATTCAATGTTTCAAAACGCCCGCCGAGGCATTTTCCGCAGCGCGGAAAAGTGTTGAGGAGGGTGATAGAATCGTCGTCTTTGGTTCATTCCTGACAGTGGCCGATGTGCTGGCAACGATTCGTGCAGAGCGGCACTGAAGAGGTTTTCCGGTGAGTGACGCAGACAACCTCGAGATCAAGAAGCGGGCACGCAGGCGCCTGGTAGGTGCGGCCGCGCTCGCGCTGCTGGCCGCGATCGTATTGCCGATGGCAATGGATCAGGAACCCCAAACGTCCTCCCAGGATATCCAGATCTCGATTCCCGACCGCGACGCGACCGCCAGCCAGGCGCGCCCGATTGCGCCCAGCCAGCCTGCGGTGGCAAGCGAGCCTGATGTGGCGCCCGCGCCCGTGGAACAGCCGCCCGGCAATTCACCGCCGCCTGCCGTTGCCGCGACCTCTCCGGCGCCCGCGCCGGTCGCAGACACGCCGGCCGCAGCCCCTAAGCCAGCCGCGTCGCCTTCGCGCGAAGAAGAGGAAGCCGCCAGGGTAAAGGCCTTGCTGAGCGGTGCGGCCGTTCCGGCAGCGGTGGCTTCATCCGAATCCTTCGTCATTCAGATTGGTGCCTTCAGTGACGAAGCCAAGGCATCGGCGCTGGCCGCCGAGCTGAAAAAGAAGGGCTTCGCCGCCTACACTGAAAAGGCAGGCAAGGTTACGCGCGTTCGTGTCGGCCCGGTGCCGGCGCGGAGCGACGCCGAGAAGCTCGCAGAGAAACTGCGTTCGCAGGGACACAACGCGGTGCTCGCGGCGCGCTGATTGGTTGCAATGACGGTTTTCGACTACGTTTTTCTGGCCGTGCTCGGCCTGTCGGCTGCCGTTGGATTGTGGCGCGGGCTGGTGAGCGAGGTCATGGCCCTGGTGGCGTGGCTGGCCGCATTGCTGGCCGCCTGGCGATACTCGGGCGAGGCGGCGGGCCTGCTGAGCGGCATCATCGGTGATCCCGCTTGGCGGCAGATTGCAGGCTTTGCCGCAATCGTCGTCGTTGTGCTGTTGCTGGCGGCGTTTTTGCGCTTCCTGTTGCGAGAGTTGCTCAAGGCTGCAGGCCTGGGGGCAACCGACCGTTTTTTTGGCGCACTGTTCGGCCTGGCCCGCGGCCTGGCGATCACGTTCGCAGTAGTGTTGATTGGTGGTCTGGTGGGGGTGTCGCGTGAGCCGTGGTGGGCAAACGCGATGTTTTCGCCGCCGCTGGAGACGGCAGTGATTGCTGCCAAACCGTGGCTGCCGGATGCGGTAGCCGACAGAGTTCGTTTCAGATAGGCAGGGTTTCCATGTGCGGAATTCTTGGGGTCGTCGCGACTTCCCCGGTTAATCAGTTGCTCTATGACGGTCTGCAGGTGCTTCAGCACCGGGGCCAGGACGCGGCGGGGATCGCCACGGCCGAGGGCGGTCGTTTTCACATGCACAAGGGTTCCGGCCTGGTGCGGGACGTGTTCCGTACGCGCAACATGCGAAACCTGGAAGGTAACTGGGGTATCGGCCATGTTCGTTACCCCACGGCAGGCTCGGCGTACAACGCTGCCGAAGCGCAGCCCTTCTACGTCAATTCGCCTTTCGGGCTGCTGCTGGCACACAACGGCAACCTAACGAATTCGGAAGAGCTCAAGCGCGAGATGTTCCTCGCCGATCTGCGTCACATCAACACCAACTCCGATTCGGAAGTGTTGCTCAACGTGCTGGCGCACGAACTGCAGGCGGCTGCCAACGGCCTCAAACTTGACGAAGACGCGGTCTTCCGTGCGGTTGCAGGCGTACACCGCCGCTGTCGTGGCGCCTACGCGGCTGTCGTGATGATTGCAGGCTATGGTCTGCTCGCCTTCCGCGACCCCTTCGGCATTCGTCCGCTGGTGATCGGACGTAACGACGTCGACGCTGGAACCGAGTGGATGGTGGCCTCCGAGTCGGTTGCACTCGATGTGCTCGGCTTCAAGCTGTTGCGCGACGTCGCACCCGGTGAGGCCGTTCTGGTCGACATTGACGGCAATTTCCGCAGCCGTCAGTGTGCCGAGAAGACCGTCGAAGCACCGTGCATGTTCGAATTCGTTTACCTCGCGCGTCCGGACTCGATCATTGACGGGGTGTCGGTGTACGAGTCGCGGGTCAAGATGGGCGAGTTCCTTGCCGAGAAGATGAAGCGCACGCTGCCGAACGTCCACATCGACGTGGTCATCCCGATTCCGGATTCGAGCCGGCCGTCGGCGATGGAAATGGCTCACCGGCTGAACCTTCCCTATCGCGAAGGCTTCGTCAAGAACCGCTACATCGGCCGCACCTTCATCATGCCGGGGCAGGCGACGCGGCGTAAGTCGGTGCGTCAGAAGCTCAACACCATTCATCAGGAGTTCAAGGGCAAGAGCGTGCTGCTGGTGGATGATTCGATCGTGCGCGGAACGACCAGCAAGGAAATCGTCAACATGGCTCGCGAGGCTGGAGCGAGCAAGGTCTATCTGGCTTCCGCTGCACCACCCGTTCGGTACGCGAACGTGTACGGCATCGACATGCCGACCCGCGGCGAGCTGATCGCGAGCGATCGCGACGAAGCCGAGATCTGCCGGCAGATCGGTGCCGATGGGCTGATCTATCAGGATCTCGATGACCTCAAGGCATCGGTGCGCGCACTGAATCCGTCGATCAAGTTCTTCGAGACGTCCTGTTTCGACGGCACCTATGTGACGGGCGACATCACGGCCGAGTACCTCAGCGGGGTCGAGAACCAGCGTTGTGAGGTCAAGCCGACCTCGCGCGAGGACAGTGACAGCGACCAGATGGACCTGAACCTCATCACGCATCCGGACCAGTGACATCGATGGCCGATAGCAAAGACAACTACGATCTGGACACCCTTGCGGTGCGTGCCGGCATCGATCGCAGTCAGTTCAACGAGCACAGCGAGGCGATGTACCTGACCTCGAGCTTCGTGTTCGACAACGCAGCCCAGGCCGCTGCGCGCTTTTCGGGTGCGGAAGAAGGCAACGTCTATGCCCGTTTCTCGAACCCGACGGTGACGGCGATGCAGACGCGTCTGGCGGCGCTCGAAGGCGGCGAGGCCTGCATCGCGACAGCGTCCGGCATGTCGGCGATCCTGTCGCTGGCCATGTCCGCGCTGCAGGCGGGCGATCATGTGGTGGCGTCGCTGGGGCTGTTCGGTTCCACCCAGCAGCTCTTTGGCAATGTCCTGAGCAAGTTCGGCATCGAGACCACTTTCGTGCCCGCGACCGATCTTGCCGCCTACCGCGACGCCGTGCGTGCTTCCACCAAGCTGTTCTTCATCGAGACGCCGTCCAATCCGCTGACCGAGGTTGTTGATATCGCAGCGGTTGCCGCGGTCGCACACGAAGCAGGGGCCATTCTTGCGGTCGATAACTGCTTCTGTTCGCCGGTATTGCAGCGTCCGCTCGAACTCGGCGCTGACGTGGTCGTGCATTCGGCGACCAAGTATCTGGATGGGCAGGGACGCGTGCTTGGTGGTGCCGTTGTGGGTCCGAAGGTCATTACCGACGAGGTGTTCAAGTTCTTGCGCACTGCGGGACCGACGCTGTCGCCGTTCAATGCCTGGGTCATCCTCAAGGGGCTCGAAACACTTCGCATCCGCATGGATGCGCAGTCCGCGAGCGCGCTTGAGCTCGCACGCTGGCTTGAGGCCCAGCCGGGCGTCGCCCGCGTCTTCTACCCCGGACTGCCTTCGCACCCGCAGCATGAGCTGGCAATGAGACAGCAGAAGAGTGGCGGCGCCATTCTGAGCTTCGAGGTCAAGGGTGGGCGCGAGGCGGCATGGAAGGTGGTCGATTCCACCCGGATGATTTCGATCACCGCCAATCTCGGCGACACCAAGACCACGATCACGCATCCTGCGACCACGACGCATGGACGCATTTCGCCCGAAGCGCGTGCCGCAGCGGGCATTGGCGACGGACTGTTGCGTATCGCCGTGGGGCTGGAGTCGATTGACGACCTCAAGGCCGATCTGGCTCGAGGACTCGCAGGCTGACTCTTGCTGCAGGCGTGCCGTACCCCAGAAAGCGCTGGTTGCATGACCGGCGCTTTTTTTTCGTCACACTGTTTCGTCACGACTGTGCCGCAGTGACTGTCGAGGAGTGCCTGCAGGTGGCCCGGCATCGCGATTGCGGTGCGTGTTGCGGGCGATTTGCGTAGACTGACGGTGGCAGGGCGTATGCGATCTGCGCCTTCGGCACCTGACAACATGGGCGACTTGAATGACGGATCACACAACGGGCAGCGTACATACCGAGATCGAACAGATCATCGCGGCACTCGAACACGGGAAGTACAAACGTGTTCGAAAGATGCTGCATCAGATGCATCATGCGAAGATCGCCGGGCTGCTCGAGGTGCTCGATCCCGAGCAGCGCCTTGCCGTGTGGCAACAGGTCGATTCCGGGCATGAGGCGCGCATTCTCGCTCACCTCAATCCCGCACTTGGGCGCCATCTGGTCAGCGAGTCGGGCGACCATGCCAGTCATCAGGAAGAGGAAGCGGAAAGCGAGGAGTCGTCCGCGGCAACGCAGATCCGGGAAGTGCGGGGCGCGCTGGCGCAGGGCAAGCTCAAACGCGTAGGCAAGATTCTGCGCGACATGCACCCGGCCAAAGCAGCCGGATTGCTGGAGTCACTGCCGCCAAAGGAGCGTGTCGCGGCCTGGGGCATGGTTGAGGCCGATCGCGCGGGTAAGGTTCTGACCTATCTGCATGGTGAGAGCTGCGCTGCGCTGGCGCTCGAAATGGATCACGAGGATCTGGTGATCGCGGCTGAAAGGCTCGATCTCGATGATCTCGTCGACCTTATTCAGGCCTTGCCCGACGAGAACGGGCAGCAACTGATGCGCGCCACCTACGGCCGTCGCCGCGAGAAGCTCGAGTCGATGCTGTCGTATCCCGAGGATTCGGCGGGTGGCCTGATGAACGCCGATCAGATCGTGGTGCGGCCCGATGTGCGTCTGGCAACCGTGCTCGGCTATCTGCGCCTGATCAAATCGCTGCCGGTGCAGACCGACATGCTGATGGTGGTCGACCGCAAGGGCATCTATCAGGGCGTGCTCAGGCTCAGTGCGCTGGTGACGGCCAAGCCGGAGTTCAAGGTGGCCGAGGTGATGGAGACCGAGCTCCCGGTCATCGCGGTGACCACGTCCTCCGATGAGGTCGCGCGCCTGTTTCAGGATCACGACCTGCTGTCTGCCCCGGTGGTGGACGAGAACGGCTTGCTGCTCGGGCGGATTACCGTCGATGACGTGGTCGATCTGATCCGCGAAAGCTCGGACCGCGCCATGATGCACATGGCCGGTCTGGACGAAGAAGCCGACATGTTCGCCCCGGTGCTGACCAGTTCCCGGCGACGGGCGGTCTGGCTCGGGATCAACCTCGTGACCGCCTTCCTTGCCGCCTGGGTGATCGGGCTGTTCCAGACTACGCTCGAACGCGTGGTTGCGCTTGCCGTGCTGATGCCGATCGTTGCCAGCATGGGGGGCATCGCCGGCAGCCAGACGCTCACGCTGGTGATTCGCGGCATGGCGCTCGGTCAGGTCGGGGGCAGCAACGCGCGGGCCCTGCTCGCGAAGGAAATCGGCATCGCGCTGCTGAACGGATTGCTGTGGGCGGTCGTTGTGGCATTGCTGGCCGTCGCCTGGTTTGGCGACTGGCAGATCGGCGGTGTCATCGGCGCGGCGATTCTGATCAATCTGCTGTTTGCTGCGCTCGCGGGTCTGGTGGTACCGATGGTTCTCGATCGCATGGGAATCGACCCCGCGCTGGCGGGCGGGGTGATTCTGACGACCGTGACCGACGTCATCGGTTTCTTTGCCTTTCTCGGACTCGCCTCAATCGTGCTGTAGTCCCGGCCTGCAGACGGGATCGCGTTCAGGCGGCTGCGGTGGCAGGCTTGATCGGCGCTTCCTTGATCGGCAGGTTCACGAGCGCAGCGAAGGCGGCCAAGGCCATGTCGGCGTACCACATCCATGAGTAGTCGCCGAGCATGGTCAGGCTCAGGCCGCCCAGCCATGCCCCCAGAAAGCCGCCGATCTGGTGCGAGAGCAGGGTCATGCCGAACAGGGTGGCCAGGTAGCGCACACCGAAGAGCTTGCCCACGATGCTGGCCGTTGGCGGTACGGTCGCCAGCCAGGTGAAGCCGAGCCCGGCCGCGAACGCGTAAAAGGTCCACTCGGTTTTCGGGAGCATCAGGTAGAGCGCGATCAGCAGCACGCGCGAGCCGTACATCGCCGCCAGCACATGCTTGCTGCGGTAACGGGAGATCCAGGCGCCGGCATACAGGCTGCCGAAGATGTTCGCCAGTCCGATGATTGCGAGCGACCAGCTGGCAACTGACGGCGGCAGACCACACAGGTCGACTTCGCCCGGCAGGTGCGTCACCAGAAACGCGATATGAAAGCCACAGGTGAAGAAGCCCGCATGGAGCAGGATGTAGCTGCGGTCCTTGAGTGCATTGCGAATCGCACGCAAGGCGCCGGTGTCTTCCTCGTGGTGCTGGACAGGCTGCTGCTGCGTGCCGGTGAGTTTGTTGATCAAGGGCAGGGCAAGCAGGGTCATGACCGCCATTGCCCACATTGCACCCATCCATCCGGTGAGCTGAATCAGCTTCTGCAGCAGAGGCGCAAAGACGAACTGACCGAATGATCCGCCAGCATTGATCACGCCCGAGGCCGTGCCGCGGCTTTCCAGCGGAAGGCGCTGTGCAGCGGCGCCGATCAGCACCGAGAAGCTGGCCGCACCCGATCCCATTGCGAACAGCAGGCCAAGCGAAACGGTGAGGCCGAAGCTGGACTCGATGAAGGGTGTGATCGCACTCCCCAGGGCCAATGCAAGCACGCCGGCGATGAGCACCGCTCTTGGGCCGTAGCGATCTGCAGCCGCACCGGCGATGGGCTGGATCGCGCCCCAGGTAAACTGGCCGATGGCCAGCGCAAAGCTGATGGTGGCAATGCCCAGTCCTGTGGAGGTGTTCATCGGGCTGATGAACAGCCCCTGCGACTGGCGGATGCCCATCGTGATCGCAAGAATGCCAGCTGCGGCCAGGGTGACGGCAAGGGCGTCGGGCCGTCTTAAGGTACGAAACATGGTGGGCCTGTTTAGCGCAAGGTGAGATCGGTAAGGCGTCAGCATAGCCTGACGACTACATGTCAAACAAATCGGGCATGACGACGTGCGATCGTTTCTGGCGCTGCCTGCGCCGTCGCACGGTCGTTACGCGCAGCCTCAGGTCTGAGTCGGGACGACTGCCTTGAAGTCCCTGCCGTCAAACGACAGCCAGGTGGCATGGCTGTGCCAGTCGGACAGAACCCAGCGCACGCAGTCGCGGCCGTCTACTCGATGCAGGTGACGAGCCGGGCGGTGAGTATGGCCGTGAATCAGGGCCGGATGGCCGTACTGGCGCAGGATGGCTTCCACCGCACCGGCGTTGACGTCCATGATGGTCATCGCCTTTTCCTGCTTGGCGGTTTCGCTCTGCTTGCGCAGGCTTTCGATGAAGGCCTTGCGGGCGGCGAGCGGCTGGGACAGGAAGCCGGCCTGCCACGCGGGATCGCGAACCTGGCTGCGATAGGCCTGATAGGAAAGGTCGTCAGTGCACAAGGCATCGCCATGGCTGAGCAGGATGCGTTGCGAGCCCAGTACGAGCAGGGACGGGTCGGGCAGCAGTCGCATGCCCGTCATGCGGGCAAAGTCGTCGCCGGCCAGCAGGTCGCGGTTGCCCGTCATGTAGAAAAGCTGGACGCCGCTCTCGGAGAGCGCGCGTAGCGCAGCGCACATCTGACGATTGAAGGGGGCGTCGACATCATCGTCGCCGGCCCAGTACTCGAACAGGTCGCCGAGGATGAACAGGCTGCCGGCTTCACGTGCCGGGCCGCGGAGAAAACCAAGAAAGGCTGTGACCGTCTCCGGGTGGTCCTCGGCGAGATGCAGGTCGGAAATGAACAATGCCGGAAGCGCCGCATGCAGGGCTTCCGGCATTGTGGTGCCATGCCCGCCACTGACGGCGGACATGGCTGCGTCTGAATCAGACAACTTCGGCGCGCTCGATGATCACGTCTTCCTTCGGCACGTCCTGGTGGAAGCCGCTGGAACCGGTCTTCACCGCACGGATCTTGTCGACCACGTCCATGCCATCGCTGACCTGGCCGAACACGCAGTAGCCCCAGCCTTGCAGGTCGGGCGAGCGGTAGTTGAGGAAGTCGTTGTCGGAGAGGTTGATGAAGAACTGGGCCGATGCGGAGTGCGGTGCCTGGGTGCGGGCCATGGCAACGGTGCCGCGGTTGTTCTTGAGGCCGTTGTCGGCTTCGTTCTTGATCGTGTCGCGCGTGGCCTTCTGCTTCATGCCGGGCTCGAAACCACCGCCCTGGATCATGAAGCCGTCGATGACGCGATGGAACACGGTGTTGTCGTAGTGGCCGGCTTCAACGTAGGCAAGAAAGTTCTCGACCGTGACGGGCGCCTTTTCGGCATCGAGTTCGAGGGTGATTACGCCGAAATTGGTGTGCAGTTTGACTGCCATGCTGTTCTCCTGTGGGCTTATTTGCTGGGGGTCGTTGCAGCGTCGAGGACGCGCGCCGACTCGATGGTGACCGGTTCGAGCGGTACGTTCTGATGCATGCCGGCGTTGCCCGTTTTTACCTTGGCGATCTTCTCGACCACATCCATGCCGCGGACAACCTTGCCGAATACCGCATAGCCCCAGCCGTCGCGTGACGGATAGTCGAGAAAGGTGTTGGGCACGAGGTTGATGAAGAACTGTGCCGAGGCCGAATGCGGGTCAGCCGTGCGTGCCATGGCCAGTGTGCCGGGCAGGTTCTTGAGGCCGTTCTTCGCCTCGTTCTCGATCGGGGCACGAGCCGGCTTCTGCGTCATCTTTGCGTCGAAACCGCCGCCCTGGACCATGAAGCCATCGATGACGCGGTGGAACACGGTATTGTCGTAGTGGCCGTCCTTGACGTACTGGACGAAGTTCGCGGACGACTTTGGTGCCTTCTCGGCATTGAGTTCGACCACGATGTCGCCGTGGTTCGTCTTGAGCTCAACCATGGGGTTGGCTGCGAAAGCCTGAATGCTGCAGCTGATGAAAGCGATCAGTGCAAGAGCCTGCTTCTTCATGCGGTCTCCGGGAGATGGGTAACGGCAGGGTTGCCGGATGAGGTGCGAGCAGTCCCTCTTGGCGCCAGGGCGCATGGAGGGTCGGCAAAAGTTCGCAATTATGCGCCGTGCTATAATTTTGGCGGGTGATCCGGGCTGCTAACCAGCCCCGGATTCTACCAACAAGCGGCAAGCACTCATAGTTTCCTGTGTCGCGACGCTGACAGCGGTAACACAACGGAGCGGGTCCGGTCGGAGCCCGCTTTTTTGCTGCCGCGACTGACGAATCACACTGTTTCGCGGCTGTCGCCGCGAGCGCTTTTCGGTTATCTGCATGCTCACCATCTACAACTCGCTCACCCGCAAGAAGGAACACTTTCAACCCATCGATGCCGGCAAGGTCCGCATGTATGTCTGCGGCATGACGGTGTACGACTACTGTCACCTCGGCCACGCACGGGTGATGGTGGTCTTCGACATGGTGACGCGCTGGTTGCGCGCGAGCGGGCTTGATGTGACCTATGTGCGCAACATCACCGATATCGACGACAAGATCATCCGGCGGGCGCAGGAAAACGGCGAAAGCATCCGTGCGCTGACCGATCGCTTCATTGCGGCGATGCATGAGGATGCGGACGCCCTCGGTGTGTTGCGCCCTGACCACGAGCCGCGGGCAATGGATTACGTAGCCGGCATGCAGAGCCTGATCGGCCGCCTCGAGGCCAAGGGGCTGGCCTATGTCGCTGCCAACCGTGACGTGTGCTTTGCGGTGCGCAAGTTCGACGGTTACGGCAAGCTGTCGGGCAAGTCGATCGACGAACTGCGGGCCGGCGAGCGTGTTGATGTGGTCGGCGACAAGAACGATCCGCTCGATTTCGTGCTGTGGAAGCATGCCAAGGCGGAAGAGCCGGAAGAGGCGAAGTGGGCCTCGCCCTGGGGAAGTGGTCGTCCGGGCTGGCATATCGAGTGCTCGGCGATGAGTGCCGATCTGCTCGGCGAGCATTTCGACATTCACGGTGGCGGGCAGGATCTGCAGTTTCCGCATCACGAGAACGAGATTGCGCAGTCGGAAGGCGCGCATGGTCACGCTTTCGTCAACTACTGGATGCACAACGGTTTTGTCCGGGTCGACGACGAAAAGATGTCGAAATCCCTGGGCAATTTCTTCACCATCCGTGAGGTGCTGAAACAGTACGATCCCGAGGTCGTGCGCTTCTTCATCCTGCGTGCCCATTACCGCAGTCCGCTGAACTACTCGGACGCCCACCTCGACGATGCGCGTCAGGCGCTGACACGGCTGTATACGGCGCTCAAGGCCGTGCCGGTCACGGATGCCGACCCTGACTGGAGCACGCCATGGGCGCAGCGTTTCCAGGCTGCGATGGACGACGATTTCAACACCGCCGAAGCGCTTGCCGTGCTGTTCGAGCTTGCCAACGAGGTCAATCGTGGCGCAGCCCCGGAGCTTGCGCAGCAGCTGCGTGCACTGGGCAAGGTGCTCGGTTTGCTCGAACGCGACGCAACAGCGTTCCTGCAGGGCGGGGTGCAGACGGAAGGTGGGCTGGACGTCGCCGAGATCGAGCGCATGATCGAAGCCCGGGTCAGCGCGAAGAAGGGTCGCGATTTCGCCGAAGCCGACCGTCTTCGTGCGGCCTTGCTCGAAGCCGGGATCGTGCTCGAGGACAGCGCTCAGGGCACGACCTGGCGTCGCGCCTGAACCCTGGCCCGCAACAGGCACGAAAAAGGGGCTGCACCTGTCAGGGTGCAGCCCCTTTTTCTGGCCATCGCCGCGCTCAGTTTCCGAAGCTGCCTTTGCCGATCACCGTCAGGTCAACGAAGTTCAGCCCGCTCCTGTTGCGCGCGGAAAACGCCAGACGCAGGCCGCCGGCATCCCAGTCACCGAGGCTCTCCAGCGCACTGATCAGGCGCTCACGGTTGAGCTCGCGGCCTGCACGGCGCAGACCTTCGCTGAAGCTGCGTGCGGCAAGATAGCCTTCGAGGGCGGTGTAGGAGTAGCTTTGCCCCGCCTTGTCGGCTGCCTGCCGGTATTCGCGCACCATCGGGTAGTCGATGCGAAAGGGCGAGGGCATGACCTGGGCGATCACCATGCCGCGCGCCTTGTCCCCGAGCTCGCGGATCAACTGGCGGCTGCTGATTACCGAAAGGCCGAAAAGCATCGGCCGGTAATCGGTTTCGAGAAGCGCCCGCATGAAGGCCGGGGAGCTGTTGCCCGCGGTCACCAGAATGACCGCCGCGGTGTTGCCGGCAACGACCTTGCCAACTGCTTCGGCCGCGTTGCTGCCGTCGGATGCGATCGGTGCAACGACCGGTGCGGGCAGGCCACGACGGGTAAGGGCTGCAGTTGCGGCCTCAAGCCCGGCCTGTCCGAAGGGGTCGGCATGGTGCACCACCGCGATCGATTTCACCCCGATGTTTGCGAGATGGTCGACCATCTTTTCGATCTCCTGCGAATACGAGGCGCGCAGGTGAAAGACGAGCGGGTTGCCTGGGCTACGGACCGCATCGGCCCCTGTGTATGGGGCGAAAAAGGGTACCTTGGCAGCGGTGGCAACCGGAATGGCCTTCAGGCTGGGGCCGGTGCCAAAGCATGCGAACAGTGCCAGCACCTGATCCTTTTCGATCAGCTTGCGGACATTTGCCGCCGCGCGATCGGGGTTGTAGGCATCGTCTTCGGTGATGAGCTCGATCCTGCGACCATTCACGCCACCGCGGGCATTGAGCTGGTCGAAGTGAAGCATCGCACCGGAAAGGTATTCCTTGTTGAGTTCGGCCAGCGGCCCGGTGAGGGCGCCGGAGTGTCCAAGCGTGATGCTGTCGTTGGCGACGCCCTGCTGGGCGTGCGCAGCACCGACCGGAAGCAGTGGCGCAAGGGCCACGAGCACCGCGGCCAGTAGCGGACGTATTACTTTCATAGTGTCTCCATCAAGGTCTCTTCGCGGACCCGATCATCATATCCCGCGGCGTCCGGTTTGTGGACGAAAAACGCCGAGACAGGCGCGACGCCTTGTGGGGCTGTCGCGCGTGCGTCGGCGGTGGTCTTTCCGCAGTCGTCGGTCAGGTGCCGAAAAACTCCCGCACCTTGTCCATCCAGCCTTTGGCTTTCGGATTATGCCGGTCGACATTGCCGCTGGCGATGGATTCGAACTCCTCTAGCAGTTCGCGCTGGCGCTCAGTGAGCTTGACCGGCGTTTCGACCAGCACATGGCACATCAGGTCGCCATGGGTGTGCGAGCGCACGTTCTTGATCCCCTTGCCACGCAGACGGAAGACCTTGCCGCTCTGGGTCTCGGCCGGAATCTTCAGGCGTGCCATGCCTTCCAGGGTCGGAATCTCGATCTCGCCACCCAGTGCAGCGGTGGTGATGCTGATCGGCATCTCGCAGTGCAGGTCGTCGTGGTCGCGCTCGAACACAGAGTGCTTGCGAATGTGGATTTCGACGTAGAGGTCGCCGGCAGGACCGCCATTGACGCCCGGCTCGCCGTGACCGCCGTGACGAAGGCGCATGCCCTCGTCGATGCCCGCCGGAATCTTCACTTCGAGCGTCTTCTGCTTCTTCACCCGGCCTGCGCCACCGCAATCGCGGCAGGGGTCGGGGATGATGCGGCCGCTGCCATGACACTTCGGGCAGGTCTGCTGGATCGAGAAGAAGCCCTGCTGGATACGGACCTGGCCCGCGCCGCCACAGGTGGGGCAGGTCTTGGGCTGCGTGCCGGGCTTGGCGCCGCTGCCGTGGCAGGAGCCGCATTCTTCAACGGTCGGAATGCGGATCGTCTTTTCTGCGCCGCGCGCGGCTTCCTCGAGCGAGATCTCGAGGTTGTAGCGCAGGTCGGCGCCGCGATAGACGTTGGAGCGGCCGCCGCGCCCGCCTGCGCCGCCGAAGATGTCACCGAAGATGTCGGAGAAGGCATCGCCAAAGCCTTCAAAGCCCTGGCCGCCGCCACCGCCCATCGACTGATCGACGCCCGCATGACCGTAGCGGTCATAGGCGGCTTTCTTCTGCGGTTCGGAGAGGATCTCGTAGGCCTCCTTGGCCTCCTTGAACTTCTCCTCTGCGTCCTTGCTGTCCGGATTGCGGTCCGGGTGGTGTTTCATGGCCAGCTTGCGGTAGGCCTTCTTGATCTCATCGTCGCTGGCGTCGCGGTTGACGCCGAGCACTTCGTAGTAATCCCGTTTGGACATGATGTTTCGCTCAGGCTTTTTGGGGGCTCGGCAAGGCAGCGTGGCTGTTTGCACCGACCTTGTGGGGCCGGGGTCTGCCATGCACGTCGTGCTTGCTCATCGCTGCTGTCCGAGAAGTCCCTATTTCGTGCAAAGGCCGAGCCAGCCGGAGCAGGTGCTCCGGCGGGGGCTCGGCCGTTAAGTCTGCCGTCGGGCGAGACGCTTACTTCTTGTCCTTCACTTCGGTGAATTCGGCATCGACCACGTCGGCGTCGTCGGCCTTGTTGCTGCCGCCTGCCGAGCCCGCAGGCTGCTCGCCCGCCTCAGCGCCACCCTGCTGACCGTACATGGCTTCGCCGAGCTTCTGGCTGGCCATGGCAAGGGCCTGGGTCTTGGCTTCGATGCTGTCCTTGTCACCGCTCTGGATGGCTTCTTCGGCTTCCTTGATCGCAGCTTCGATCTTGGCCTTGTCCTCTTCGCCGACCTTGTCGCCGTGCTCGCCCAGTGCCTTCTTGGTCGTGTGGATCAGGGTGTCGCACTGGTTGCGTGCGTCGACCATCTCGCGAGCCTTCTTGTCTTCGTCGGCGTGCGAGGCAGCGTCCTGAACCATGCGCTCGACTTCAGCATCGGACAGACCGGAGTTGGCCTGGATCTTGATCTTGTTTTCCTTGCCGGTTGCCTTGTCCTTGGCCGATACGTGCAGGATGCCGTTGGCGTCGATGTCAAAGGTGACCTCGATCTGCGGCATGCCGCGCGGTGCCGGCGGGATGTCGGACAGGTTGAACTGGCCCAGGCTCTTGTTGCCGGCAGCCATTTCGCGCTCGCCCTGCAGCACGTGAATGGTCACGGCGCTCTGGTTGTCATCGGCGGTGGAGAATACCTGGCTCGCCTTGGTCGGGATCGTGGTGTTCTTCTGGATGAGCTTGGTCATCACGCCACCCATGGTCTCGATACCGAGCGACAGCGGGGTCACGTCGAGCAGCAGCACGTCCTTGACTTCGCCCTGCAGCACGCCGCCCTGGATGGAGGCACCAACTGCAACGGCCTCGTCCGGGTTCACGTCCTTGCGCGGCTCCTTGCCGAAGAATTCCTTAACCTTTTCCTGCACCTTGGGCATGCGGGTCTGGCCGCCGACCAGGATGACGTCGTCGATGTCGGACACCTTGAGGCCGGCATCCTTCAGCGCAACGCGGCAGGGCTCGATCGAGCGCGTGATGAGCTCTTCGACCAGCGATTCGAACTTGGCGCGGGTGATCTTGACTGCAAGGTGCTTCGGGCCGGAAGCGTCTGCGGTGATGTAGGGCAGGTTTACTTCGGTCTGGCTGCCCGAGGACAGTTCGATCTTGGCCTTTTCGGCAGCTTCCTTCAGGCGCTGAAGGGCGAGCACGTCGTTCTTGAGATCGACGCCCTGTTCCTTTTTGAACTCGGTGACGATGTAGTCGATGATGCGCTGGTCGAAGTCTTCGCCGCCAAGGAAGGTGTCGCCGTTGGTGGCCAGCACTTCGAACTGGTGCTCGCCGTCGATGTCGGCGATCTCGATGATCGAGATATCGAAGGTGCCGCCGCCGAGGTCATACACGGCGATCTTGGAGTCGCCCGGCTTCTTGTCCATGCCGAAGGCGAGGGCAGCTGCGGTCGGCTCGTTGATGATGCGCTTCACTTCCAGACCGGCGATCTTGCCTGCGTCCTTGGTGGCCTGACGCTGGCTGTCGTTGAAGTAGGCCGGCACGGTGATGACCGCTTCGGTGACTTCTTCGCCGAGGTAGTCTTCGGCGGTCTTCTTCATCTTGCGCAGCACTTCGGCAGAAACCTGCGGCGGGGCAATCTTCTTGCCGCGCACTTCAACCCAGGCGTCGCCGTTGTCGGCCTTGGCGATCGTGTAGGGCATCATGGCGATGTCCTTCTGCACTTCCTTCTCTTCGAAGCGGCGGCCGATCAGGCGCTTGATGGCGAACAGGGTGTTCTTGGCGTTGGTAACGGCCTGGCGTTTGGCCGGCGCACCGCACAGAATCTCGCCGTCTTCCGCGTAGGCGACGACGGACGGCGTGGTGCGGCCACCTTCGGAGTTTTCGATGACCTTGGGCTTGCCGCCTTCCATGACGGAGACGCAGCTGTTGGTCGTGCCGAGGTCGATGCCGATGATCTTGCCCATGATTGTGTCCTTTAGTTCCAGAATTTGTATGGGAGCCGTGTTTGCCGGCTCAGCCTTGATTCGAATATGGGGCGGGATGGCCGTGTTTCAAGCCACCAGCGCGCCGAATTACGCTGATTTTGCCTTCGAGACCATCACCATGGCGGGACGGATCACGCGGTCGTTCAGCAGGTAACCCTTCTGCAGCACGTTGATCACCGTGTTCGGCTCGGCGTCCGACTCGAGTGCGCCGATGGCCTGGTGCTTGTTGGGGTCGAACTTCTGGCCGGCCGGATTCTCTTCGGTGAGGCTGGCGCCCTCGAATGCGGAGACCAGTTGCTTGAGCGTCAGCTCGACGCCTTCGCGCAGCTTTTCCAGGGTCTGGTTCTCGGTGCCGAGTGCGGCTTCGAGGCTGTCCTTGACCGGCAGCATCGCAGTGGCGAATTTCTCGGCTGCAAACTTGGAGGCCTTGGCGATGTCGTCCTGCGCACGGCGGCGAACGTTCTCGGTTTCAGCCTTGGCGCGCAGCCAGGCGTCGTGGTGCTCGGAGGCCTTGAGTTCGGCTTCACGCAGGCTCTGTTCGAGGCTGGGCATCACGTCCGGTGCTGCATGCTCGCCGGTCGGGTTTTCCGTCGTGGCGTCCGCGGCGGCCGCCTGTTCGAGTTCCGCTGTGCTTTCCGGCGTAGGCTTCTGTTCCTGCATGGATGATCGCTCCCTGTGTTCATCAATCGCCCAACAGCTTGGGGCGTGTGCAGGGATTTCAAGTGCAGGGCAAAGATTTTTTTGCGCGCGAGATGACGTGCTGCTGCAATCGTCTTCTGTCGTCAAGGTAGTGAAGCCCTTGCGCATGCTAAAATTGCACGCTTTTGGTTCAAGCGGGTTTTACCGCCTCAGAGCATGACACAGTTCGCCAAGGAAACACTCCCGATCAGCCTCGAGGAGGAGATGCGCCACTCCTACCTCGATTACGCCATGAGCGTGATCGTGGGGCGCGCGTTGCCCGATGCGCGCGACGGTCTCAAGCCGGTACACAGGCGCGTGCTGTTTGCAATGCACGAGCTCTCCAATGACTGGAACCGTGCATACAAGAAGTCCGCCCGTATCGTCGGTGACGTGATCGGTAAATACCATCCACACGGCGATACCGCGGTGTACGACACCATTGTGCGGATGGCGCAGGACTTTTCGCTGCGCTACATGCTGGTCGACGGCCAGGGCAACTTCGGTTCGGTCGACGGCGACAACGCTGCGGCGATGCGATACACCGAAATCCGCATGGCGCGGATCGGTCATGAACTGCTGGCGGATATCGACAAGGAAACCGTCGATTTCGGGCCGAACTACGACGGCTCGGAGAAAGAGCCGCTGGTCATGCCCGCGCGCATTCCCAATCTGCTGATCAACGGTTCGAGCGGTATTGCGGTCGGCATGGCGACCAACATTCCGCCGCACAACCTCGGCGAGATCATCGATGCCTGTCTGAAGCTGCTCGAAGATCCCGAGACGGATATCGAAGCGCTGATCGAAATCGTCAAGGCGCCCGACTTTCCGACTGCTGCACTGATCTATGGCCTGTCTGGCGTGCACGAGGGTTACCGCACCGGCCGCGGCCGTGTGGTCATGCGTGCGCGCACCCACTTCGAGCCGATCGGCAAGAGCGACCGTCAGGCGATCATCGTCGACGAGCTGCCCTATCAGGTGAACAAGCGCACCCTGCAGGAGCGCATGGCCGAGCTGGTCAACGAGAAGAAGATCGAGGGCATCAGCGAGATCCGCGACGAGTCCGACAAGTCGGGCATGCGTCTGGTGGTCGAGCTCAAGCGCGGCGAGATGCCCGAGGTCGTGCTGAACAAGCTGTTCAAGCACACCCAGCTGCAGGACAGCTTCGGCATGAACATGGTGGCGCTGGTCGACGGCCGTCCGCGCCTGCTCAACCTCAAGCAGATGCTGGTGTGCTTCCTTGAGCACCGGCGCGAGGTCATCACCCGCCGCACCATTTTCGAGCTGCGCAAGGCGCGCGATCGTGGTCACATCCTCGAAGGTCTGGCGGTTGCGCTGTCCAACGTTGACGAGATCATCGCGCTGATCAAGGCGGCGCCGTCCCCGGCCGACGCCAAGCGCGGCCTGATGGATCGCACCTGGCGCTCGCCGCTGGTGGAAGAGATGCTGGCGCGCGCACTGGCGGACAGCTACCGGCCCGAAGGGCTCGACCCGCAGTTCGGTCTGTCGGCCCAGGGCTACCGCCTGTCCGAGGCTCAGGCTCAGGCCATTCTCGAGCTGCGCCTGCAGCGCCTGACTGGTCTCGAGCAGGACAAGATCGTCAACGAGTACCGCGAAGTGATGGACATCATCACCGACCTGCTCGACATCCTGGCCCGTCCGGAACGCATCACCGAGATCATCGTTGCCGAGCTCACCGGCATTCGCAACCAGTTCGGCGACCCGCGTCGCTCCGAGCTGGTGATGAACACCTCCGAGATCAACATCGAAGACCTGATCACGCCGGAAGACATGGTGGTGACCCTGTCGCACACCGGCTACTTCAAGCGTCAGCCGCTGGCGGATTACCGTGCCCAGCGACGTGGTGGGCGCGGCAAGCAGGCGACTTCGATGAAGGACGAGGATTTCATCGATCACCTGTTCGTGGCCAATACCCACGACACCGTGCTGTGCTTCTCCAGCCGTGGCCGTGCCTACTGGCTGAAGGTCTATGAAGTGCCCGAGGGTACGCGCAACTCGCGTGGCAAGCCGATCGTGAACCTGTTCCCGCTGATGGAAGGGGAGAAGATCAACGCCGTGTTGCCGGTGCAGGCCTTCGACGACGACCACTTCGTGTTCATGGCGACCTCTGCCGGAACGGTCAAGAAGACCGCGCTGACCGCCTTCGCCAACCCGCGCAAGGCCGGCATCATTGCGGTGCACCTGGACGATGGCGATCACCTGATCGGCGTCGAGATCACCGATGGCGCCTGCGATGTGATGCTGTTCTCCGACGCCGGCAAGGCAGTGCGCTTTGCCGAGAGCGACGTGCGCCCGATGGGGCGCGAAGCGCGCGGTGTGCGCGGCATGACGCTGGAAGATGGTCAGCGCGTGATCGCAATGCTGGTGGCCAAGGACGAGTCGCAGTCGGTTCTGACCGCAACCGAAAACGGTTACGGCAAGCGTACGCCGGTCGCCGAGTACACCCGTCATGGCCGCGGCACCAAGGGCATGATCGCGATCCAGACGTCCGATCGCAACGGCAAGCTGGTGGGCGCGGTGCTGGTCGAGCCGACCGGCGAAGTCATGCTGATCTCCACCGGTGCAGTGCTGATCCGCACCAAGGTGCAGGACATCCGTGAGCTCGGCCGGGCAACCCAGGGCGTGACCCTGATCAACCTGGACGAGGGGACTTATCTCGCCGGTATCGAGAAGGTTGCCGAGTCGGATGAGGATGAGCTCGTTGGCAGCCTGGACGAGGCGCCGGAGGGCGGTGAAGAGGGCAATGTGGAAGCGGGCGAGGGCCCGGTCGCAGACGCTGGCGGAGATGCGCCGGCCGAGGGCGAAGGTGAGGAAGGAAACGAAGCATGAGTCGGGTGTGGAATTTCAGCGCCGGTCCGGCAGCACTGCCTGAGCCGGTATTGCGCCAGGCCGCCGAGGAGATGCTCGACTGGCATGGCGCCGGCATGAGCGTGATGGAGATGAGCCACCGTGGCAAGGAGTTCATGTCCATTGCCGAGGCGGCCGAAGCCGATCTGCGCGAACTGCTCGCGGTGCCGTCGAATTACCGCATCCTGTTCATGCAGGGCGGTGCGATTGCCGAAAACGCGATCATTCCGATGAACCTGCTTGGTGACAAGCGGGTGGCGGACTATGTCGTTACCGGTTCGTGGTCGCAGAAGTCGCAGAAGGAAGCGCGGCGCTACTGCGAGGTCAATATCGCAGCGAGCGCCGAGGCGAACGGCTTCAGGTCGGTGCCGCCGATGGCAGAGTGGAAGCTGTCGGCCGACCCTGCCTATGTGTTTACCTGCACCAACGAGACCATCGGTGGCGTGGAGTATCCGTTTGAGCCGGATCTGGCCACGATCGGACGCGGCGAGGTGCCGGTGGTGGCCGACGTGTCATCGCACATCCTGTCGCGCAAGGTCGACATCTCCAGGTACGGCCTGCTGTTTGGCGGTGCGCAGAAGAATATCGGCCCCGCCGGCCTGACCATCGTGATCGTGCGCGACGACTTGCTCGGGCGCTCGCTTGCACACTGTCCGACGGCCTTTGACTACAGGACGGTCGCCGACAACGGCTCGATGTACAACACGCCGCCAACCTACGGCATCTACATCGCCGGACTGGTGTTCCAGTGGCTCAAGCGCCAGGGCGGGGTTGCCGCGATCGAGGCGCAGAACATCGCCAAGGCCGAACTGCTCTACGGCTATCTCGATGCCAGCGACTTCTACGAGAACCGTATCGACCCTGCGTGCCGCTCGCGGATGAACGTGCCGTTCTTCCTCAAGGATGAAGCGCTGAACGACGCCTTCCTGGCCGAATCGAAGGCCGCAGGCCTGCTGCAGCTGAAGGGACACAAGTCGGTCGGGGGCATGCGGGCCTCGATCTACAACGCGATGCCGCTTGCCGGAGTGCAGGCGCTGGTGGATTTCATGCGCGACTTTGCCGCGCGCAGGGCCTGAGCCCGATCGGGCGTTTTGAGAGCTGAGCATGAGCGACGAACTGCTGAACCTGAGAAACCGGATTGACAGCCTCGACGAGGAGATCCTCGCCCGTCTTTCCGAGCGTGCCACCTGCGCCCAGCGTGTGGGCGAGATCAAGCATGGCAACATCTATCGCCCAGAGCGTGAAGCCCAGGTGCTGCGCCGCCTGGCCGACATCAACCCCGGTCCCTTGCCCGGTGGTGCGGTGCAGCGGATTTTTCGCGAGATCATGTCGGCCTGCTTGGCGCTCGAGCAGCCGCTGAAGGTGGCCTATCTGGGCCCCGCCGGCACCTTCTCCGAGAGCGCCAGCCGCAAGCACTTCGGTTCGGCCCCCAACTTCCTGCCCATGGCCGCTATCGACGACGTGTTCCGCACGGTCGAGCAGGGCAATGCCGACTACGGCGTGGTGCCGGTGGAGAACTCCACCGAGGGCGCCGTCGGCGGCACGCTGGACCTGCTGCTCGCGAACCCGCTCAAGGTCTGCGGCGAGGTCAAGCTGCGCATCCATCAGCATCTGCTGTCGCGTGCCGAAGGCATCGGTGGCGCCAAGCGGCTGTATTCGCATGCGCAGTCGCTCGCCCAGTGTCACGAGTGGCTCAACCGTCATCTGGCCAATCTGCCGCGCATCCCGGTGGCGAGCAATGCCGAGGCCGCGCGCCTGGCTGCGGAAGATCCTGAGTCGTGCGCGATTGCGGGCGAAGCCGCCGCCGAACTTTACGGCCTGAACAAGCTCGCATCAAATATCGAGGACGATCCCAACAATTCAACCCGTTTCCTCGTGATCGCGCATCACGAGGCCGGTCCGTCGGGCAAGGACAAGACCTCGGTGGTGTGTTCGGCGCCGAACCGGCCGGGCGCAATGTATGCGCTGCTCGAGCCGCTCGCGCGTCATGGCGTCGACATGACCAAGCTGCAGTCGCGGCCCGCCCGTGGCGGGCTGTGGGAATACGTGTTCTATGTCGACCTGCAGGGACACCAGACCGACGCCGATGTCGCCGTCGCGCTCAAGGAGCTCGGCGAGCGTGCCGCCTTCGTCAAGGTGCTGGGGTCCTACCCCGTCGCCGCGATCTGAACAAGCTGGAGACAAGCATGAGTGTTGCTGGAAATGCGCCGGAGTACATCCGCGCAATCATGCCTTACCTGCCCGGCAAGCCGGTTTCCGAACTGGCCCGGGAGATGGGCATTCCCGAAGGGAGCATCGTCAAGCTCGCGTCCAACGAGAACCCGCTCGGCATGAGTGCGCGGGCCCGCGACGCGATCACCGGCGTACTGTCGGAGGTCGCCCGCTACCCGGACGGCAATGCCTTTGCGCTGAAAGCGGCGATCTGCAGCAAGTTCGGCGTGCGTGCCGAGCAACTGGTGATCGGGAACGGCTCCAACGACATTCTCGAGCTTGCCGCGCGGGCGTTCATGGCGCCAGGTTGTGCCGCGGTGTTCTCGCAGCACGCATTTGCGGTGTATCCGCTGGCGACGAACGCGGTGGGGGCGAAGTGTATCGAAGTGCCGGCCCGGGACTTCGGGCACGATCTGGATGCCATGGCCGCGGCGATCACGCCCGAGACCCGCATCGTCTTCATCGCGAACCCGAACAATCCGACCGGGACATTCCTGTCCGGCGAACAGCTCGAAGCTTTCCTCGCGAAGGTGCCGCGGGATGTGCTGGTGGTGCTGGATGAGGCCTACACCGAGTATCTCGCGCCGGAGCAGTCCTATGACGCCCTTGGCTGGCTGGCACGCTTTCCGAATCTGCTGATCTCGCGCACGTTTTCCAAGGCATATGGCCTGGCGGGGCTGCGTGTGGGCTATGCGATTGCGCACCCCGAGGTGGCCGATCTGATGAACCGGGTCCGGCAGCCCTTCAACGTTTCGAGCATCGCCCTCGCGGCCGCGGAAGCAGCGCTCGGTGACGAGGAGTTTCTGGCGCAGAGCGCCGAGGTCAACCGTCGCGGCATGGTGCAGATCACCGGAGCACTGTCCGAACTGGGGCTGGAGTGGATTCCGTCGTCGGGCAATTTCGTGGCCTTCAGGGCAGGCGATGCGGCTGCCGTGAACCTTGGGCTGCTCAAGCGCGGGGTCATCGTGCGCCCGATCGCCGGCTACGGCATGCCCGAATGGTTGCGGGTCTCGATCGGGCTGTCCGAAGAAAACACGCGGTTCATTGAGGCCTTGCGCCAGATTCTGGCGTGAGCGCCCGAGGAGAAGGTATGGCGCTGATCGGCAAACTGGTGGTGTGCGGCGTCGGTCTGATCGGCGGTTCGTTCGCGTTGGCCCTGCGCAAGGCGGGTGTGGTTGAGCGCATTGTCGGAATTGGCCGGACAGCGAGCGCGCTCGAAAGGGCGCGAGAGCTGGGCGTGATCGACGAGGTCGCCACCGACTGGGCATCTGCGCTCGATGGTGCCGATCTGGTGCTGCTTGCGGCGCCCGTCGGGCAGATGGACAGCATCATGGCGGCAATGGCGCCGCATCTCGCCCCCGGCACCGTGGTGACCGATGCCGGCAGTACCAAGCGTGACGTGATCGAGGCGGCCTACCGTCATCTCGACAGCCGGTTGTCGCACGTCGTGCCGGCGCATCCGATTGCCGGCGCCGAGACCAGCGGTGTGGATGCCGCCTTCGGCGAGCTCTACCGTGATCGCAAGGTCGTGATGACCCCCTTGCCCGAGAACGACGCTGACGCTGTGGCGCTGGTGCGGTCGGCCTGGGAGGCCTGTGGGGCAACGGTGGTCGAGATGGCACCAAATGACCACGATAGGGTGTTCGCCGCCGTCAGCCACCTTCCGCATCTGCTCGCCTTTGGCCTGGTGCACGATCTTGCCGGTCGTGCGAATGCCGAATTGCTGTTTTCCCATGCTGCCAGCGGTTTCCGCGATTTCACCCGGATTGCCGGTAGCCATCCCGAAATGTGGCGCGACATCTGCATCGCCAACCGTCAGGCACTGCTAGGTGAGCTCGATCAGTACCTGGCCGAACTGGCCTATGTACGCGCCCTCCTGATGGCGGGGGACGGCAAGCGACTCGAAGAGCTCTTCGACCAGGCCCGCGTTGCGCGCAATGCCTGGGCGTCGCAGTTCCCGCCTACCTCATCTGCTGAGTAAGTCATGCAATTTCTAGATCTGCCTCCCGTGCTCGAGGCCAGTGGAACGGTGCGTCTGCCGGGCTCCAAGAGCATCTCCAACCGGGTCCTGCTGCTGGCCGCGCTGGCCGAGGGCGAAACAGACATTCGTGACCTTCTGGCCTCGGACGACGTCGAACGCATGCTCGATGCGCTGCGTGCGCTCGGGGTCGACTGGCGCCATGAGTCCGGCACCAACGATTACCGCGTGCGTGGTGCCGGTGGGCCGTTTCCGGTCAAGGCCGCAGCGCTCTTTCTGGGCAATGCGGGGACCGCCTTCCGGCCGCTGACGGCCGCACTTGCGCTGTCCGGTGGCAGCTATCAGCTGTCCGGCGTGGCACGCATGCACGAGCGTCCGATCGGGGATCTGGTCGATGCGCTGCGCCAGATCGGTGCGGATATCGACTACCTCGGCAACGACGGTTTCCCGCCGCTGCAGCTGCGTCCGGCAACGATTCGCCGCGGCGGTGTGGTCAGGGTGCGGGGGGACGTCTCGAGTCAGTTTCTGACGGCCTTGCTGATGGCGCTGCCGCTCACCGGTGAAGAGGTCACGATCGAAGTCGTGGGCGAGCTCATTTCGCGGCCTTACATCGCGATCACGCTCGATCTGATGGCGCGCTTCGGCGTACGGGTGACGCATGAGAACTGGGGGCGTTTCATCGTTCCCGGCGGTGCCCGTTATGTCTCGCCCAGCACCCTGTTCGTCGAGGGCGATGCTTCATCGGCCTCCTATTTTCTCGCCGCTGGCGCCATCGGTGGCGGGCCGGTTCGTGTCGAGGGGGTAGGCAGCAGCAGCATCCAGGGCGATGTCCGCTTTGCTGAGGCGCTGGAGCAGATCGGCGCGCGCATCAGCATGGGCGACAACTGGATCGAGGCGTCTGCGCCGGCGTCTGGTCGTCTGCGCGCCTTCGATCTCGATCTGAACCACATTCCCGATGCCGCCATGACGCTTGCGGTGGCGGCGCTCTTCGCTGACGGCCCGTGCCGGTTGCGCAATATCGCCAGCTGGCGGGTCAAGGAGACCGACCGCATCGCGGCCATGGCCATCGAGTTGCGCAAGGTCGGCGCCGACGTGGAAGAGGGTGCCGACTACATTCGCGTCACCCCGCCTGCGACGCTGCAACCCGCTTCGATCGACACCTACGACGATCACCGCATGGCCATGTGCTTCTCGCTGGTGAGCCTGGGTGGCTGCAGGGTGCGGATCAATGATCCGAAATGCGTCAACAAGACCTTTCCCGACTACTTCGCCGCGTTCTCCGGCGTCGTGACACCGGTCCCGGTGGTGGCGATCGACGGTCCGTCCGCATCGGGCAAGGGAACGGTCGGCGCCCGCGTGGCCGAGGCCTTGGGCTGGCATCATCTCGACAGCGGCACGCTGTACAGGCTCACGGCGCTGTCCGCGATCCGCCGTGGCGTCGATCTCGGTGACGCGGCGGCGCTGTCCGCGCTGGCGGCGGCCCTGCCGGCCCGCTTCGATGGCGGCCGTGTGCTGCTTGGCGACGAGGATGTCAGCGATGAGATCCGGGAAGAGGCCTGCTCGGTCGGCGCCTCCAGAGTTGCCGTGCTGCCGGCGGTGCGCGACGCCCTGTTCGGGCGCCAGCGTGACTTCAGGCAGGGCCCGGGGCTGGTGGCGGAAGGGCGCGATATGGGGTCGACGATCTTCCCCGATGCGCAGGTCAAGGTGTTTTTGACGGCCTCTGCCGAGGCGCGCGCAGAGCGCAGATATAAGCAGTTGATCGAAAAGGGTTTGCCTGCTAAGCTTGAGAGCTTGATGCAGGATCTCCGTGAACGGGATGCGCGTGATGTCGCCCGATCCGTTGCTCCATTGCAGCAACAGCCGGACGCGGTACTGCTCGATACCACTTCAATGGACGTCGATGCGGCCGTGGCTTTCGTGCTCGATCTCGTGCGGGATCGGGGACTGGCGACCGGTTGAGTTTTACCATGCCCGGGCAAGGGTGCCCGGTGCGTGTCCATCAACTTACTTTGCTTGCCGTCGCACGCCGGTTCCGGATTCTTTCTCTTTATGTCAACTGCCACCCCCGCCTTCGAAGAAAGCTTTGCCGACCTGTTCGAAGAAAGCCTTGCCCTTCAGGAAATGCGTACCGGTGAAGTCATCACCGCCGAAGTCGTACGCATCGACCAGAATTTTGTCGTCGTCAATGCCGGCCTGAAGTCCGAGAGCTATGTTCCCATCGAGGAATTCCGCGACGATCGCGGCGACCTCGAAGTCAATGTCGGCGATTTCGTCCACGTTGCGATCGATGCACTTGAAGATGGTTTCGGTGAAACCCGCCTGTCGCGTGACAAGGCCAAGCGTATCTCGGCGTGGAACGACCTCGAGAAGGCACTGAACGAAGGCACCCTGGTGAAGGGCGTGATCTCCGGTCGCGTCAAGGGTGGTCTGACCGTCATGACCAACAGCATCCGCGCCTTCCTGCCGGGTTCGCTGGTTGACATGCGTCCGGTCAAGGACACCACGCCGTACGAAGGCAAGGAATTCGAGTTCAAGGTCATCAAGCTCGATCGCAAGCGCAACAACGTTGTCGTTTCGCGTCGTGCAGTGCTCGAAGAGTCGATGGGCGAAGAGCGCGAGAAGCTCCTCGCCAACCTCAAGGAAGGCACGGTCATCAAGGGTATCGTCAAGAACATCACCGACTACGGTGCGTTCGTTGACCTCGGCGGTATCGACGGCCTGCTGCACATCACCGACCTGGCCTGGCGTCGTGTGCGTCACCCGTCGGAAGTGCTCAACGTCGGCGACGAAATCGAAGCCAAGGTGCTCAAGTTCGACCAGGAAAAGAACCGCGTTTCCCTGGGCCTCAAGCAGCTCGGCGAAGATCCGTGGGTGGGCATCTCCCGCCGTTACCCGCAGAGCACCCGCCTGTTCGGCAAGGTCACCAACATCACCGACTACGGCGCCTTTGTCGAAGTCGAGCAGGGTATCGAGGGCCTGGTTCACGTGTCCGAAATGGACTGGACCAACAAGAACATCCATCCGACCAAGGTTGTCCAGCTGGGCGACGAAGTCGAAGTGATGATCCTCGAAATCGACGAAGACCGTCGTCGTATCTCGCTGGGCATGAAGCAGTGCGCTTCGAACCCGTGGGACGATTTCGCCCTGAACCACAAGAAGGGTGACAAGGTCCGCGGCCAGATCAAGTCGATCACCGACTTCGGTGTGTTCATCGGCCTGGAAGGCGGCATTGACGGCCTGGTTCACCTGTCCGACCTGTCGTGGAGCGAGTCCGGTGAAGACGCCGTGCGCCGCTTCAAGAAGGGTGACGAGGTTGAGGCCATCGTTCTGGCAATCGACGTCGAGCGTGAGCGTATCTCGCTGGGCATCAAGCAGATGGAAGGCGATCCGTACACCAACTTCATCGCTACCCACGAGAAGAACAGCCTCGTGACCGGTACGGTCAAGTCGGTTGAAGCTCGCGGTGCCGTGATTGCGCTGGGTGAAGAAGTCGAGGGCTACCTGCGCGCTTCCGAAGCGGCTGCTCATCGTGTTGATGATCTGACCTCCGTGCTGAAGGAAGGCCAGGAAATCGAAGCAGTTGTGATCAACGTTGATCGCAAGACGCGTTCGATCAACCTGTCGATCCGTGCCAAGGATCAGGTTGAGCAGTCCGAAGTCATGAACAAGATGGCTTCCGAAAGCGCTGCTTCGTCCGGCACGACCAACCTCGGTGCGTTGCTCAAGGCCAAGCTGAACGAGCAGAAGCAGTAATCTAACCGATCATGACCAAATCGGAGCTGATTGCCCAGCTGGCGGCACGTTTCCCGCAGCTGGTGGCAAAGGATGCCGATTACGCGGTCAAGATGATTCTCGATGCGATGACCGACGCGCTGGCGCGTGGTGATCGCATCGAGATCCGCGGGTTTGGAAGTTTTGCGCTGAACTATCGTCCTCCCCGAACAGGACGCAACCCCAAGTCCGGTGATAAGGTGCACGTGCCTGAAAAGTACGTACCGCACTTCAAAGCCGGCAAAGAGTTGCGCGAGCGGGTGGATATTGGCGGTTGACCGCGCGGCGATCGGTGGAATGAATCAGGGAAGGCGGCTTAGGCTGCCTTCTTTTTTGTCATGTGCTCGGGGATAATGTCGATATGCGCGCATTGATGTGGTTACTCCGCCTCGTTTTGTTTTTTCTCCTTTTCGGCTTCGCGGTCAAGAATGACCAGCTGGCGAGCCTGAGATTCTTCTTCGGCAGTGAGTGGCAGTTGCCCATTGTCTTCATCATCCTGATTGCATTTGCGGCCGGCTCCCTGCTGGGTGTGACGGCAACTTTCGGCTCCCTGTTGCGGCAGAAACGTGAGATCTCACGCTTGCGCAAGCAGATTGACCGGGCAAAACGCGAGCGTGCCGAGTCGCCCATTCCCGTCGCCGAAGCCCAGGCTCCCGAGACACTCTGACATCTATGGAAATCGAATTCTGGTGGCTGCTTGCACTGCCACTGTTTTTTGCCTTGGGCTGGCTGGCGGCACGCATCGACATCCGGCAGGTCGTCCACGAGTCCAGAGCCTTGCCCCGCTCCTATCTGAGCGGGTTGAATTTTCTCCTGAATGAACAGCCCGACAAAGCCATTGATGCCTTTGTCGAGGCGGTGCGTATCGATCCGCAGACCATCGAGCTGCATTTCGCACTTGGCAGTCTGTTCCGTCGTCGTGGCGAGACCGATCGTGCGATTCGCATGCACCAGCTGCTCGTCGATCGGGAAGATCTGTCCGAAGAACAGCGCCTGCAGGCGCTCGGTGAGCTCGGACAGGATTTTCTCAAGGCCGGTCTGCTCGATCGGGCCGAAGCCGTGTTCATGCGACTGCGTGGCACGCGCGCCGACGATGTCGCGCTGCGTTATCTGCTCGAGATCTATCAGCAGGAAAAGGACTGGGCCAAGGCGATCGAGATTGCGGGCTTCCTGACCGATCACGACAGCCTGCACTGGCGCACGGACGTAGCCAACTTCCATTGCGAACTCGCGACCCAGGCGCTGGCCAGTTCCCGCTTCGACGAGGTTCGTCGACATGTGGAAGAGGCGCTGGCGATCAACCGCCGCTGCGTGCGCGCGAGTCTGATTCAGGGCGACCTCCTGCTCGCCGAAGGGCGTGACGAGGATGCGCTCGAGGCATGGAAGCGGATCGAGAGCCAGGATCCGGTCTATCTTGCGCTGGCGGCGCAACGGGTCATGGATGTCTATGGACGGCTGGGGCGGATCGAGCAAGGTCACCAGTTGTTGCGCTCCTGGCTTGAGCGCCACCCCTCGCTCGATCTGCTCGATGAGCTCTTCCACTGGGAAATCGACAAGCTTGGTGCCAAGGCGGCCTATGATCTGGTGCGCGAGGAGCTGCGTCGCAATCCGACCCTGCTGGGGCTGGACAAGCTGCTTGAGGCTGCCTTGCTGACGGCGCCGAGCGAGTTGCGGGGCGACATCGACATGATCAAGCAGCTGATCCACGGTCATACCCGCAAGGTTGCGCGCTACCGTTGCGACGCCTGCGGGTTCAAGGCGAGACAGTTTCACTGGCGGTGTCCGGCCTGTGGCGGCTGGGAGACCTATCCTCCGCGCAGGACCGAGGAATTCGATCTTACGCCGTGAGCCTCCGGTTCCGGCACTGATGAGGGAAGTCGCATGAAGGTTACGGTTGTCGGTACGGGATATGTGGGGCTCGTCAGCGGTGCGTGCCTTGCGGATGTCGGCAATGACGTGCTCTGCCTCGATGTGGATCCGAACAAGATCCGCATCCTCGAGGAGGGCGGGATTCCGATTCATGAGCCGGGGCTGCTCGATGTGGTTCGACGCAACGTCGAAGCCGGGCGTCTTTCGTTTACGACTGACGTCGAAAAGGCTGCGCGTTTCGGGACCATACAGTTCATCGCCGTCGGTACGCCGCCCGATGAGGACGGCTCGGCCGATCTGCAGTACGTGCTCGCGGCGGCGCGCAACATCGGCCGCTACATGGATGATTACCGGGTGGTGGTCGACAAGTCCACGGTGCCGGTCGGTACCGGTGACAAGGTGCGTGCCGCCATTACCGAAGAGCTTGAGAAGCGTAAGGCCGCGATTGAGTTCTCGGTGGTGTCGAACCCCGAGTTCCTGAAGGAAGGTGCAGCAGTCGACGACTTCATGCGCCCCGACCGCATCATTGTCGGTGCTGACGATGAGCGTGCCATCGACCTGATGCGTCAGCTCTACGGTCCCTTCCAGCGCAATCATGAAAAGCTGCTGGCAATGGATGTAAAGAGTGCCGAGCTCACCAAGTACGCGGCGAACGCGATGCTGGCGACCCGTATCAGCTTCATGAACGAACTGGCCAATCTGGCCGAAACCCTGGGCGCTGACATCGAACTCGTGCGTCAGGGCATCGGTTCCGATCCGCGTATCGGCTGGCACTTTCTCTATGCAGGTTGCGGCTACGGCGGTTCCTGCTTCCCGAAGGACGTGAAGGCGCTGGTGCGTACCGGGCGCGAGAGCGGGCACGACCTGCTGCTGCTCAACGCGGTCGAGGCGGCCAACGATGCACAGAAGATGCTGCTTGTGCGCAAGATCGTGGCCCGTTTCGGAGAAGACCTCAGCGGGCTGCATTTCGGCCTGTGGGGACTCGCGTTCAAGCCCAACACCGACGACATGCGCGACGCCCCCAGCCGGGTCATCATCCGCGAACTGTTCGAGCGTGGCGCAACCGTGACGGCCTACGATCCGGTGGCAATGGACGAGGCAAAGCGGATCTTCGGCGACGAACCGCGCCTGCGCTATGCGCAGCGCCCGATGGCTGCAGTGGAAGGTGCGGATGCGCTGGTGATCGTGACGGAATGGAAGGAATTCCGCAGTCCCGATTTCGATGCAATCTGCCAGACACTGAAGAGCGCGGTCATCTTTGATGGGCGCAACATGTACGATCCCGCCGTGATGCGCAGAATCGGCATCGAATACCACGGTATCGGTCGCCGCTGAGTACGGGCGATGGCCTTGCAGGTCTGAAAGGGTAATCAAATGGAATTCAAGACGCTCGAGGATTACGTTGGGCAGACGCCGCTGGTTCGACTCAAGCGAATCGAGGCGGGGCGCAACAATGTGATCCTGGCCAAGCTCGAGGGCAACAATCCGGCGGGATCGGTAAAGGACCGGCCGGCGCTGTCGATGGTGATGCGTGCCGAGGCGCGGGGGGCGATTCATCCCGGTGACTGCCTGATCGAGGCCACCAGCGGGAATACCGGCATCGCACTGGCGATGGTTGCGGCGATGCGAGGCTATCGCATGATCCTGGTCATGCCGGAGAACCAGAGCGTCGAGCGACGGCAGACCATGCGGGCGTTTGGCGCCGAACTGGTGCTCACCCCCAAGGAAGGCGGCATGGAAATGGCGCGCGACGTAGCGGTGAAAATGCGCGACGAGGGGCAGGGCGTCATTCTCGATCAGTTCGCGAATCCGGATAACCCCCTGGCACACTACGAGGGTACCGGCCCCGAGATCTGGGAGCAGACCGGCGGGCGCATCACGCACTTCGTCAGTTCGATGGGGACGACCGGCACCATCATGGGAACCTCGCGTTTCCTGAAGGAGCAGAATCCGGCCATCCAGATCGTGGGTTGCCAGCCGGAAGAGGGGTCGCAGATCCCCGGTATCCGGAAGTGGCCGGAAGCCTACCTGCCGAGCATCTACGAGAAGCCGAGGGTCGACCGGCTCGAGTACGTTGGGCAGGCCGACGCCGAGGAGATGACCCGCCGACTGGCGCGGGAAGAAGGCATCTTCGCAGGCATCTCGTCCGGCGGCTCCCTGCATGTGGCGCTGCGCCTCGCTCAGGAAGTCGAGAATGCGGTCATCGTGAGCATCGTTTGCGACCGGGGTGATCGTTATCTGTCGACGGGCGTTTTCCCGGGCTGAGCGTCCGCTCTGGTGCCATGCATGGCGATGGCTGTGCGTGGCGCTGCTGTCCCTGCCCTTGACGGCGGCTGCGCTCGGCACCCTGGTCCTCGCGGTCGATCGCGTCGAGCATCCAGCCTTTGCCCTGCAGGGGCTTCAGTTCAGTTTTCCCGCCGGCGGGCGCGCGAGCCTGATTATCGGGCACTTGCGCGTGGCCGATCGGCACTGGCGCAATGTGCGGCTCGATTGCGCGCGCGGCAGTCTCGACGGCGCAGTCGTGCGCTGCGAAGACGGCGTGTTCCGTCTCCCCGGGTTCCCGCACCCACTTCAGGTCTCGTTCCGGTTCGATCTCTCCGCCCGCACGGGCACGCTCGGTCTCGGCTCCCCGGACGGTGCGCGGCTGAATGCGCAACTGCTCAGCGATGGCAGTGTGCGGGCGAAGCTGCTCGGGCTGGATCTCGCGGCGCTGCCTGCGTGGCTGCCGCTGCTCAAGGCGTGGTCTCCGGCGGGACGATTCGATGGTGAGCTCGAGTGGCACCCCACCCGCATGTTCGAACTCACGGGCCGTCTGGCGGGAGGTGCTTTCGGATCTGCAGATGGTCTTCGCGCGGCAGAGAAGCTTGCGCTCGATGTGCGTGTCGATGCGGCGCTGAAGTCAGGCCGCTGGGAGTGGGAGGCTGAACTGGGCTGGGGGGAGGGCGCGGCCTACCTGCACCCCTTTTTCATCGAGGCCGGCCCGTCGCTGCGTGCTCACGGGCAGTTGCGACAGGGTGTGCTCGAGGTCCACGAGGCGGCGGTGGTGCTCGCGGGCGTCGAACAGCTCGCGGCTTCTGCATTGCTCGATCTGCGCACGGGGCAGTTGGACCGCCTCGCGATTTCGCTTGCCGGTGCCGATCTGGCGCTTGTCGGGCCGCGCTGGCTGGCGCCCCTGGTGGCGCCTGCAGCAGGGGCGCGTTTGCGTTTTGCCGGGCGGGTCAGTGGTGCGCTGGAGTTTGAGCGCGGTCAGCTGCGCTCGCTCGATGCGGTCTTCGATGAGGCCGGCTTCAGCCTTGCTGGCGGCGACGGTGGTCCGGGGCTGGCCTTCGGGCCGCTGAGCGGCCATGTGCCATGGCGGCATGGCCTGCCGACCCGCGGCACGCTGCAGGTGGGCGGGGGGCGCTGGCAGAAGCTCGCGCTGGGCGCTTTCGATCTGGGTGTCAGCATCGACGATCGCACGCTGCGTGTCGACCGGCTCCGCATTCCGTTGCTCGACGGCGGCCTCGTCTTCGACGGCATGGTCCTGCATGCCGGCGATGCAGGCTGGACGGGCGAGGGCAGTCTGGTCATCGAGCCGGTGTCGATGCGCCTGCTCACCGATGCGCTGGGGCTGCCATTGATGTCCGGCGTGCTGTCGGGCTCGATACCGGGCTTGCGTGCCTCGCCGGCTGAGGTCGTGCTCGACGGGACCACCGTGGTATCCGTCTTCGATGGCTATCTGCGGGCGACCGGGCTCAGGGTGCTCGAACCCTTTGGTGTGGGCTCGCACCTCACCGGCGACATCGAGGCGCGTCACCTCGATCTTGCGCAGCTGACCGAAACCTTCAGCTTCGGCAGCATTACCGGCTTTGTGGATGCCGACGTTCGCGGGCTGGAGCTGGTGCGCTGGCGTCCGGTCGGTTTCGATGCCAGGGTGAGCAGCAGCGCCGGGCGGTATCCGCGGCGTATCAGTCAGCGTGCGGTACAGAACATCAGCGCGCTGGGCGGTCCGGGGGCGATGGCAGCGATTCAGCGCAGTCTGCTCGGCTTCTTCGACACCTTTGGCTACAGCGAGATCGGGCTTGGCTGTGTCCTGAAAGCTGGAGTGTGCGAGATGAGCGGCATTGGTGACGGCGCGGAGGCGGAGCGCTTCGTGATCGTCAGCGGTGGTGGAATCCCGGCTCTGGATGTCATCGGCTACAATCGACGCGTGGATTGGCGCGAACTTGTTGAGCGCCTTCAGCGCGTCATCGAAGGCAATGCTGCCGCCGAAGTGCGCTGAACCGGGCGGTGCGAAGTGCCGCGTAACGAAGGAGGTGACATGTCGCCGAGCTTGCGAAAGTTGTTGTTGGGCGCCCTGGTTCTGACCAGCAGCGCCTGTGTCACGATCAATATCTATTTTCCGGCCGCTGCGGCAGAGAAGGCGGCAGACCGGATCATCGACGAAGTGTGGCAGCTGCGTGAAGGCGCTGCTGAGCCCGCCCAGCCGCCTGCGGAGGAAAAGAAACCATGAAACTTGCACCCCTGATCTGTGCGGTGCTTCTGAGCGCTTCGCTCTCGGTCGCCGCGCAGGGCAATCTTGAGATCGACTCTCCGGCAATCGGCGCGCTCAAGCAGTCGATGCAGCAACGCCATTCGCAACTCGCGCCGCTGTACCAGTCGGGCGCGGTGGGCCTGGCAGCCGATGGTACGGTTGCGCTGCGCAGTGCAGGCAGTGTGCCGCTGGCGCAGCGTGGCCAGGTCAATGCCCTGATTGCAGCCGAGAATGCCGACCGCCGTGCGCTCTATCGCGAAATCGCGCGCGCCAACGGGCATCCCGAGTGGGAGTCGGATGTGCGCAACACCTTTGCCCAGCGCTGGGTGCAGCGCGCACAGCCGGGCTGGTGGGTGCAGCAGGGTGGAGGCTGGGTTCAGAAGTGATGCCGACCCTGATTTTCGATATCGAAACCATTCCCGATGTGGACGGCATCCGGCGTCTCAACGAGTTGCCGGACGATCTGTCCGATTTCGAGGTGGCGGAGTTTGCCTTTCAGCAACGACGGGCGAGCCACGGGAACGATTTCCTGCCCCACCATCTGCAAAGAGTGGTGACGATTTCGTGCGCCATGCGCGATGCGAACCAGTTCCGCGTGTTCTCGCTGTCCGAGCCGGAGTCGAACGAAGGGCAGATCATCCAGCGCTTCTTTGACGGGGTGGAGCGCTTCACTCCGCAGATCGTGTCCTGGAATGGGGGTGGTTTTGATCTTCCGGTGCTGCACTACCGTGGCTTGCTGCATGGCGTGTCCGCGCCACGCTACTGGGATCTCGGTGACGGCGACTACGCCGATTCGCGCGATTTCAAGTGGAACAACTACATCAGTCGCTATCACACGCGGCATCTCGACCTGATGGACATGCTGGCAATGTACTCCCCGCGTGCCAATGCGCCGCTGGACGACCTCGCCAAGCTCATGGGCTATCCCGGCAAGCTCGGCATGGACGGATCGGCCGTATGGGGCGCCTGGCAGGAGGGGCGCATTGCTGAAATCCGCGACTACTGCGAGACCGATGTCGTGAATACCTACCTCGTGTTCCTGCGCTTTCAGTGCATGCGCGGACACCTGGATGCGGCCGGGCTGGCAAGCGAACAGGCTGTTGTGCGCGAGGCGCTGGGCCGGATCGGCGCTCCGCACTGGGAGGCGTTTCTGGCCGAATGGACCGAAACTTAAGTTTTTTGAAGAAAGTTCTAAAAATAGTTTGACACCTGCCGTGAAGTGCCTATAATTCGCGGCTCTTAGCAGGCGCGTAGCTCAGCTGGTTAGAGCACCACCTTGACATGGTGGGGGTCGTTGGTTCGAGTCCAATCGCGCCTACCAACACTTGGAGTCGATTTGCCATGTTCCGAACTCATACCAAGGCCGGAAACTGAACAGGTCGGGTCCGCTTGTCTGCTTGAGGAAAAAGTGCGGTTCGACCGCACTTTTTTTTCGTCCACGTTTTGTGCAGTGCAACCAAGGTCGCATTACCAGAGCTGTCCCTTTTCATCAGCTCACCCAGTCTAGAGGCTAGAGATCATGCTGAATATCACGCTTCCCGATGGCTCCATTCGTCAGTTCGACCATCCGGTTACTGTGGGCGAGGTCGCCGCTTCGATCGGCGCGGGGCTGGCCAAGGCTTCGCTGGCGGGGCGTGTGGATGGCCGTCTGGTTGATCTCTCGCACCGCATCGAATCCGATGCTGCGCTGGCAATCATTACCGACAAGAATCCGGAAGGTCTCGAGGTCATTCGCCATTCGACGGCGCACTTGCTGGCGCACGCGGCAAAAGAGCTGTTCCCGGAAGCTCAGGTCACGATCGGACCGGTGATCGACAACGGCTTCTACTACGACTTCTCCTATCACCGCCCGTTTACCCCGGAAGATCTGGCCGCCATCGAGCAGCGCATGGGCGAGATCGTCAAGCGCGAACTGCCGGTGCTGCGTGAGGTGTGGCCGCGGGACAAGGCGGTCGAGTTCTTCAAGAGTATCGGTGAGAACTACAAGGCCGAGATCATCGCCTCGATCCCGTCCGACGAGGATGTCTCGCTTTATCGGCAGGGCGATTTCGTCGACCTGTGTCGCGGTCCTCATGTGCCGACCACGGGCAAGCTGAAGGTGTTCAAGCTCACGAAGCTGGCCGGTGCCTACTGGCGCGGCGACTCGAAGAACGAGATGCTGCAGCGGGTCTACGGTACGGCGTGGGTGAAGAAGGAAGATCTCGAATCCTACCTGCACATGCTGGAAGAGGCCGAGAAGCGCGATCACCGCAAGCTGGGTCGTCAGCTCGATCTCTTCCATCTGCAGGAAGAGGCGCCGGGCATGGTGTTCTGGCATGCCAAGGGGTGGACGCTGTGGCAGCAGGTCGAGCAGTACCTGCGCAAGACCATTGGCGACGTCGGCTATCAGGAAGTGAAGACGCCGCAGATCGTTGATCGCTCGCTGTGGGAGAAGTCCGGTCACTGGGGCATGTACGCCGACCTCATGTTCACCACGCAGTCGGAAAAGCGCGACTACGCAGTGAAACCGATGAACTGCCCCTGCCATATCCAGATCTTCAACCAAGGCTTGAAGAGCTACCGCGATCTGCCGCTGCGGATGGCCGAGTTTGGCTCCTGCCACCGTAATGAGCCGTCGGGTGCGCTGCACGGGATCATGCGCGTGCGCAACTTCGTGCAGGACGATGCGCACATCTTCTGTACCGATGCACAGGTGCAGGACGAAGCGGCCGAGTTCATCCGTCTGCTGCAGCGAGTCTATGTCGACTTCGGTTTTACCGATGTGCTGATCAAGCTGTCGACGCGCCCCGACAAGCGGGTGGGCAGCGACGAGCAGTGGGATGCGGCCGAGGCGGCGCTTGCGGCTGCGCTTGATGCCCAGGGGCTTGAATATGACCTGCAGCCGGGCGAGGGCGCGTTCTATGGTCCCAAGATCGAGTTTTCGCTGAAGGACTGCCTTGGACGGGTGTGGCAGTGCGGTACGCTGCAGCTCGACTTCAACCTGCCGGTGAGGCTCGAGGCCGAGTACGTCGCCGAGGACAACACCAAGAAGTATCCGGTGATGCTGCATCGCGCAATCCTGGGTTCGCTGGAGCGATTCATCGGCATCCTGATCGAGCACTACGCCGGGGCGCTGCCGCTGTGGCTGGCGCCGGTTCATGCGGTGGTGATGAATATTTCGGAAGGTCAGGCCGAATACGCGCAGGAAGTCACTCAGAGACTGAAGAAAGCCGGTTTCCGGGTCGAGACGGATTTGCGTAACGAAAAGATTAACTATAAAATTCGCGAACATAGCGTGCACAAGCTGCCTTACCAAATCGTAATCGGCGAGAAGGAAAAGTCCGCCGGGGTGGTTGCTGTGCGCGTCCGGGGTGGCCAGGATCTTGGCCAAATGTCCCTAGATTCGCTGATCGAGCGCTGGCATCGTGAAATTGAAGCGAAAGCCGGCTCGGTCTGATATTGGCCTTTATGGAGAACTGAACCATCGCTCAAGATAAAAAGCAGCGCGTCAACGGGGAGATCACCGCGCCGGAAGTCCGGCTAGTCGGTGAAGACGGTGAACCGCTGGGTATTGTCCCCCTGAGAATTGCCCTCGAAGCAGCAGAAGAAATCGGGCTGGACCTTGTCGAGATCGCGCCAATGGCGGAACCCCCGGTTTGCCGGGTAATGGATCTGGGCAAGTTCAAGTATCAGGAGCAGAAGAAAGCCCACGAGGCGCGTTCCAAGCAGAAGCAGATTCAGATCAAGGAAGTCAAGCTGCGTCCGGGTACGGACGAAAACGACTACCAGATCAAGCTGCGCAACCTGAAGCGCTTCCTGGATGAAGGTGACAAGTGCAAGGTCACGCTTCGCTTCCGCGGACGAGAGATGGCGCACCAGGAATTTGGACTGCGTCAGCTTGAGCGAGTCAAGGCCGATCTCGAAGAGCTCGGTCAGGTTGAGCAGATGCCCAAGATGGAAGGGCGTCAGATGGTTATGGTCATCGCGCCGATCAAGAAGAATCGCTGATCGGGCGGTTGCAGGATTTGCCGCCGGGTATCCGGTGGCAAGACCGCAGACATCCAGCTGTGGAGGTCTGCGGAAAACAAGTGGTGTTAGGTGTAAAACGTACCTGAACCGGTACTACCTGACGGCATTCTATAAACTCGGAGTCTAAGCAATGCCCAAGATGAAGACCAAGAGCGGAGCCAAGAAGCGATTCAAGGTTCGTGCTAGCGGTGGGATCAAGCGGTCCTCGGCGTTCAAACGCCACATCCTTACCAAGAAGACCACCAAGAGCAAGCGCCAGCTGCGCGGCATGAAGGAAATTCATGCAGCCGACGAAAAGCTGATCCGCGCCATGCTGCCTTACGCTTGATAGGAGACCGCTATGCCCAGAGTTAAACGTGGTGTAACAGCCCGCGCACGTCACAAGAAAGTTCTCGTTCAGGCCAAGGGTTACCGCGGCCGTCGCAAAAACGTCTATCGCATCGCCAAACAGGCGGTGATGAAGGCCGGCCAGTACGCTTACCGCGACCGTCGTCAAAGGAAGCGTCAGTTCCGTGCCCTGTGGATCGTCCGTATCAACGCCGCTGCGCGTGAGTGCGGTCTGACCTACAGCGTATTCATGAATGGCCTGAAGAAGGCCGCTGTCGAAGTGGACCGCAAGGTTCTGGCCGATCTGGCCGTTTTCGACAAGCCCGCGTTTGCAGCGCTCGTCGCGCAAGCCAAGGCCCAAATCGCTGCGTAAGTCGTCGCAGCCCGAAAAAAGGAGGCCTGGCCTCCTTTTTTTTTCTGATTTTCCCGAGATGGCAGGGACATGGATAAGCTCGATCAACTGGTTCAACAGGCCGAGGAGGCGTTCTCCGCGGCAGCTGATGGCGCCCAGCTTGAGCAGGCAAAAGCGCGCTTTTTTGGCAAGAGCGGGTCGCTCACCGAACAGATGAAGGCGCTGGGCAAGCTGGCGCCTGAACAGAAGCGCGAAGCTGGCGCTGCAATCAACCGTGCAAAGGTCGCGATCGAAGCTGCGCTCGAAGCGCGCCGCGAATCCTTGCGCGAAGCCGCGCTGCTGGCTCAGCTCGCCGCGGAAGCACTCGACGTCACCCTGCCGGGGCGCGGCTCGGTTTCCGGTGGTTTGCACCCGGTCAGCCGCACCCTTGAGCGTATCGAAAGCCTGTTCCGCTCCGTCGGTTTCGTGGTGGCGGATGGTCCCGAGATCGAGACCGACTGGCACAATTTCACCGCGCTCAACACGCCTGAGAATCACCCAGCGCGTTCGATGCACGACACCTTCTATCTGGAAGGCCGGGACGACGTCCTGCTGCGTACCCACACCAGTCCGGTGCAGAACCGGGCAATGATGGCGCATGTCGAGCGCTACAAGCACCTGGACACCATGCCCGATATTCGCGTGATCGCGCCGGGCCGGGTCTACCGGGTGGACTCCGATGCCACGCACTCGCCGATGTTTCATCAGGTCGAGGGCCTGTGGGTGGGTGAGAACGTCAGCTTTGCCGACCTCAAGGGCGTGATTGCCGATTTCCTGCGCAAGTTCTTCGAGACCGAAGACCTGCAGGTGCGCTTCCGTCCGTCCTTCTTCCCCTTTACCGAACCTTCGGCTGAAATCGACGTGGCCTTCATGAGCGGTGCGCTCGAAGGTCGCTGGCTGGAGATCGCCGGTTGCGGCATGGTCCATCCGAACGTGCTCAGCCTCGGCGGCATCGACCCCGAGCGCTATACCGGCTTTGCCTTCGGCATGGGGCCGGACCGCCTGACCATGCTGCGCTACGGCGTCAACGATCTGCGCCTCTTCTTCGAGGGCGATCTGCGTTTCTTGAGCCAATTCAGGTAAGTGAATCATGCAATTTTCCGAACACTGGCTGCGGACCTTCACCAATCCGCTTCTTGATAGTGCCGCGCTGGGTCACCTGATGACCATGGCGGGCCTTGAAGTGGAAGAAGCCGATCCCGTGGCGCCGGCTTTTACCGGCATTGTCGTGGCGCAGATCGTCGAAGCCGAAAAGCATCCGAATGCGGACAAGCTCAAGCTGTGCAAGGTCGACGCGGGCACCGGAGAGCTCCTCCAGATCGTCTGCGGCGCACCCAATGCGGCTGTCGGCATGAAGGTGCCGTGTGCCAAGGTGGGCGCGATGCTGCCGGGCGATTTCGCCATCAAGGCGGCCAAGCTGCGTGGTGTCGAATCCTTCGGCATGCTGTGCTCCGAGCGTGAGCTTGGACTGTCCGACGAGCATGGCGGTCTGTACGCGCTGCCCGACGATGCGCCGGTGGGTGTGGACATCCGCGAGTACCTGGCGCTCGACGATACCCTGTTCACCATCAAGCTCACGCCGAATCGTTCGGACTGCCTGAGTCTGACCGGGGTGGCGCGCGAGGTCGCGGCGCTTACCGGCGTCGCGCTGGTGCGTCCCGAGTTCGCTGCCGTGGTGCCGACGATCGACGATCGGCGCACGATCGTGCTCGATGCGCCCCAGGCCTGTCCGCGTTATTGCGGTCGTGTGCTCAAGGGCGTCGATGCCAAGGCGCCGACGCCGGACTGGATGAAGCAGCGCCTGCAGCGCAGTGGCATCCGGTCGATCAGCGCGCTGGTGGATATCACCAACTACGTCATGCTAGAGCTCGGGCAGCCGCTGCACGCTTTCGACAACACCCGGCTCAAGGGCGCAATCCATGTGCGCCTTCCGGTGGAGGGCGAGCAGGTACTGCTGCTCAACGAACAGACGGTGACCCCGGCTGCCGACACGCTGCTGATCGCTGACGAACACTGCGCGCTGGCGCTGGCCGGCATCATGGGCGGTGAAGAGAGCGGCATCACGCTGGAGACCTCCGAGGTCTTCCTCGAAAGCGCGTTTTTCGCGCCCGACGCGATCGCAGGGCGTGCCCGTGCCTACGGCTTCTCGTCCGATGCCTCGCATCGTTTCGAACGCGGTGTCGATTTCGCACTCGCCCGCCCGGCGCTGGAGCGCGCCACCGGTCTCATCCTAGAGATCTGTGGCGGTGCTGCTGGCCCGGTTGAAGAGGCGCTGGCCGCCGATGCATTGCCTGCCCGTCCGCCGGTGCGTCTGCGCCCGGCACGTGCTCGCCGTGTGCTCGGCATCGACATGGCCGATGACGCAATGCAGGCGCTGCTCGAGCGCGTCCATCTTGAAGTGAGCCGGGACGGGGATGCGCTGCTCGTGAGCCCGCCTTCCTTCCGTTTCGACATCGAGATCGAAGAAGACCTGATCGAAGAGCTTGCCCGCCTCCACGGGTATGACAACATTCCCGCGGTCGCACCCTTGGGCCGGCTGGTGATGCTGGATCGCAGCGAGTCCGATCGCAGCGAATGGGATGTCCGCCATCTGCTCGCAGCGCGTGGCTTCCAGGAAGTGGTCAACTTTGCCTTCGTCGAAGAAGCGTGGGAGCGCGATTTCTGTTCCAACGAAGATCCGATCCGTCTTGCCAACCCGATCGCGAGTCAGATGAGCGTCATGCGCTCAAGCCTGATTCCGGGACTGGCTGCCAATCTGGTCACGAACCGCAAGCGCCAGCAGAACCGTGTTCGCGTGTTCGAGCTCGGGCGCTGCTTCGAGCGCAAGGCTGACGGTCAGCCGGTAGCCGGCTTCCATCAGCCGCGGCGCATTGCCGCGCTTGCCGCCGGTCCGGTCGTGCCCGAACAGTGGGGCGAGCGCAGCAGGACGACCGACTTCTATGATCTCAAGGGGGATCTTGAGGCCTTGTTTGCGCCGCGCGAGCTCAGCTTTGAATGCCTGGCCGATCCCGCGCTGCATCCGGGGCGGGCGGCGGTCGTCATGCTCGATGGTCGCCGTATCGGTGTGATCGGCGAACTGCATCCGATCTGGGTGCAGCGCTACGATCTCGGGCCTGCACCGGTGGTGTTCGAGGTTGAGTTTGACGCCGCACTGGAGGCGATTCTGCCTGCATCGGGCAGTGTGTCGCGAATGCCGGCGGTTGCCCGCGACCTGGCCCTGGTGGTCAATCAGGAACTCAGTGCGACGCGTGTTCTGGCAGTGCTGCGTGAAGCGGCGCCGAGCCTGGTGCGCGAGATCAGCCTGTTCGACGTCTACCATGGCAAGGGCATTGACCCTGACAAGAAGAGTCTTGCTTTCAGTGTGTTGATGCAAGATACTCAACGGACCCTTGAAGATGCCGAGGTGGAAGCCGCAATGTCAGCATTACTCCGCCACGCCGAGCTCACGCTGGGCGCGAGACTGCGTGGATCGGGAGAATGAACGTGACCTTGACCAAAGCGGAACTGGCCGATCTGCTGTTTGAGCAGGTGGGACTGAACAAGCGCGAAGCCAAGGACATGGTGGAAGGCTTCTTCGAGGAAATCCGGACGGCGCTGGAGCGCGGCGACAGTGTGAAGCTGTCCGGGTTCGGCAACTTTCAGTTGCGTGACAAACCGCAGCGTCCGGGGCGCAACCCCAAGACTGGCGAGGAAATTCCGATCACTGCCCGTCGGGTGGTCACCTTCCACGCCAGCCAGAAGCTCAAGGCCGCGGTAGAGGAACTCAGCGATGCAAGCAAGCAACCCTGAAACCGGTACGGCAGCACTGCCGCCGATTCCCGCCAAACGTTACTTCACCATCGGTGAGGTAAGCGAACTGTGCGGGGTCAAGGCGCATGTGCTGCGTTACTGGGAGCAGGAGTTCACCCAGCTCAAGCCGGTCAAGCGCAGTGGCAACCGTCGCTACTATCAGCACCATGAGGTCATGCTGATCCGGCGCATCCGCCATCTGCTGTACGAAGAAGGTTTCACCATCTCCGGGGCGCGCAACCGTCTCGGCGAGGCCGCAATACAACAGCACGAAGAGACCGAGGCGGAAGCGCGCTACAAGGCCTTGATCGCGGATTTGCGGCAGGAAATCGAGGCCACGCTGGCGGCGCTGAAAAGCTGATTTTTTGCTGGTAAAGTTTTTTTTGCCTGCTATAATGCCGGCTTGTGTCGGGGCGTAGCGCAGCCTGGTAGCGCACTTGCATGGGGTGCAAGGGGTCGTGAGTTCGAATCCCACCGCCCCGACCAAACGAATCAGACAAAAAGCCAATCCTTCGGGGTTGGCTTTTTGTTTTTCCGGCTCAGTCCATTCGGGCACGTCTGCATCTTCTTGCAATGATGGAACGGCGAGGCGGCGCTGGCAGCGATGACTGAAGACCGAGGCGGATGCAATCAGCGGAGGCAGATTTCATGAAGTACGGATACAGCGAAGCCAGGCCCTACATCACGAAGGACGGTTCGACGATTCGCGAACTGATGCATCCGGACGTACATGGCAACAAGGCTCAGAGCCTGGCTGAAGCCACCGTCCCCGCAGGGACGAGAACGCAGCTGCATCGCCACGCCCTGACCGAGGAGCTCTATCACATCACGTCGGGAACGGGGCGGATGCAGCTCGGCGACGCGCGTTTCGACGTGGCGGCCGGCGATACCGTCTGCATTCTGCCTGGCACACCGCACTGCATCGAAGCGCTTGGAGATGCGCCGCTGAAATTGCTGTGCTGCTGCGCACCGGCATACGCTCATGAAGATACCGAGCTTCTTGAACCGGGTGCTTCTTGAGCCGGGTCTGAGCTAGCCCGCGTCCGGTGCGCGCCCGAGCAGTGTTCTGGCGTGTGCGAGCAAGCCCTTTTCCAGCAGCAGTCTCTTCATGCTCTTTGCCAGCCGGACACGCAGTTGCGCGTCGTCAGACCAGGCGAAGCCATCGACTTCCGGCGCACGCTTGCCGGTCACGTAGTGGTCGAAGTAGCTCGTGCAACGGCAATGCTCGGGACGGGTTTCGGTGGATGTGGTGCCGACGCAGAACAGATGAAGGTTCTTGCCGCGGTAGTAGGCGTAACGGCCCAGCTCGACCAGGCGCCCGGTCGGGAGCTCGAGTCCGAACTCCTCGCGAGCCTCGCGCAGGGCGCAAGCCATGGGGCTCTCACCCTCATCTATGAGGCCCTTGGGCAGGTCCCAGTGCGTGCTTCCGGTGGAATGACCCACAAGCAGTTCGCCGCGTTCATTGATCACCAGCAGGCCGCAGGAAAGTTGCGTCGCCATCATGTGCCTGCGGCCTGTTTGAGGACACCGGGTCCCGGTGCCGAGTCGCTTGCTTCCATGAACACCTCCTTCACGCCACATTGTGCGGCAAAAGGAGGGCTGACGAAGCGGCGGGTGCGCAATCCGGCTCAGGGTCTTCCGGGGGCGCGCGGACGCGTGCTGGCGCCTGGCCATCATCGGGAACGCTCCTTTCCGCGTGCCGGTCATCGATGTGCGCACTGTGCCGGGACCCCGCCTTTTCGCAAACGACGTTTGGCTCAGCCCCTGCGCCAGGCGTGGAAGCGTTCGACCCAGGCCAGCAGCTGTTGCGGTGCGTGCGCCTTCTTCCAGTTGCCTGCGACGTACTTGTTGGCCTCGGCCAGTGTCGGGTAGATATGGATGGTGCCGAGGATCTTGTTCAGGCCGATGCCTTGTTTCATGGCCAGCACATATTCGGCGATCAGGTCGCCCGCGTGCTCGCCGACGATGGTCACGCCGAGAATCCTGTCCTTGCCAGGCACGGTGAGGACCTTGATGAAGCCATGTGCCTCGCCGTCGGCGATGGCGCGGTCGAGATCGTCGATGCCGTAAGTGGTCACCTCACAGGCGATGCCTTGTGCCTTTGCGTCCTGTTCGTTCAGGCCGACGCGGGCGACTTCGGGTTCGACGAAGGTGGCCCAGGGGATCACGGAGTAATCCGCCTTGAATTTCTTCAGTGGGTCGAACAGGGCGTTGACTGCAGCGTACCAGGCCTGATGGGCGGCGGTGTGCGTGAACTGGTAGGGGCCGGCGACGTCGCCTGCAGCGTAGATGTTGGGGTAGTTGGTCTGCAGGAACGCGTTGGTGTCCACCGTTCGTCCGGTCGGAATGCCCAGTTCTTCGAGGCCAAAGCCTTTGAGGTTGGCAGCGCGGCCGACGGCGACCAGCACGGCGTCGAAGGGGATGCGCACATCCTCGCCTTCGTGTTCGGCGATCAGGATCTTCTCGCCGTTTTCGATGAGGAATTCCTTGGCCTTGTGTCCGGTCAGCACGGCGACGCCTTCTGCGCGGAAGCGCTCGGTGACGAGGTCCGACACCTCAGGGTCTTCGCGACCCATGATGCGCGCCTCCATCTCGACCTGGGTCACGCTGGCGCCAAGCCGTGCGAAGGCCTGGGTCAGTTCGCATCCAATCGGCCCGCCGCCGAGCACGATCAGGCGCTGCGGCAGTTCGCGCAGTTCCCAGACGTTGCCCGAAGTCAGGTAGCCAACCTGCTCAATGCCCGGAATAGGCGGAACGAAGGGGCGGGCGCCGGTGGCGATGACGATGCTGCGGGTGCTCAGGCGCTGCGTGCTGCCGTCCTCGCGGGTGATGTCGACCTCCCACGGCGAGACAATCTTTGCCGCGCCCTGTACGACATCGACGCCGAGCCCGGTGTAGCGCTCGGCCGAGTCGTGCGGTTCGATCGCCTTGATCACCGACTGAACCCGCTCCATGACGTCGGCGAAATCGACTTCTGCGCGCGCCGACCTGATGCCGAATTCCTGCGACCTGCCGACGTGGGAGAGGAACTTGGCCGAGCGAATCAGCGCCTTCGAGGGCACGCAGCCGGTGTTGAGGCAGTCCCCACCCAGTTTGTGTTTCTCGACCAGTGTGACCTTGGCCTTGACTGCTGCGGCGATGTAGGAGGTCACCAGTCCGGCACTGCCGCCACCGATGACCACGAGGTTGCGGTCGAAGCGCGAAGGCTTCGTCCAGTTGGCGAATACCTTGTTCATGCGAATGACCTCCAGGAGTTTGCGGGCAATCGGCGGGAAGATGCCGAGCAGGACAAAGGAGCCGAGCAGGCCCGGCGAGAGGATGCCGGACAGGGACTCCAGCTTGCCCAGCTGGGTTCCCGCGTTGACGTAGACGATGGTGCCGGCAAGCATGCCGAGCTGGCTGACCCAGTAGTAGGTGCGGGTCTTCATTGCCGTCAGGCCGAGCAGCAGGTTGACCAGGAAGAACGGGAAGGCCGGTACCAGACGCAGGGTGAACAGATAGAACGCCCCTTCGCGACGAACCCCGGCGTCGATGGCCTGCAGACGCTGGCCAAAGCGCTGCTCGACCCAGTTCCGCAGCAGGAAGCGCGACATCAGGAAGGCGAGTGTGGCGCCGATGGTCGAGGCAAAGGAGACGATGACCGTGCCCCACAGCAGGCCGAACACGGCACCACCCGCCAGTGTCAGCAGGGCTGCGCCGGGGAGGGACAAGGCCGCCATCAGCACGTAGATGACGAAGTAGATGGTGACGCTCAGGAACACGTTCTCGTCGCGGAACGCTTCGATGGCGGCCTGCTGATCCTTGAGGTTCTGCAGGTTCACGTATTGGCCCAGGTCCAGGATGAAGAACAGCGCAATGGCCGACGCGACGGCTGCCACGACTGCCAGTTTTCGAGCTTGCATGAAAGACCTCGGTGATTGTGAAGAGCGAGGGCTGTGGCCCCCGCCTGTGCATCACTCAGTCGGATGGATGCTCGATTACTTACACATCGCGTACGACACGTGCGCACACGGGATTGTGCTCAGCGGACGGAACTTGGTGGGGCGGGAAAGGCATGGTCTGACGCGAGCCGGCACCGCCGGACCGGCTCGATCGTCACTCGAGTCACGTCCTTACGGCTTCCGGCGTGGGCGCTGCCGGCGGGCAGGCGGCGGCGGTGAACAGCACGTCGGTGGAGGAGTTCAGCGCCGTTTCGGCAGAGTCCTGCAGTACGCTGATGACAAAGCCGATCGCGACCACCTGCATGGCAACATCGGTCGAGATGCCGAACAGGTTGCACGCCATCGGGATCAGCAGCAGCGAACCGCCGGCCACGCCGGAAACGCCGCAGGCGGCGAGTGCCGACACGATGCACAGCAGGAATGCGGTCGGCAGGTCGACGCTGACGCCCAGGGTGTTCGCAGCGGCCAGCGTCATCACCGTAATGGTGATGGCCGCGCCGGCCATGTTGATGGTCGCGCCCAGCGGGATGGAGATCGCGTACGTGTCTTCGTGCAGGTCCAGGCGCTTGCACAGCTCCATGTTGATCGGGATGTTGGCGGCCGAACTGCGGGTGAAGAATGCGGTGATCGCGCTTTCGCGCAGGCAGGTCAGCACCAGCGGGTAGGGATTGCGGCGGGTCTTCAGGAATACGATCAGCGGATTGACGACCAGGGCAACGAAGATCATGCAGCCGACGATGACCAGCAGCAGCCTGGCGTAGTCGAGCAGGGCGTCGAGTCCGGACTCCACGAGCGTGCTGGCCACGAGGCCGAAGATGCCGAGCGGGGCGAAGCGGATCACGAGCCTGACGATCTTCGATACGGCTTCGGAAAGGTCGGAGAGCATCGTCCGGGTGGTGTCGGACGCGTGGCGCAACATGATGCCGAGGCCGATCGCCCAGCTCAGGATGGCAATGAAGTTCGCTTCCATCAGGGCCTTGGCAGGATTCGAGACCGCGCTCAGCAGCAGGTTCTTGAGTACGCCGACGATGCCGCCCGGTGGCGTGCCGCTCACTGCGGGCGCGTCGAGAACGAGGGTGGTGGGAAACGCAAAGCTGGCGGCGACCGCGACTGCCGCGGCGCCCAGCGTACCGAGCAGATAGAGGATCAGCACCGGGCGGATGTGCGTGGGCTGACCGCGCCTGTGGCTGGCGATTGACGCAATCACCAGCAGGAAGACCAGTACCGGCGCCACCGACTTGAGCGCAGAAATGAAGACGTCTCCGAGGAGCGATACGGAGCGTGCCAGGTCGGGGGCGAGCAGGGCGAGGGCGATGCCGCAGATCAGGCCGACGACGATCTGGGTGATGAGGCTGGTTCTCAGCATGAAAACGGGGGAACGGCTTACTGCGGTGTTCATGACGTGTTTCCTGTCGTGTCGCGTGTGTTGCGGTTAGAAAGGCCACGCAGCCGGGTGGGGCTGCAGGGCCTGCGGCGGAGCGGTCAGCACTCGGTAAAGTTGACCGCCAGCCCGCCGCGCGAGGTTTCCTTGTACTTGTCCAGCATGTCACGCCCGGTGTCGCGCATGGTGCGGATCACCTGGTCGAGCGAAATGGCGTGCGAACCGTCTCCTCGCAGCGCCAGTTGTGCAGCGTTGATTGCCTTGATCGAGGCCATTGCGTTGCGCTCGATGCACGGCAGTTGTACCAGCCCGGCAACCGGGTCACAGGTCAGGCCCAGGTTGTGCTCAAGCCCGATCTCCGCCGCATTCTCCACCTGTTCGGGCGTGCCGCCCATGATCTGCGTCAGGCCGGCGGCCGCCATCGCGCAGGCCGAACCGACTTCGCCCTGGCAGCCAACCTCGGCACCGGAGATCGAGGCGTTCTTCTTGCACAGGGTGCCGATCGCCGCTGCGGTCAGCAGAAAATCGACCACGTCCGCTTCGTCGCTGCCCGGATGAAAGTTCATGTAGTAGTGCAGAACGGCAGGGATGATGCCGGCCGCGCCATTGGTCGGCGCAGTCACTACGCGGCCACCCCCGGCGTTTTCTTCATTCACCGCGAGGGCATACAGATTGACCCAGTCGAGCGCAGCCAGGGTGTCGCTGATGAAGTTGCGGCCGTGTTCGAGCCCGCTCAGTTTTTCGTGCAGGGCATGTGCGCGACGCCGCACCCTGAGGCCCCCCGGCAGCACGCCCTGCTGTTCGATGCCGCGCGTCACGCAGCTGCGCATGGCCGCCCAGATCTGCAGCAGCGCAGCACGCGTCTCGTCCTCGCTGCGCCACGCGAGTTCATTCTCCAGCATGACCTCGCTGATACGCAGCGAATGCTTTTTGCAGATCGCGAGCAGTTCCGCTGCGCTGTCGAATTCGTGCCGCAACGTCGTCTGTGGCACCAGGCCCGCATCTGCCGCGGCCTGGGCCTCGTCGATGACGAAGCCACCGCCGATCGAGTAGAAGGTGTTCTCGTACACCACGCCAGTGTCACCGTGCGCGATGAGTTTCAGTGCGTTGGGGTGATAGGGCAGGCTCACCGGCAGCAATCGCATGTCGCGATCCCAGTGAAAAGGCAGGGCATGGGTTCCGCCAAGGCGCAGGCTCGCGGTCTGCCGGACCTCGGCCACCGCGGGGGCGATGAAGTCCGGGTCAACTTCGTCCGGGCGCTGGCCCATGAGGCCGACGATCACCGCATGATCGGTGCCGTGCCCGATTCCGGTCGCGGACAGCGAGCCATACAGCCTTGCCTCGATGCGGCTCACGCTGGTGGTGAGTTGTCTCGCGTCGAGCTCCGCTGCGAAGTCGTGCGCCGCCCGCATCGGCCCGATGGTGTGTGAGCTCGACGGGCCGATGCCAATCTTGAACAGGTCGAGAACGCTGATGGACATGGCGGCACCTTCATGAAAATGGCGGATTCAGGGCCGTCAGACCGCAGACCCTGAGCCGCGATTCTGTGGTGCGGGGCCGGGCTTTTCAATTGGTGATTGTCCTCTCCCCTGATTCCTGCCAGCTCGCCCCGGCGCGGCGCGGCTGTGCGACGCCGGGTACGCAGCGATCAGCTGCTTTTCGGAAGTGGAAACCATCTTGCCTGGGCGGACCGTCGGCAGATTTTCAGTGGCTTCTTAACGTGTTGATTATCATGAGGAAAGTGATTTCACTGGGCTTTGGCATGGTTCTTGTGTTGTCTCCCGGCATGTGCCGCCGCGCTGCCTGGCTGCGGGGTCAGAAGAAAGACCTTCGAGGGAGACATTCCATGACTGAAACCTTCTACGACGTGCTGCGCCGTCAGGGCATCACACGTCGCAGTTTCCTCAAGTTCTGCAGCCTTACCGCGACTTCGCTGGGGCTGGGTTCGGCCGCTGCGCCGCAGATCGCCCATGCGCTGGAAACCCGGCCGCGCACTCCGGTGCTGTGGCTGCACGGACTGGAGTGCACCTGCTGTTCGGAGTCCTTCATCCGTTCTGCGCATCCGCTGGCCAAGGACGTGGTGCTGTCGATGCTCTCGCTCGACTATGACGACACCCTGATGGCGGCCGCCGGCCACCAGGCCGAGGCCATCATCGAAGAGGTCAAGCGCAAGTACAAGGGCAACTACATCCTGGCGGTGGAAGGCAACCCGCCGCTCAACGAGGATGGCATGTACTGCATCCACGGTGGCCGTCCCTTCATCGAGGTGCTGAAGGAAACCGCTGCCGACGCCAAGGCCATCATCTCGTGGGGCTCGTGTGCTTCCTGGGGCTGCGTGCAGGCGGCCAAGCCCAATCCCACCCGGGCCACGCCGGTGCATAAGGTCATTTTCGACAAGCCCATCATCAAGGTGCCGGGCTGTCCGCCGATCGCCGAGGTCATGACCGGCGTCGTCACCTACATGCTGACCTTCGATCGAATCCCCGAACTCGACCGTCAGGGGCGGCCGAAGATGTTCTACGGCCAGCGCATTCACGACAAGTGCTACCGCCGGCCGCACTTTGACGCCGGTCAGTTCGTCGAGGAGTGGGACGACGAAAACGCGCGCAAGGGCTACTGCCTGTACAAGGTCGGCTGCAAGGGGCCGACCACTTACAACGCCTGCTCCACAGTGCGCTGGAACAGCGGTGTGTCCTTCCCCATCCAGTCCGGCCACGGCTGTATCGGCTGCTCGGAAGACGGCTTCTGGGACAAGGGCAGCTTCTACGACCGGGTCACCGACATCAAGCAGTTCGGCATCGAGGCCAATGCGGACAAGGTCGGCGCCACCGCAGCCGGCGTGGTCGGTGCATCGGTTGCAGCGCACGCGGCCGTGACCGCACTGGCGCGAGCGCGCAGCACGCCCGGACTCGACAACAAACCGCAAGCGGGAGACAAGTGATCATGGGCTCGTACGAGACGCAGGGCTTCAAGCTCGACAACACCGGCAAGCGCGTGGTGGTCGACCCGGTGACCCGGATTGAGGGCCACATGCGGGTCGAGGTCAACCTCGACGAAAGCAATGTGATCCGCAACGCGGTGTCGACGGGCACCATGTGGCGCGGGCTGGAGGTGATTCTGAAGGGGCGCGATCCGCGCGATGCATGGGCCTTTACCGAGCGCATCTGCGGCGTGTGTACCGGCACTCACGCACTGACCTCGGTGCGCGCGGTGGAAGACGCGCTGAAGATCGACATACCCGAGAACGCCAACTCGATCCGCAACATCATGCAGCTCACACTGCAGGTGCATGACCATCTGGTGCATTTCTACCACCTGCACGCGCTCGACTGGGTCGATGTGGTGTCGGCGCTCAAGGCCGACCCCAAGGCCACGTCGGCGCTCGCGCAAAGCATCTCGAACTGGCCCAACAGCTCACCTGGCTATTTCCGTGACATCCAGAACCGGCTGAAGAAATTCGTCGAGTCCGGTCAGCTCGGCCCCTTCATGAACGGCTACTGGGGCAATCCTGCCTACAAGCTGCCGCCCGAAGCCAACCTGATGGCGGTCACGCACTACCTGGAAGCGCTCGACTTTCAGAAGGAAATCGTCAAGATCCACACCATCTTCGGCGGCAAGAACCCGCATCCGAACTGGCTGGTGGGTGGGATGCCATGCGCGATCAATGTGCACGACACCGGCGCGGTGGGCGCGATCAACATGGAGCGCCTCAACCACGTTAGCTACATCATCGACCGCTGCATCGAGTTCGTCGACCAGGTCTACGTGCCCGACCTGACCGCCATCGCGAGCTTCTACAAGGACTGGCTCCATGGTGGTGGCATCTCCTCGCTGTCGGTCATGTCCTACGGTGACATTCCCGACCGCGCCAACGACTACTCCGCGTCCAACCTGCTGCTCCCGCGCGGCGCCATCATCAACGGCGACCTGTCGAAGATTCACGAGATCGATCTGCGTGATCCGGATCAGGTGCAGGAGTTCGTCACCCACAGCTGGTACAGCTATCCGGACGAGACCAAGGGCCTGCACCCCTGGGACGGCATTACCGAGCCCAACTTCGTGCTCGGCAAGAACACCAAGGGCACGAAGACGCGCATCGAGTCGCTGGACGAGGAGGGCAAGTACTCCTGGATCAAGTCGCCGCGCTGGCGCGGACACGCGATGGAAGTCGGCCCCCTGTCGCGTTACATCATCGGCTACGTGCAGAACAACCCGGAGTTCAAGGAGCCGACCGACAAGCTGCTGACCGATCTCGGACTGCCGCTGCAGGCCTTGTTCTCCACGCTGGGACGTACCGCTGCGCGTGGCCTGGAGGCCTCGTGGGCGGCGCACAAGATGCGCTACTTCTTCGACAAGATGATGGCCAACATCAAGGCGGGCGATGAGTCCACCGCCAATGTCGACAAGTGGGACCCGTCGCGCTGGCCAGCCGAGGCCAAGGGCGTCGGCTTCACCGAGGCACCGCGCGGCGCGCTTGGGCACTGGATCCGCATCAAGGACGGCAAGATCGACAACTATCAGGCCGTGGTTCCCACCACCTGGAACGGCAGCCCGCGCGACGACAAGGGGCAGATCGGTGCCTTCGAGGCGTCGCTGATGAATACCCCGGTGGCCAAGGCCGACGAGCCTCTCGAGATCCTGCGCACCCTGCATTCCTTCGATCCCTGCCTGGCGTGCTCGACGCATGTCATGAGTCCGGACGGACAGGAGTTGAGCAAGGTGAAGGTGCGCTGAGTCCCACGCTTCGACGGATTGCGCCGCTGCCGCTCAAGCGGCGCGGTCGTCGGGAAAAGGAGAACGACATGCTGGCAGAACAAGATGCATTCGAGGCCGAGCGTCAGGCGCGGCTGGTCAAGGCCGTCTATGTGTATGAGGCGCCCTTGCGGCTGTGGCACTGGGTCAATGCGCTGGCCATCACCGTGCTGGCCATCACCGGCTATTTCATCGGGCAGCCGCTGCCGTCGGTGCCGGGCGAAGCGAGTGCGAATTTCCTGATGGGCTACATCCGTTTCGCACACTTTGCAGCAGCCTACATCTTCGCCGTCGGCTTTCTCGGCCGGATCTACTGGGCCATGGTGGGCAATCACCACGCCCGGCAGATCTTTCTGGTGCCGGTGTGGAGTCTGAAGTGGTGGAGCGAGGTGTTCTACGAACTGCGCTGGTACCTCTTTCTCGTTCGCGAGCCGAAAAAGTACGTCGGCCACAACCCGCTTGCCCAGCTGATGATGTTCCTGTTCTTCACCATCGGGGCGGTGTACATGATCTGCACCGGCTTCGCGCTGTATGGCGAAGGGCTGGGTGAAGGCAGCTGGGCGGAGTCGATGTTCGGCTGGGTCATCACGGCAGTGGGCGGCAACAGCCTGCAGGTCCACAGCTTCCACCGGCTCGGCATGTGGGTCACCGTCTGCTTCGTGATCGTGCACGTCTATGCAGCCATTCGCGAGGACATCATGAGCCGCCAGAGCCTGATTTCCACCATGATCTCCGGCTGGCGGATGTTCAAGGACTGAAGCCCGTCCTGCCTTTCGCAATGATTTCGCGCCTTTCCCCTTTCGTCTCTCTCTCCTCATGATGACGATCGTTCGCGCGGGCTCCGGCCCGCGCATCTTTTTGCCTGTGGTTCGCGGCCCCGCCAGGGCGCCCACGCATCCGGGGCGCTTTCTCGAAACCCGCTTCATGCGCCCGGCTGGTATCTCGCAGGATGCGCTGGCCCGGGCACTTGGCGTCTCGCGTCGGCGGGTGAATGAGCTGACCCGCGGCAGGCGCGCCTTCACGCCAGACACTGCGGTGCGTCTGGGCGTCTTCTTCGGTACCGACCCGCTGCTGTGGATGCATCTGCAGGCTGCGTGGGATACCCATATCGCGTGGCGCAACCTGTGCGGCGCGGTTGATCGATGAATGCCGAAGTGGAAAGAAGGTTTGCGATTTGATGTAAAGCTGATCGACACAACCCCAGTCTGAGTTTCCTCATTGCCAGCGGGATTTTCTTCAAGTGATTGATTATGCGTTGATTCATGCGCGCGCCCCGGGCTGGCACGGCACATGCAACTGTAACCCCACTCGTTACACCCGGAGCCGGCATGCACACACAGTCCAGTTCAGTCCTGATTCTTGGTATCGGCAACCTCCTGTGGGCTGACGAGGGCTTCGGCGTGCGCTGTGTCGAGGCGCTTGATGCGGCCTGGCAGTTCGGTGCCGAGGTGACCGTGATGGACGGCGGTACCCAGGGCCTGTACCTGCTGCCGTATGTCACTGAAGCCCGCCGCCTGATCGTGTTCGATGCGGTGGACTATGGCCTCGAGCCGGGCACGATGCGCCTGGTCGAGGACGGCGAAGTGCCCCGCTTCATGGGGGCGAAGAAGATGAGCCTGCACCAGACCGGCTTTCAGGAGGTGCTGGCCTCGGCGCAGATGCTCGATCGTCTGCCCGAATCCATGCTGCTCATCGGCGTGCAGCCGGTCGAGCTCGACGATTTTGGCGGCAGCCTGCGTGCTGTCGTGCGCGCCTGTATCGAGCCGGCGGTTGCACATGCGGTGGCGCGCCTGCGCCGCTGGGGCGTGAGTGTCGAGCCCCGTGCCGACGCGGTGCTGCGGCTCAACGACGTTGCGCTCGCCATGGATGCCTACGAAGCAGGTCGCCCCCCGCCCGAGGCGGCCTGCAGGCACGGCGATCTGCGTTTCGTCACGACCTCAGGGGAGGCCTGAGATGTGTGTCGGCATTCCGCTGCAGGTGCAGCGCATGGAGGGCAGCGTTGCGGTCTGCACCGGTCTTGATGGTGCCGAGCACCGCATCGACACGCTGCTCGTGGGGCCGCAGGCCCAAGGCGTCTGGCTGATGACGTTTCTCGGCGCGGCACGGGCGGTGATCGATGGTGCCGAGGCGGCCCGGGTCGGCGCTGCCCTCAATGCCTTGTCGGGCTTGATGGCCGGCCAGCCCGTGGATCTGGACGCAGCCTTTGCCGATCTCGTTGGCCGCGAGCCCCAACTTCCGGAATTTTTGCGAGGACCCCGAACATGAACGACTATGCCGCACCCAATCTCGATTCCCTCGCCGCGTTGCTTGAACGCCAGGCACTGCGGCATGGCATCGCCTGTGTCGATGCAGCCGGCCTCGGCGCGTTCGTCGCCAAGGGGGGCGACGTGCTGATCCTGCTCACCGATGACCCTGCCCGCAGTCCCGAGACCTGGGATGTGGCGGTCATCCTTCCCGAGATCCTCAAGACGTGCGGGCGCCGGCTGCGAGCAGCTGCCCTGATGCCCGCCGACAGCCGCGAAGTGGCCGCGCGTTACGGTATCACCCGCTATCCGGCGCAGTTGTTCCTGCGTGACGGTGACTACGTCGGGGTGCTCGAAGGCATGCTCGACTGGGAGGCATGGGGCGGGGCGGTGGCACGCAAGCTTGCTTTGCCTGTCGGACGTGCGCCTTCGGTCGGCATTCCGGTGCGTGGTCCCGCATCCGATTCCGCCTGCCACTGACCGGAGCCAGACAATGAAAGCCTTTCCCATCCCCGTCGTGGCCTTCGGTCCCGGATCGCAGGACGAAGACGATACGCTCGAGTACATTCCGTCACCGGGCGCAATGAGCACATTCAACGTGCCACGCATGCCCGAGGCGATCGACCCCGCCGTGCGCGACGAGGTGCTCGGCGTGCTTGGGCGCCTGCTCGACGCCATGCGTGCCTGGTCGTTTGGCGATCCGGATTATCCCGAAATCGATCTCGCAGGGCTTTCGGCCCCTGGGCTCAAGTTGGTCAACGAGGCCTTGGGGCAGGGCGAGGTCAGCATCGTTGTAGAGGCCGGTGAAGGTACGCTGCGCATTCAGGAAACGGTGTTTGCCGGCGTCTGGCGCGAACTCGGATTCGACGTCGCGAAGCAGCAGGTGCGCGATGTGGTGTCGGCCGCGCCGGTGCCCGGGGCTGTCGGGGTCTGCGCGCAGCTTGCGGGCAGCGTCGGGACTTCGGTGCCGCCACCGCCGCCAGGCGTGATGAACGCCCCCTCGATTCTGGCCGAACTGGTCGATGCCGCCGCGCGGTGGAAGTCAGGCGATGGCGCCCACATTGTCAATCTCACCCTGCTGCCGCTGGTACCTGACGACCTTGCCTACCTCGACGGCACACTGGGTGCGGGCAGCGTACTGGTGCTCTCCCGCGGGTACGGGAACTGCCGCGTCAGCAGCACCCGGCTCGCCAACACCTGGTGGGTGCAGTACTTCAACAGTGCCGACAACCTGATTCTCAACACCATCGAGGTGACCGACATGCCCGATGTGGTGCCGGCCGCCGCCGAAGACTTCGGCGACAGCGTCGAACGCCTCGCCGAATGGATCGAGACGCTCAGGTTTGAATGATGCGGGCTGACCCGACTGCTCCTCTCCGTGGCTTCGGCGTACCATCGGGTTGCATGAGGGCAGGCGGTGCATATGGATGCGCACGACAACAGGAATTCAGACCATGTTTGAAGGCAGCTATCTCGGCGACGGCAGTCGCATCTCGGACGGAGCCCGTCTCGAGTGCGGCATCTGCTGGCATGTCTATGATCCGGCCGAAGGCGACGAGGTGTGGCAGATCCCGCCCGGCACGCCGTTCTCGGCCTTGCCCGAGCACTGGGCCTGCCCCAACTGTGATGCGCCGCGTCACAAGTTCATGGTGGTGGACGCCCTATGAGCCCCACGACGTCTGCAGATCGCGCTGGCTTTGCGCACGATCCCGCGCCCCGGCTCAGGGCCTGTTTTGCTGCGATCGCAGCGGGGCCAATGGCCGGGCTGCCGCTGTGCAATCCGGCGCTCGAGGTCGCTGCCATCGGTTTTCGGTCGTGGCAGGGCGAGTGGCTGGGCGCGCTGCTGACACCATGGTCGCTGAGTCTGGTGCTGATCCCAGGCGGTGGCGGTCTGTTCCGCCCCCTGGCGGCGGACGAGCGTCAGTGCTGGACCTTTCCCTCGGGCGAATATGCGTTCCTGGGCAACAGCGAACCGGAGATCGGGCCCTACCAGATGTGCTCCCTGTATTCGCCGGTGTTCGAGTTCGAAAGCCAGGCCGATGCAGAAGCCGTGGCGCATGCGGCGCTCGACGCCTTGTTCGTCGCGGCCGATGGGGCGTCCGAAGCGGACGCTGCTGCCGAACAGGCACGGCTGCAGGGCGAATCCGTCGCCGCCGCGCCGGTTTCGCGGCGCGACTTCCTGCGCGGCGGACTCTTGCTGCGGGGGCGGGGATGAGTAGTGCCGGCAACCTGAATATCGTGGTCAGTCTCGATGGCGGGCGCAGTCTGACGGCGCGGGTCGAGAACACGCGGCCGCGTGCCGCAGCGGTGCTGGTCGGACGGCATGTGGATGAAGTGCTGCGCATGGTGCCGGTGCTGTTCAGCCTGTGCGGCCGGGCGCAGGGCATTGCAGCGCGGGCCGCGGTGGCTGCCGCACGCGGCGAGGCCTGTGCGCCGAGCATCGAAGACGAGCGCGCAATCAGCTGCGAGGCTGCTCAGGAACACCTGTGGCGGCTGCTGCTCGACTGGCCGACGCGCTTCGGCCGGTTGCCGCAACGCGTTCGCTTCGCGCAACTGCATCATCGTCTGGCGCAGGTGACCGACACGGCCGCGGCTTTCGATGTCGGCGGCGTGCTGCTCGACCTGGTTGCCAAGGAACTGCTGTCGGGCTTCTTCCTGTCCATGCGCGAACCCGCCAATCTGGCCGAGTTCGTCAGTGCGACGCGCTACGGCGGGTTTGTCGGCGAGACGCTCGCCGAACTGATCGAGGCGGGACGGTGGACGCCCGAAGGCGACAAGGTCGCGCCGCTGCTACCCCCGCATACGGCGCAGGAGTGGGCGCAGATGTTGGGCGGCACGCTACCCGCGCCCGAGTTCGACCGCGCCCCCGCGTGGCATGGCGGAGCCAGTCCCGTCGTCTATGAAACCGGCGCGCTTGCGCGTCAGAGCAGATCGCCACTGGTCGCGGCGCTGCTGGGCTACGGCCATCGTATTGCAGCGCGCGTGTTTGCGCAGGTGGTGGACCTGTCCGACCACGCCAGCCGCCTGCGTCATCCGCTTGCGCGCGACATGCAGCCCTGCTTCGATGCCGCGCCGCTGGGCGAGGGGGCCGGGCTGGCCTGCGTCGAAACCTCACGCGGCGTGCTTCTGCACGCCTTGCGGTTGGAGGGCGACATCGTGGCCGACTATCACATCATCGCCCCCACCGAATGGAATTTTGCACCGGGCGGCGCCTTCATGCAGGAGGCGACCGGCTGGGAGGCCGAGGGGCGCGACGCGGCGCTGGCGCGGCTCGACTGGCTTGCCCTGTCGCTCGACCCCTGTGTCGCATTCACCGTCACGCAGGAGGCGGCGGGGGATGCATGAGATGTCGCTGGCCGAAGGTATCCGCAGCATCGTCGATGATGCAGTGAGTACTCAGCAGCTCGGTCGGGTCAAGACGGTCGTGGTCGAGATCGGCGAGCTGTCGGCGGTTGAAGTCGATGCGCTGAGTTTCTGTTTCGATGCGGTGATGCGCGGCAGTGCGGCTGAAGGCGCGCGGATGGAGGTGGTCAGGGTGGCGGGGAGCGGCTGGTGCATGCAGTGCGCGCAGACGGTCGCGGTGAGCAGGCTGTATGACCCGTGTCCGCAGTGTGGCAGCTATCAGGTCCAGCCGACGAGGGGCACCGAGATGCGGGTGCTGGAACTGGAAGTCGAGTAGTGATTCAGAAGCGAATGCTGAAACCGAGGCAGTAACTGAGAGGCAGCGTGACTGCCCGGGTGATCGAGGAGCAGAGAGCATGTGCACGGTATGTGGTTGCGGAACAGGTGAGATCAGAATCGGTCAGGCCGTCGCCAGGCCGAGGGCCAAAGCCGGGGCGACCGTGGCCTGGCGCGCCGTGGCAGCGCATGAGCACGACCATGATGATCAGCACGGGCACACTGCGCACGATCCGCATGGCGATGCGACCGAGCATGGCCCCCGTGTTGAGGGCGACAACGTGGACTACGGCACTGGCCCGGCGCACGCACATGCGCCCGGACTCAGTCAGGGCCAGATGGTGAGGATCGAGCAGGACATTCTCGGCAAGAACGACCGCCTCGCCGAGGCCAACCGTCGCTGGCTGGGCGAGCGCGGCATCTTTGCGCTCAATCTGGTGTCGAGTCCGGGTTCGGGCAAGACGACCCTGTTGTGCCGCACGATCACCGAACTGGGCGGCAGATTGCCGGTGGCCGTGGTCGAGGGCGACCAGCAGACCGATTTCGACGCCGAGCGCATCCGCGCGACCGGCGTGCGCGCACTGCAGATCAATACCGGCAAGGGCTGCCATCTTGATGCACACATGGTAAGTCAGGCATTGCCGCGCCTCGAGCTTGCGGATGATTCGCTGCTGCTGATCGAAAACGTCGGCAACCTGGTCTGCCCGGCAGCCTTCGACCTCGGTGAGGCGCACAAGGTGGTGATCCTGTCGGTGACCGAGGGAGAGGACAAGCCGCTCAAGTATCCCGACATGTTTGCCGCGGCCGATCTGATGCTGGTGAACAAGGTCGATCTGCTGCCCTACCTGAGCTTCGATGTGGACAGGGCGGTGGAGTTTGCGCTGCGGGTCAATCCGCGCCTGAAGGTGATGAAGGTGTCCGCGACTACCGGCGAAGGTTTCGATGAGTGGCTCGCGTGGATTGGTGCAGGCGTGGAGGCGGCCTCGGCTGACCGGTCGCCGTCGCAAGTGGCCGCAGCAGGTGTCGTGGCTTGATGGCGCAGGACTTCTCCCAGCCCAGGCTCGAGCGCCGGCATATTCGCGTGCGCGGCGTGGTTCAGGGCGTGGGTTTCAGGCCCTTCGTCTATCGTCTGGCGCAGACGCTGGACCTCTCCGGCTGGGTCAGAAACGACGGTGATGGCGTCGAGCTCGAAGGGCAGGGGCTGCCCGGCAACCTTTCGGCGCTGATTGCTCGGATCCGTTCGGAGGCGCCCAGCCTTGCGCGGGTCGATTCGATTCACACCCGGCTGTGCGATGCCGACCCCGCAGATCAGGGTTTTACCATCCGGACCAGCGAGAGCGGCGCGGTGAGCACCACCATCGGCCACGACAGCGCCGTGTGTGCAGACTGTATTGCGGAACTGTTCGATCCTGCCGACCGGCGCTGGCGCTATCCCTTCATCAACTGCACCCACTGCGGTCCGCGCTACACCATCACGCGTGCGCTGCCCTATGACCGCAGCAACACAAGCATGGCGACGTTTGCGCAGTGTCCGGCATGTCAGCGCGAATACGATGCCCCCGTGCATCGGCGTTTTCATGCCGAGCCCAATGCGTGCGCGGACTGCGGGCCGCAGCTGAGCCTGCTCGAAGCGGCCGGCGTGCGGGTGGCGACGCGCGACCCGATTGCCGACACCCTGCTGCGACTGCTCACCGGCGAGATCGTCGCGATCAAGGGGCTCGGCGGCTTTCACCTGGTGTGCGATGCGCGCAACCCGGAGGCGGTCGAGCGTCTGCGTGCGCGCAAGGGGCGGGGCGGGAAGCCGTTTGCGGTGATGGTGGCCAATCTCGCGTCGGCCCGGCGCTGGGCGCGACTGGCTTCCGCCGAAGAAGCCTTGCTGGCTGGTGCCGAGCGACCCGTCGTGCTGTGCGAAAAGCGTCCGAGCGTCGACAACGAGCTCTGGGGACTTGCCCCGGATCTCGGCAGCATCGGGCTGATGCTGCCCTATACGCCGCTTCATTACCTGCTGTTCCACGACAACGCAGGACGCCCGACGGGGACGGACTGGCTCGGCGAGGTGCAGGATCTGGCGCTGGTGATGACCTCGGCCAACCCCGGGGGTGAGCCGCTGGTAACTGACAACCTGGAAGCCCTGCAGCGCCTCAAAGGGATCGCCGACGCTTACCTGATGCACGATCGTGACATCCTGAGCCGTTGCGACGATTCGGTCATGGTCGCCGAGCGCAGCGCGCTTGCCGGGGCGCGGGAAACGCCGCGCTTCGTTCGCCGCGCACGCGGTTTCACCCCGCGGTCTATCCGGCTGGCACAGAAAGGAGTGCCGGTACTGGCCTTTGGCGCGTGGCTGAAGAATGCAGTGTGCCTCACCCGTGGCGACGAAGCCTTCCTCTCCGAGCACATCGGCGATCTCGACAATCCGGGTGTGTGCGTGGCGATGGATCAGGCGGCAGAGCATCTGCAGCGCATTCTGGCCATCCAGCCCGAGGCCGTGGCGCACGACCTGCATCCGGATTTCCATTCCACCCGTGCCGCGCTGGCGCTGGCGGACCGGCTCGGTGTGCCAGCGATCGGGGTGCAGCATCACCATGCCCATATCGCCGCGGTACTTGCCGAGCATCGCCGTTCGGGCCCGGTGCTCGGTGTCGCGCTCGACGGCGTCGGCCTCGGCAGTGACGGCAGTGCCTGGGGCGGCGAGCTGCTGACGGTGGATGGCGCAGCGTTCGAGCGCGTGGGGCATCTCGCGCCGCTGGCGCTGCCCGGTGGCGACCAGGCCGCCAGGGCGCCGTGGCGGATGGCCGCATCCGCGCTGCACCGGATGGGAAGAGGCGCCGACATCGCGCCGCGCTTTGCCGCGCAACGCGGAGCGGCGCAGATCGAGGTCCTGCTGGACAAGCCCCACCTGTGCCCGACCACGACCAGCATGGGGCGCTGGTTCGACGCTGCAGCCGGACTGCTCGGTGTATGCGAGCGCATGGACTACGACGCCGAGGCCGCGATGCGACTGGAGAGTCTTGCCGCAAGCTATGGCTCGGCACTGCGCGCGCATCGAGGGTGGACTGTGCGCGAAGATGAGGTTGGCGTCGAACTTGACCTCCTGCCGCTGCTTGCCGAGCTTGCGCACGAGCGCAATCCGGCGCGTGGCGCCGCGGTCTTTCATGCCACGCTGCTGGCCGCACTCGAGGACTGGATCGTCGCTGCCACGCGGCGCGAGCGGCTGTCGACGGTCGCGCTCGGCGGCGGCTGTTTTCTAAACCGCCAGCTTGCGTTCGAGCTCCCGCGCCGGCTCTCGGCACGCGGGCTCGATGTTCTTACTGCGCGCCAGGCCCCGTGCAACGACGGCGGTATCGCCCTCGGTCAGGCGTGGGTGGCGATCCAGCAACTGCAACCCGGAAACTGAGCCATGTGTCTTGCGATTCCCGCCCGTGTCGTCGAACTGCTCGACGGTGACAATGCCCGCATCGATCTCGGCGGGGTAAAGAAGGAGATTTCGCTCGCCCTGGTCGAGGATGTCGCCGTGGGGGATTACGTGATCGTCCATGTCGGCTACGCCCTGTCCCGGCTCGATGCGGAGGAGGCCGAGCGCACGCTCGCCCTGTTCGCGGAGGCCGGCATCGGTGGCGTGCCGGGCGCCGGAGTGGGCGCATGAAGTACGTGGACGAGTTCCGTGACGGCGGTCTTGCGCAGAAGCTCGCGGCCGCGATTCGCGCCGAGGCGGATCCGGCGCGCGAGTATGCGTTCATGGAGTTCTGCGGCGGCCATACCCATGCCATCTCGCGTTACGGTGTGACCGACCTGCTGCCGCCCAATGTGCGCATGATCCACGGCCCCGGCTGTCCGGTATGCGTGCTGCCGATCGGCCGCATCGACATGGCGATCGGACTGGCGCTTGCGCGGCCCGAGGTGATCGTGTGCACATATGGCGACTGCCTGCGGGTGCCGGCCTCCGACGGGCTGTCGATGCTCAAGGCCAAGGCGCGTGGCGCCGATATCCGCATGGTGTATTCGGCGGCCGACGCAGTGGCGCTCGCTCAGGCCAACCCGGCGCGCGAAGTGGTGTTTTTCGCCATCGGCTTCGAGACCACGACGCCGCCTACCGCGCTCGTGATTCGCCAGGCCGAAGCGCTCGGGCTGAACAATTTCAGTGTGATCTGCAACCACGTGCTCACGCCGTCGGCCATCGTCACCATCCTTGAGTCGCCCGAGGTGCGCGAGATCGGCAGCGTGCCGCTGGACGGCTTCATCGGGCCGGCGCATGTGTCGACCATCATCGGCAGCCGCCCGTATGCCTTCTTCGCCGAGGAGTATCGCAAGCCGGTGGTGATCGCCGGGTTCGAACCGCTCGACGTGATGCAGGCCGTGCGCATGCTGATCCGCCAGGTCAACGAAGGTCGCGCCGAGGTCGAGAACGAGTTCACCCGCGCCGTCACCGAGGACGGCAACCTCAAGGCGCAGGCGCTGGTGAGCGACGTGTTCGAACTGCGTCGCAGCTTTGAATGGCGCGGTCTGCACGAGGTGCCGTATTCGGCGCTGCGCATTCGGGCGCGCTTCGCCGCCTTCGATGCCGAGGCGAAGTTCGACATCGCCTACCGCAGCGTGGCGGACAACAAGGCCTGCGAATGCGGTGCGATCCTGCGCGGGGTGAAAAAGCCGACCGACTGCAGGATCTTCGGCACGGTGTGCACGCCGGAGAATCCGATGGGCTCGTGCATGGTGTCGTCCGAAGGTGCGTGCGCGGCCCACTACAACTATGGTCGCTTCCGCGATATTCCGGTGGTGGCTGCGTGACTGGAGGCTGGAGTACGACGCTGGAGGCCCCAACATGGGTGAGGTAAAGAAAGGCTATGTCCGCCCGCTCGACCTGAAACAGGGCCGGGTGGATATGGGACATGGTGCGGGTGGCCGGGCGATGGCGCAGTTGATCGACGAGGTGTTTGCGCGCGCCTTCGCCAACGAGTGGCTGGGGCAGGGCAATGATGCGGCGGTGCTGCCTGCACCCGCAGCGGGCGAGCGGCTGGTGATGGCCACCGATGCGCACGTGGTGTCACCGCTGTTTTTCCCCGGCGGCGATATCGGTTGCCTGTCGGTGCACGGCACCATCAACGATGTGGCCGTTATGGGCGCCCGCCCGCTTTACCTTGCGGCGAGCTTCATTCTGGAAGAAGGCTTTGCGCTGGCCGATCTGGTGCGCATCGTCAATTCGATGGCCGCGGCGGCGCGTGAGGCCGGCGTGCCGGTGGTGACCGGAGACACCAAGGTGGTCGAAGCCGGCAAGGGCGACGGTGTGTTCATCTCCACCACCGGCGTCGGGGCCTTGCCGGCGGGGCGCGACATTGGCGGCGCGAATGCGCGGGCGGGCGATGTGGTGATCGTGTCCGGCAGCATCGGCGACCATGGCACGGCCATCCTGTCGCAGCGCGAATCGCTCGCCTTCGACACCGAAATCGTGTCCGACACGGCCGCGCTGCACGGCCTGATCGCCCACCTGCTCGAGCTTGTGCCCGGCGTCCGGGTCATGCGCGACCCCACCCGCGGCGGGCTGGCGACCACGCTCAACGAGATCGCGGTCCAGTCGGGTGTCGGGATCAGCCTCGAGGAGGCCGCGATTCCGATCCATCCGCAGGTGGAGGCCGCATGCGAGTTTCTCGGTCTCGATCCGCTGTATGTTGCCAACGAGGGCAAGCTGGTGGTGATCTGCGCCGCGGACGACGCCGATGCGGCCGTTTCCGCGCTGCGCGCGCATCCCCTGGGGACCGAAGCCGCGCGCATCGGCGAGGTGATTGCCGATCCCAACCATTTCGTCCAGATCCGCACCGGCTTTGGTGGCCGGCGCATGGTCGACTGGTTGTCGGGCGAGCAATTGCCCCGCATCTGCTGAGGCCGAACGGATGCGCATCCTGTTTCTGACCCACGCCTTCAACAGCCTGAGCCAGCGTCTCTTTGCCGAACTGAGTGCCGACGGGCATCGGGTGTCGGTGGAGTTCGACATTGCCGACGCGGTGGCCGAAGAAGCCGTGGCCTTGTTCCGGCCCGACGTGATCGTGTGTCCTTTTCTCAAGCGCGCGGTGCCGGCCTCGATCTGGCGCGAACACCTCACCCTGATCGTGCACCCGGGCATCGTCGGCGACCGCGGGCCGTCGGCGCTGGACTGGGCCATTCATGACGGGTTGCCCGAATGGGGCGTGACGGTGCTGCAGGCTGAAGCCGAAATGGACGCCGGCCCGGTGTGGGCGGCGCGGCGCTTTCCGATGCGGGTGGCGACCAAGGCCAGTCTTTACCGCAACGAGGTGACCGATGCCGCGCTCGCAGCGGTGCGCGAGGCGCTGGCGCGCGTCGCCGCGTGGCGAGCAAGACGGTGGCAACCCTGTCCCATCCACGACTGGACGGGCGCGAACGGAACCTGGCACCCACCCATGCAGCAGGCGGATCGCAGCATCGACTGGGCCGCTGACAGCACGGCCACGGTGCTTGCGCGGCTGCGTGCGGCTGACGGCTATCCGGGTGTGGCCGATACGCTTTTCGGTGAAGACTGCCGGCTCTTCGACGCACAGCCCGCTCAGGTGCAGCACGAGGCCGCGGCAGGCGAGGTCGTGGGGCGGCGGGCCGATGGCGCGGTGTTGCGCGCAACGGTCGATGGCGCAGTGTGGATCGGTCACGTCAGGCGCAGCAATGGCGAACACCGATTCAAGCTGCCGGTCGCGGACGCCTTTCCGCAACAGATCGCGGCTTTGCCCTTGCTTGCCGACCCGGATGCCGATGCGATCGGCTACCGCGAGTCTGCCGACGGTCGCGTTGGCTTCCTGCGCTTCGACTTCTACAACGGTGCGATGAGTACCGCCCAGTGCGAGCAGTTGCGTGAAGCCATCGAACAGGCCAATGCACGGCCGACGCGGGTGCTGGTGCTCGAAGGCGGACGTGATTTCTGGTCCAACGGGATTCATCTCAACACCATCGAGGCGGCGCGCTCGGTGGCCGACGAGTCGTGGACAAACATCAACGCCATGGACGACGTCTGTCTGGCGCTGCTGCAGACGAGCGACAAACTGACCGTTGCGGCGATGCGCGGCAATGCCGGCGCGGGCGGCTGCTTTCTGGCGCTGGCTGCGGATTTCGTCTGGGCGCGCGAGGGCGTGGTCCTCAATCCGCACTACCGCAACATGGGCAACCTCTACGGCTCCGAGTACTGGACCTATCTGCTGCCGCGCAGGGTTGGCCCGGAAACCGCGCGCACGATCATGTCCAGCCGCTTGCCGCTGCTGGCCGGACGTGCCCTGGAGGCGGGGCTGATCGACGCCTGTTTCGGTCGCGATCTGCCCGGCTTCGAGCGTGAGGTCGCCGCACGCGCGGATGCGCTTGCGCGTGCCGCGGACTACCCGGACCGGCTGGCAGACAAGCAGAGCCACCGTGCTGCCGACGAAGCCATCAAGCCGCTTGCCGCCTATCGCGACCACGAACTTGAACAGATGCGACGCAACTTCTTCGGCTTTGATCCGAGCTATCACGTGGCGCGCTACCACTTCGTGCACAAATCGGCGCAGTCGTGGACGCCGAGGCATCTGGCACTGCACCGCGAGCTGGGGTGGCGGGTGCCGGAAGGCACAACGGAGGCCGGTGCATGACGAGCGAATTGCCAGGCGTGCTGGTGGTGGATGACGAACTGCGCTCGCAGGAAGCTCTGCATCGCACGCTGGAAGAGGATTTCAACGTCTTCACCGCCTCGTCTGCGGCCGAAGCGGCCGAGATCATGGCGCGCGAGTGGATACAGATCGTGCTTTGCGATCAGCGCATGCCCGGGGTGTCCGGCGTGCAGTTTCTGCGCGAGGTACGCGACAAGTGGCCGGACGCGGTGCGCATCATCATCTCGGGCTACACCGAGTCCGAGGACATCATCGCCGGCATCAACGAGGCTGGCATCTACCAGTATCTGCTCAAACCCTGGCAGCCGGAGCAGCTGCTGCTCACCCTGCGTGGTGCGGCCGAAATCTATCGTCTGCAGACCGAGAACCAGCGCCTGTCGCTCGACCTGAAGGTGACGGGGCCGGTGATGCGCCAGCGGGTGGCGAGCAAGCGCCAGGTGATCGAACGCAAGTTTGCGCTGGACACCTTGCTGCGTGCGCCGGACTCGCCGATGAACGCGGTGTGCGAACTGCTGTGCAAGGTGGCGCGGCTCGATGTGCCGGTGCTGCTCACCGGTGAGTCGGGTACCGGCAAGGAGCTGCTCGCGCGCGCGCTGCATCTGGCCAGCCCGCGCCGTTCCGAGCCCTTCGTTACCGAGAACTGCGGTGCGGTGCCGGACCAGCTGCTCGAGTCCGAACTGTTCGGCTACAAGCGTGGTGCGTTTACCGGCGCCTACGAGGATCGGGTCGGGCTGTTCAAGCAGGCCGATGGGGGCAGCATCTTTCTCGATGAGATCGGCGAAACCACACCGGCTTTCCAGGTCAAGCTGTTGCGGGTGTTGCAGGAAGGGGAGGTGCGACCGATCGGTGCGCCTCGCCCGTTGCCGGTCGACCTGCGCGTGGTGGCGGCAACCAACCGCGACCTCGAGGCCGACGTGCGCGCCGGTCGTTTCCGCGAGGACCTCTACTACCGTATCGCCGCGATCACCATTCAGGTGCCGCCGCTGCGCGAGCGGCCGATGGATATCGGCCTCATCGCCCAGACCTTCGTCGACGAAACCCTGTCCGCGGCGGGGCTGGCGCCACAGCGGCTTGGGCACGATGTGCTTTCCTGTCTGACTGCGTACCGCTGGCCCGGCAACGTGCGCGAACTGCGCAACGAGGTGCTGCGCATGGTCGCACTGGCGGATGACGGCGAATTGCGTGCGGCCGATCTCAGCCCGCGTGTGCTGCGGGCTGCCGCGGTGGAGCAGGAGCCGGCCCTCGAGCTGTTGTCGGGGCTCGACGGTGATCTCAAGACCCGGCTCGATGCGCTCGAGGCCCGCATCGTCAGGGAGAGCCTCGTGCGCCATCGCTGGAACAAGACCCATGCTGCGCGCGAGCTCGGCCTGTCGCGCGTGGGGCTGCGCAACAAGCTCACCCGCTACGGGCTCGACAAGGACTGATCCTGTGCTTCAATACCGCTCATGAACGTGCTCTGGCTTCAATCCGGCGGCTGTGGTGGCTGCACCATGTCCCTGTTGTGCGCCGAGTCGCCCGACGTGCTTGCGACGCTCGAGGGCGGTGGCGTGTCACTGTTGTGGCACCCGAGCCTGTCCGAGGCCAGCGGCCGCGAGGCGGTGGCAATCCTCGAGTCCTGTATCGCCGGGACGACCCCGCTCGACGTCCTCTGCGTGGAGGGCGCGCTGCTGCGCGGACCGCATGGCAGTGGCCGTTTTCATGTGCTGGCGGGTACCGGGCGGGCGATGATCGACTGGGTCCGCGCCCTGGCGGCGCGCGCACGTCATACCGTGGCGGTGGGCACCTGCGCTGCGTTTGGCGGGGTGACCGCAGCCGCATACAACCCGACCGATGCCTGCGGCCTGCAGTACGATGGCAACGAGGCAGGCGGCCTGCTCGGTGCCGGCTATCGCAGCGCAAGCGGCTTGCCGGTGATTAATGTGGCGGGCTGCCCGACGCATCCGGGCTGGGTGCTGGAAACCCTGCTGGCGCTTGCGCTCGACGGCATCGCCGCGGCCGACCTTGATGCGCTCGGGCGTCCGCGCTTCTATGCAGACCAGCTGGTGCACCACGGCTGTTCGCGCAACGAGTTCTACGAGTTCAAGGCCAGCGCGGAGAAGGCGTCCGATCTCGGCTGCATGATGGAGCACATGGGCTGCAAGGGTACGCAGGCGCACGCCGACTGCAATGTGCGCCCATGGAACGGAGCAGGTTCATGTACCAGCGGGGGCTACCCCTGCATCAGCTGTACCGAACCCGGTTTCGAGGAGCCCGGCCATCCCTTCTTTGAAACGCCCAAGGTGGGCGGCATTCCCATCGGTTTGCCGACCGACATGCCAAAGGCATGGTTTGTCGCACTCGCTGCGCTGTCCAAGTCGGCCACGCCGAAGCGGGTGCGAACCAATGCGACGGCGGATCACCCGGTGGTGACGCCGGTCATCCGCAAGACCGGGCTCAAGTAACAGGGTGTGAAATGACCTTGAAGGTGGCAAGTGTGATCGTCCGGATGATGGATCGCGGTTTCGCTCGACGCAGCGTGCCGGTGAGCCGGCGTGTGCAGGTGCGTACATGAGCCGTCGTGTTCTGGGCCCGTTCAACCGCGTCGAGGGCGACCTCGAGCTCAGCCTTGATACCGAGGATGGCGTGGTTTCGGCGGCGCGAGTCAATTCGCCGCTGTATCGTGGTTTCGAGCAGATTCTCGAAGGCAAGGTGCCGGCTGATGCATTGGTCATCGTGCCGCGCATCTGCGGTATCTGCTCCGTATCCCAGTCGGTGGCGGCTGCGACGGCCCTCGCCGATGCGATGGGCGTGACGCCTCCGCCCAATGGCGCGCGTGCGACCAACCTGATGCTTGCTACCGAGAACCTCGCCGATCACCTGACCCATTTCTATCTGTTCTTCATGCCGGATTTCGCGCGCGACGCGTATGCCGGTGCGCCGTGGTTCGCATCGGCCGAAGCGCGCTTCAAGGCAATCCGGGGGGCGGCTGCGGCCGACGTCCTGCCCGCACGGGCGCAGTTCATGCACCTGCTCGGCACGCTGGCCGGCAAGTGGCCGCACACGCTGAGCGTGCAGCCTGGCGGGTCGGCGCGCGCTGTCAGCGCGACCGAGCGCGTGAGGATGGTGTCCCTGATCCGGCGTTTTCGCGCCTGGCTGGAGCGCCATCTGTTCGGCGATGCACTGGAGGCCATCAGCGGTATCGGTTCGGAGGCGGCCCTGTGGGCGTGGTTCGAGGCGAAGGGGCCGGAGCGTGGGGATTTCGCCCGTTTCCTTGGCATTGCGCGCAACCTCCGGCTCGATCGCCTGGGGCGCTGTGAGGGGGGCGAACGCTACCTGAGCCATGGCAATTACGTGTTCGAAGGCGAGCGCCTCTTCGCCCGCGGAGTGTGGGATGCGGCGTCGGCCAGCCTGCTCGACTTCGCCCATGAAGATGTGACCGAGGACGTCTCCCATGCATGGATGGCGGGGGAGGGGGCCTGCCATCCGCTTTCCGGTTTCACCCAGCCCGATATCGCGCGCGAGTCCGGCTACAGCTGGTGCAAGGCGCCGCGCTGGCGGGGCGAGGTGGTGCAGTGCGGCGCCTTGTCGCGGCAGGTGGTGGATGCCCATCCGCTGGCGCGCGATCTCGTGGCTGCGGGCGGCGGAAACGTGTTCAGCCGGGTGGTCGGGCGCTTGCTCGAAATCGCGCGGGTGGTGCCCGAGATGGAGCGTTGGGCGCTTGCGATCGAGCCTGGCGAACGTTTCTGCACCGATGCCGGCGTGCCCGATTCGGCGCAGGGCGTGGGCCTGATCGAAGCCGCGCGCGGTGCGCTCGGACACTGGGTCGTGATCCGCAAGGGGCGGATTCAGCGCTACCAGATCATCGCGCCCACGACCTGGAACTTTTCCCCGCGCGACGAGCGCGGTACGCCCGGCGCGCTCGAACAGGCTCTGGTGGGCACGCCCGCGTGCGAGTCGGATGAAATGCCGCTTGCAGTGCAGCATGTCGTGCGCTCCTTCGACCCCTGCATGGTATGCACGGTGCACTGAGGAGGACTGCGTGAAGAATACCCCTGAGTCTTCCCTCGACGTCGGCCATACCGGACATCCTGGCGAACTCGTCGGTGTGGGCGAGGACGTGTGGATGGATGTGATCCACAAGATGGATGAGGTCTATTCCGATCTGCTGCAGTACGAGGTCGCACTCGAGGAAAAGAACGCCAAGCTTGAGGAGTCGCAGCAGTTCATCCTCAGCGTGCTGACTGCGATGTCCGACATTCTGGTGATCTGTGGGCGCGACGGCACCATCGAGGACGTGAACCCGGCGCTGGAGGTGATCACCGGGCGCAAAGCCGCAGATTTGCGCGGCACCTCGGTATTCGACCTGTTTGCCGATGCCGACGCGCGCGTGCTGGCGCGTGCCCGGCTCAACGTGAGTGGTGGCGATGACGAAGTGCACGATTGCGAACTTCCGCTGCGTGCGCACGACGGCGCGTCGGTGCCAGTCTCCTTCAACTGCACGCCGCGCTTCAATGCGGTGGGCAAGTCCCTGGGCATGGTCGTGACCGGGCGCCCGGTCGGCGAATTGCGCAAGGCCTATCAGGCGCTTACCCAGGCGCATGACGACCTGAAGCGTACCCAGCAGCAACTGCTGCATTCGGAAAAGATGGCCTCTCTTGGGCGCCTCGTGGCCGGCGTTGCGCATGAGTTGAACAACCCGATCAGCTTCATCATCGGCAATGTGCACGCGCTGCGCCGCTATGCCGAGCGTCTCGGGCAGTACCTTGCCGCCGTGCATGAGGGGGTGCCGGCCGAGGAGATCGAACACCTGCGCAAACGTCTGCGCATCGACCGCATCCTGGTCGATCTCGATCCACTGATCGAGGGCACGATCGAGGGCGCCGAGCGTACGCGTGAGATCGTGGATGGATTGAAGCGCTTCTCTGCGGTCGATCGTGACGAGCAGCAACGCTTCGATCTTGCAGAGGTCATCGAACGTGCGGTGCGCTGGGTGTGTCAGGCTGAGCGCAAGACCTTCAAGGTTGCGATGGAGTTTTCCGGTCCGCTGCCCGTGATCGGGTCGGCAGGGCAGATGCAGCAGGTGGCAATGAACCTGGTTCAGAACGCTGCAGATGCCACCCGTCTCACCGACTTGCCGACGCTGCGGATTGCCGCGGAGCAGGTTTCAACGGCACAGGGGCCGCGCATCCTCTTGCGCTTCGTGGACAACGGCCCGGGTATCGCGCCGGCGCATCTGGCTCATGTGTTCGATCCCTTCTTCACCACCAAGCCGGTGGGGCAGGGTACCGGGCTCGGACTGTCCATCAGCTACGGCATCGTCGAGCGGCATGGCGGGTCGCTGCGCGCCGAAAACCTGCCTGCGGGCGGCGCGGCATTCACACTCGAACTGCCGCTTGCGCGCTGACGGCCCCGGTGCGCGCAGTGGAAAGTGTGTGACCGGCTTGGGTTGCACACCGTCAGCGGCGCGTCCGGTGTGGTGTCAGAACGGCTCCGGATTGCCAGCAGGCAGTGGGGGCGCTTGCTGGCACGCATCTTGTATCAATCGATGACAGTTTGCTCGACAACGCCAATAAATGAGGAGATTTCCATGCTTCGCTCTCGTGTTCTGATTGCTGCCGTACTCAGCCTTGGTGCCGGATCGGTGTTTGCACACTCGGGGCATGCGGATGCGGGATTCGCGTCGGGTCTGATGCATCCGGTGACCGGCCTCGACCACCTGCTCGCAATGCTTGCCGTGGGGCTGTACGCCGCGGGTCAGCGCGGCGCGGTTCGGTGGGGACTGCCCCTGGGCTTCGTGCTGGCGATGCTCGGTGGATCGCTGCTGGGGATGGCGGGCATCGCCCTGCCGGCGGTTGAGGCGACGATCGCAGCGTCGGTGATCGTGCTCGGGCTGTTGCTGAGTTCGCTGACAAGCCTGTCACTGGCCTTCACCCTTCCGCTGATCACGATCTTTGCAGTGTTTCATGGCCATGCCCATTACGCCGAGATCGGCGACGCGGGTTTCATGCGTTACGCGGGTGGCTTCGTGCTCGCTACGGCTGCGCTGCATCTGGCGGGATTTCTCAGTGCGCGCTGGTTTCCCGAATCGCGCACCGGGCTGGCCGTGAAGCGGACCATCGGCGTCGTCGTAAGCGGTGCCGGCGTGCTGATGCTCGGAAGCTGATGGGGCGTGAAGGGCCGGCCCGACCGCCCAAGAAATGGTTCTTGCGAGGCTGGCGTGCGATAATCGCCCCGCTTCTCATTTCGAGCAGCGGCCTTTCCGATCGGCGGCCTGATGATCTGTGTGGTGTGGCGAAGCGCGGCGTGTCCGATTTGCCCGCTGCAGGCAGTCTCAGGGTAGCGGGTTCCGGATCCGGAGCCCGGCTCAGACGAATTCAAACCGGCGCAGGCCGGTTTTTGTTCTGGCGCGTCCGGAAGGCATGCCTGCTGCTGTGCTAACATCGGCCGACCTTGTCGATCGACGGGGTCTCATTCCGAACGGATTCAAGATGCGTATTCTGGTCAGTAACGACGACGGCTATTTCGCGCCAGGGCTTGCAGCGCTCGCAGCGGCGCTGGCAGAAATCGGCGAGGTAACCGTCGTTGCGCCCGAGCGTGACCGCAGCGGAGCGAGCAACTCCCTGACGCTCGATCGCCCGCTGTCCCTGCGTCGCGCGGCCAATGGGTTCTACTTCGTCAACGGTACGCCAACCGACTGCGTGCATCTTGCGGTCACGGGCATGCTCGACCATATGCCCGACATGGTGGTGTCCGGCGTCAATCATGGCGCCAACATGGGTGACGACACCATCTACTCGGGCACTGTTGCGGCTGCCACCGAAGGCTTTCTGCTGGGTGTGCCTTCGATTGCGGTGTCGCTGGTCAGCAAGGGGGCGTCGGATTTTTCGGCCGCGGCACGCGTCGCGCGTGACCTCGCCGAGCGCTTCATGCGCCAGCCCTGGCCGCGGCCCGCCTTGCTCAACGTCAACGTGCCCGATCTGCCCTATGAGCAGATCAAGGGGACGCAGGTGACCCGTCTGGGCAAGCGTCACAAGGCCGAGCCGGTTATCCGCAGCGTGACCCCGCGCAACGAAACTGTTTACTGGGTGGGTGCTGCCGGCGGTGCAGCAGACGCCGGTGACGGCACCGACTTCAATGCGGTGACAAACGGCATGGTGTCGATCACGCCCTTGCAGATCGACCTCACGCACACCGCACAGATTCATACTGTAAAGGACTGGCTGGCACGATGAATGCGCGGACGCCGGATGCAGTGCGGACCCGGGCCAGAATGGTCGATCGCCTGCGTGCGCAGGGAATTCGGGACGAGAAAGTCCTCTCGGCCATGGCCCAGATCCCCCGTCACCAGTTTGTCGAGGAAGGGCTGGCCTACGGCGCCTATGACGACACTGCGCTGCCGATCGGCTTTCAGCAAACCATTTCCCAGCCCTTTGTCGTCGCACGCATGATCGAGTTGTTGCGTGCGGGCCGGGAACTTGGCCGCACGCTGGAAATCGGAGCCGGTTGTGGTTACCAGGCTGCAGTGCTTTCCAAGATTGCGACGGATGTCTATGCGGTAGAGCGCATACGCCCGCTTCTGGATCGTGCACGCAACAATCTGCGTCCGCTGCGCCTGCCGAATGTACGTTTGAAATATGCTGACGGCAGCGTAGGCTTGCCCGAGGCAGCACCGTTTGACACGATTATTGTCGCTGCCGCAGCCGTCGGTGTGCCTCAGGCGCTGAAAGATCAGCTTGCGCCTGGCGGGCGTCTGATGATTCCTGTGGGCAGCGGCGAACAACGCCTGTTGCTGATCGAGCGGCAGGGTAACGTATTCAAGGAAAGCTGGTACGAAGCAGTGCGCTTCGTGCCGCTATTGACTGGTACAGAATGAACAAAGAAATTTTTCGTCGTCGCCTGGCCCTGCTCGGGATGGTTTCGCTGCTCGCATTGACCGCGGGCTGCGCCAGTCGCGTTTCCGCTCCGGTTCGTGACGGGACGCAGCCGCCTGCCGCAGCCGCGCCGGTTGAGCGCGTGGGTTTTCACGTGGTGCGCCCCGGTGAGACGGTGTTGGCGCTGTCCCGCATGTACAACGTCAGCGTGGCAGATATCGTGGGCTGGAACGGCCTGACGAACCCCAATCAGATCCACGTCGGGCAGGAACTGCGGGTTGCGCCCGAGACCCCCGCGGTGGCGCAGGTGATTCCGATCACGTCCGAGCCTGTGGTGATTTCGCCGGTTGTTCCGCAGACCGGCGGTGCCGCACCGATCAAGCAGGAGCCGCGTGGCGGCAAGCAGCCGTACTCGGATGAGGCGTGGGAAAAAATGCAGCGCCCGGGCGATGTCGCGGTTGCAGAGCCGAAACCGCCGGTTGCGCCCGCTGCGCCTGAAACCCCGCGTTTGCCGGGGCCTGATGGTGACTGGCTGTGGCCGGTGAAGGGCAAGGTCATCGTCGGTTTCGACGAGCCGGTCGCGGGTGATGCGAAGCTGCGCAACAAGGGGATCGACATCGCCGGAACTCCGGGTACGCCCGTACTTGCCTCGGCAGGCGGCAAGGTGGTCTACTCAGGCAGCGGCTTGCGTGGTCTCGGAAAACTGGTCATCATCAAACACGATGCCAATTACCTGACGGCTTATGCGCACAATCAGCAACTGCTTGTGAAAGAAGCTGAAACCGTGACAAAGGGTCAGAAGATTGCAGAGCTTGGCAGTACCGACGCAGATCGGCCGAAGTTGCATTTCGAGATTCGCAAGCAGGGGCAGCCGGTTGATCCGCTGAAATACCTGCCCGCACACTGACGAGGAGGCACATGGAAGAGCCGGCAAACCCTGACGATATCGATAGTCAAGAACCGGATCTTCCCCTTGAGGTGGAGGTTTTCTCCGACCGTCAGGCGCCGGTGGTCGAGAATGAGTTTCTCAGCGATGTCACCCAGATCTATCTCAACGAGATCGGTGCCAATCCGCTGCTGACGGCCGAAGAGGAAGCGGCCTTGTCGCGCCGGGTGAGGCTGGGTGATTTCGAGGCGCGGCAGACGATGATCGAGCGCAATCTCCGGCTTGTCGTCAATATCGCCAAACACTACCTGAATCGCGGTATTCCGCTGCTGGATCTGGTCGAGGAAGGCAATCTCGGCCTGATTCATGCGCTGGAAAAATTCGACCCTGAGCGCGGGTTCCGCTTCTCGACCTACGCGACCTGGTGGATCCGGCAGAACATCGAGCGCGCGATCATGAATCAGTCGCGCACGATCCGGCTTCCGGTGCACGTGGTCAAGGAACTGAACCAGGTGTTGCGCGCCCAGCGCAGCATCGAGGCGAATTCCAACGGGGAATCAACCCTGGAGGAAATCGCCCAGCGTCTCGACAAACCCATCGAGACCGTTCGCGCCATTCTTGCGTTGAGCGAACATACGGCCTCGCTCGATGCGCCGCTGGACATCGATCCGAGTCTGTCCATCGGTGAGTCGCTTGCGGACGACCACGCAGAATCCCCTGAAGTGCTGATTCACGGTGCTGAAATCGAAACGCTGTTGCGCACCTGGATCGACATGCTCAACGAGAAGCAGCGTCTGGTCATCCGTCACCGCTACGGCATCGACGAATGCGAAATGCTGACCCTCGAAGAACTCGCCGCCCGGCTTGAGCTTACGCGTGAGCGGGTGCGCCAGATCCAGCTCGAGGCGCTGGGGCAGCTCCGGCGCACGCTTCGGCGCCGCGGCATCTCCAAGGACGCCCTGTTCTGAGCGTTTGCGCGCCAGCGCACCGTGCCGGCGCGCCCGCCGAGGCGGGCACCTTCCGTTCATGTTTGCTGTGGCGCGCTCCTGCGGCCCGGAACTAGCCTGAGACCGCCAGGTTGCGGGCCAGTCTGCGCGCGCGGATGGTCTGCGCGAGCTCGAAGACCGACATTGCATAGAAGCTGCTGCGGTTGTAGCGGGTGATGACGTAGAAGTTGCGGTAACCCAGCCAGTATTCGATATCCGCGCCCGGGGTTTCAAGGTCGACAAGCGTGACGGGCGCAGTGACCGCTTCGCCATCGGCTGCCATGATGCCCGCGTCGCGCAGCATGTCGGCACTCAGGGTCGGTTCGATTCCCGCAGCCACCAGCGGAGCGGGGCTTGCGTCCAGACTCAGGCGGGCACGCACCGCCACCGGCGCCTGCGGCTGCCATCCGTGGGCGTGGAGATAGTTGGCCACGCTACCAATGGCGTCGAGCGGGTTATCCTCGAAATCGATCACGCCGTTGGCGTCAAAGTCCACAGCGTAGGCACGCATGCTGCTGGGCAGGAACTGCGGGTAGCCGAGTGCGCCGGCATAGGAGCCCGAGTAGCTCGTCGGCTCGCGCCCCTGTTCCCGAGCGAGCAGGAAGAGCTGCTCGAGTTCGCGGCGAAACAGGTCGGCACGCGGCGGGTAGTCGAATGCGAGCGTGGTCAGCGTCGACAGGGTTTCGAAATTGCCGGTATGGCGGCCGTAAACGGTCTCCACACCGATGATGGCGACGATGATCTCGGCCGGTACGCCATAGCGTTCTTCGGCAGCCTGCAGGATGGGTGCGTACTCATCCCAGAAGTCGAGTCCGCGCTCGATGCGAACGCGCTCAATGAACCGCGAACGGTAGCGTTCCCATGAGCGCACGCCACGTTTGGTGGGTGGGGTGATCAGCGAGATTACACGGGGGAGCTTCTGGGCCTGGCCGATCGTCCTGCTCAGCTGCCCGGCATCGAAGCCATGGCGCGCGGACAGGTCGCTGATGAAAGCCTGCACATCCTCGCGTTCTGCATAGTTTTCGGTATCTGCGCTGGCGCTGCCGAGTCCGAATGACAGGCTCAGTGCGAGGGTGCAGGCGAGGCGGGAGAGGGGCAGGTGTGCAGTGATTCCAGTCATGTCAGTTTCAGTATCCGGATGCGTCGTTTCAGTTCGCGAACAGCCTCGGGGCTGGCAGGCGGTCGGTAGCGTAGGTTTGCATAGCGCGTCGTAATGTCGGTGATCTCGGCTGCGTGGTCCGGCAGGGCCAGCGCAAGGCGGCGACCGTAATCGAGCGGACCTTCGGCCGGATGCCGGCTCAGTCCGCGGCGGGCAAGCCTGGCGGAAAACGCGGCCCAGGCCCGGTCAAGCGGGTCGGCCGCACGTGCCTGTCTGAGCGCCCATGCAAAAAGCAGCCCCATCAGACCGGCAGCCGTGACGCCCAGAACACCGATCCAGGTCGACCAGCTGAGTTCGCCCAGGCCCAATCGTGACAGAAATTCGCGCTGCCGTTCAGGATTGTAGCCAAGAACCCATTGGTTCCAGCTGTTCGACACGGCTTCCCAGCGGAAACGCAGATCACGCAACCACGAAAGATGTGGGCGCATGAACAGCGGGAGAACTTCGCCTGCCGGCAGCGCGCCAGCCATGCCGGACTCGATGCGTCCGGGGGCGGCAAGTGCGGTGGGGTCGACCCGCATCCAGCCGCGCTGTGGCAGCCATACCTCGGCCCAGGCGTGCGCATCCGACTGGCGCACGATCATGCTGCCGTCCACCGGATTGATCTCGCCGCCCTGATAGCCGGTGACCACGCGCGCCGGGACGCCGGCGGCACGCATCATGAACGTGAAGGCCGATGCGAAGTGCTCGCAGAAACCGCGACGGGTGTCGAACAGAAAGGCGTCCACGCCATTGCTGCCGGTCAGTGGCGGGCGCAGGGTGTAGGTGAGGTCGATCTCGCGCATGCGGGTCAGCGCCCGCGCGAGGATGTCTTCGGGCGATGTCGATCCGGCGGCGAGTTGCTGCGCCAGCGCCCGGGTGCGCGGGTTGCTGTCGGGCGGCAGGCGCAGCGCGGTGTCGAGTACTTGGTCATGTTCATTGAGGCCGACGACGGTTTCCGGGTAGGCAACCAGGTCGAGTCGTGTGCGGCTGCGCAGCGGTTGCCTGTACAAGGCCTGGAAGGTGCTGCTGTAGCGCACGCCGTCCGGGGTCTCGGCAGGAAAGTCGAGTGCCAGCAGCCAGCGCTGGTTGTGGGCTTCGAGCGTGATGCGGTAATCAAGCCGCGGCCCGGAGGGCTCATAGGGTGGGCGGTCGCTTTCGAGGTGGCGTGCGGCGCGCCAGGTGGTGCCATCGAAAACGCTCAGCACAGGACCGCGCCAGTAGCGCTGCGCAGGCTGGGGCGGGGTGCCCGCGAAATCGGCCCTGAAGGCGATCGCTTCGGACAGGCTGAGGTCGCTGATGGACCCCGGAGCCATGGTGTTGGAGAGGCCGCTCATGCCGCTGTGGGCGTCGGCAGGAAGGCCCCATAAGGGCCCCTCGATACGCGGAAACAGCACGAAGAGCACCAGCATGAAGGGCAGCCCCTGCGCGAGCAGCAGCGCGCTGGTGCGCAGACGCTCGCGGGTGCTGGCCGCGGGGTCGGACAGCGACAGCAGGGCGCCGATCGAAAGCAGGCTGGCACAGAGGGCGAGCCCCGCAACCGGCAGGCTCTGGTTGTCGAAGAACACGCCCAGTTGCAGGAAGAAGCACAGCAGGATGGCCGCCCGGATGTCGCGCATGCTGCTCGTTTCCAGCAGCTTCAGTCCGAGCAGGAGCGCCAGAAAGGCGAGGCCGGGATCCTTGCCAAAGAAGTGTCCGAAGGCCACACGCACACCGATGCCTGCGGCGACGGCAATCAAAAGGATGAGGTAAGTGTTTGGTGTGCGGCCGCCCTGCCACAGCAGGCTGGCGCGCCAGCCCAGCAGGAGCACACTCAGCGCCGACACCCAGAGCGGCAGGGTGAGGAGGTGGGGCGCGAGGGTCAGTGCCGCCGCGCTCAGCAGCCATGCACCCTGGTCCCGGCGCAGCGCGGCTTGGCCGCTCGAGTGTGGCGGTGTTCCGGCCCTGCGCCTAAACATCGCTGCTCCCGGCATGCGGCTGGCCATGCAGCGCCAGCACGCGCAGGCACTGATGAAGATGCGCGCGTCCGCTGCCGCGCGGAAAGTAGCGCGACGGCAGTTGCAGGGCATAGCGCTGTCCGCTGCGTTCGGCCATCAGCAGCCAGGCGGTCAGTCGTGACAGCCTCTCCTCGTCGTCGAGCGTCGGCGGTAGGGACGACCATTCGAGGGACACGTCGCCGCCTTCGAGCGAGGAGAACTGTTTGGTCATCAGGGGCCCGCCGCGGGCGAGCACCTTCCACGCCAGGTGTTGTGGCGAGTCCGACTGCTGATGGTTGCGCAGGCCGGCGAAATCGTCGTCGCCTGCCCGCAGGCTGCGCTGACCGTGGGCGTCGCCGGCGGTGAGGCCGGGCAGTGGCGGCGGGTCGGCTTCGGGCGCAGGATAGACGAGGCCGGTGGTGTCCGGAATGAATACGCTCCAGGCGCGGATCAGTCCGAGCGGCCAGCGGGTTTCGAGTGTCGTGCGCCCGAGCGGAAAGGGCCCGCGGGTCTTCGTCGGCAGGGCAAGGCTGACTTCGGTGACAGCGCCGGGCGGCAGGTCGAAGGTGGTCGATCCTCCCTGTGCACGCAGGCACAGTGCGGGTCGTCGCGCCGGGCGGTGGTTGTCGATGAGGAGATGGAAGACGATATTGTCGCCACAGAACGTGGGTTCGGTGCGGCCGTTGCGGATGGAGAGCTGGAGCAGATTGCGAAAGGCATGGACGATGCTGGCGACAGCCACGCCCCCGATCAGGAAGGTCAGGCCGTAACCCAGGCTGAGGTTGTAGTTGATCGAGGCGATCAGCATCACCAGCAGGGCGAGGGCGAAGGCGTATCCGGCCGCGGTCGGCAGAACGTAGATGCGGCGCTGATAAAGAATGATCGGCGCGGCTTCCGGCCGCCGCAGGCGGAACAGCCAGCGGTCGACCAGTCGCCGGGCGCCGCCGGTCAAGGCGTCGACGCCCATCTTCAACTCACCGGAACGGATTGCAGCAGACGGTCGAGGGCGGCGGGGGCTGGCGGGCGGCCATCGCCGGCGAGGTGGAGGCGGTGCCCGGCGACATGCGGGAACATGCGCTGCACGTCTTCCGGCAGCACGTGGTCGCGTCCTTCGATCAGCGCCCAGGCGCGCGCCGAAGCCAGCAGGCCGAGTCCTGCGCGCGGGCTCAGGCCGCCCGCGAACTCGTTGCTCTGGCGTGTGGCCGCGAGCAGGTTCTGCACGTAGTCGATCAGGCGGTCGGCCACCTGAAGCGCCTGTGCGGCATGCTGCAGTTCGATCAGGTCGTCGGGCGTGATCACGGGCTGCTGGCGTTCGATCAGCTCGCGCCGTGCTTCGCCCATCAGCAATGCGCGCTCTGCTGCGCGGTCAGGGTAGCCGAGGCGAATGCGCATCAGGAAGCGGTCGAGCTGGCTCTCGGGCAGGGGAAAGGTGCCGATCTGGGTCGAGGGGTTCTGCGTGGCAATGACGAAGAACGGGTCGGGGAGCGGCAGGGTGGCGCCGTCGGCGGTGATCTGGCGTTCTTCCATGGCTTCGAGCAGGGCGCTTTGCGTCTTTGGCGTGGCGCGATTGATCTCATCGGCCAGAATCAGCTGGGCGAACACCGGCCCGGCATTGAAGCGAAAGCTGCTGGTCTCGCGGTCGAATATCGATACCCCGACGATGTCTGCCGGCAGCAGGTCGCTGGTGAACTGGATGCGCTGGAAATGCAGGCCGACCAGACGCGCGAAGACATGGGCAAGCGTGGTCTTGCCCACGCCCGGCATGTCCTCGATCAGCAAATGGCCGCGCGCGATGAGGCATGACAGGGCCAACTGCAATTCATGCTCCTTGCCGAGGATGATCTGGCTGGCGGCTTCAAGGAGTCTGCTTGCATGGCGTTGGGGCATGAGCTCGCACATTGTGAAATTGGCTGGGAAGCGGTGATAATAGACGACAAAGACAGCGAGCCCGTAACATGGGCCATCACCGCAGCCCGTTTGAATCGGGCTGTCAGGGAAAGTTCGCCCGTTTCAGGAGAGGAGGGGTATGACAACAACGGCGTTCATCACGCACCGCGATTGCTGGTTGCATGACATGGGGGCTCATCACCCGGAATGTGCGGACAGGCTGGGGGCGATCAACGATCGTCTGATTGCCGCAGGGCTTGATCTCTACCTGTCCTTCTTCGATGCGCCGCTGGCGACCGCCGAACAGATCACTCGTGTTCATCCGGCGAGCTACTTCGACGAATTGATGAACAGCGTGCCGGAGCACGGCATCCGCCACCTCGATCCTGACACGGCCATGAGCCCCAACACCATGAAGGCCGCGCTGCGGTCCGCCGGGGCGGGCGTGCTGGCGACGGATCTGGTGCTCAAGGGCGAGATCGAGAATGCATTCTGTGCCGTGCGCCCGCCCGGTCATCACGCCGAGCGTGCGAAGGCAATGGGGTTCTGCTTTCTCAACAACGTCGCGATCGCGGCGCGGCATGCGACGGATTTTCATGGACTGGAGCGGGTGGCCATCGTCGACTTCGACGTGCACCACGGCAACGGTACCGAAGAGGTGTTCCGCGATGATCCTCGTGTCATGATGGCGAGCATCTTCCAGCATCCGTTCTATCCATACAGCGGCACCGAGAACCAGCCCGCACACTTCTGCAACGTGCCGGTCCCTGCAGGTACGCGCGGTGATGCGTTCAGGCAGGTCGTGAGCGACATCTGGGTGCCTGCGCTGCGCGAGCACAACCCCCAGGCCATCTTCATTTCGGCGGGTTTTGATGCGCACTATGAAGACGACATGGGTTCGCTCGGCCTGGTCGAGTCCGACTACATCTGGGCGACCCAGCAGATCAAGGGGGTCGCGGAAGATTGCGGCCACAAGCGCATCGTCTCCGTTCTGGAGGGAGGCTACTCGCTGAGCTCGCTCGCCCGGTCGGTCGTTTCCCACATCAAGGCACTGGCCGACCTCTGATCCGCCTCCGGTCAGCCCCGCATCACGCGTCGTGGGGCTGGCTGTGTTGCGGCGATCGGTTAGAATCAGGTTTTTACTGTTTTGGCCCCTGCCATGATTACCGGATCGATTGTCGCCATCGTCACGCCGATGAATGAGGATGGCAGCCTGGATTTCCCCCGCTTGCGCAGTCTGATCGACTGGCACGTTGCCGAAGGCACCGACGGGATTGTTATTGTGGGCACCACGGGCGAGTCGCCCACGGTGAATGTCGATGAACACTGCGAGCTGATCCGCACGACGGTCGAGCATGCGGCCGGTCGCATTCCCGTCATCGCCGGCACCGGTGCCAACTCGACAGCCGAGGCCGTCGAACTTGCGCGCTACGCCCAGCAGGCCGGCGCTGCCGCCCACCTGTCCGTGGTTCCCTATTACAACCGCCCGACGCAGGAAGGCCTCTATCAGCACTTCCGTACCATCGCCGAGGCGGTCGAGCTGCCGCTGATCCTGTACAACGTGCCCGGCCGTACCGTCGCCGACCTGGCCAATGACACCACGATCCGGCTGGCCGAAATCCCGAACATCATCGGTGTCAAGGATGCGACCGGCAGCATCGATCGCAACTGCGACCTGATCGCGCGTGCGCCTGAAGGCTTTGCCCTGTACAGCGGCGACGACATGACTGTTGCCGCCTTCATGCTGCTCGGCGGCCATGGAACCATCTCGGTGACGGCAAACGTCGCCCCCCGTGCGATGCACGAGATGTGTGCGGCGGCACTTGCCGGCGATGCGCTCAAGACGCGCGAAATCAATGCGCGCCTGCTCGGCCTGCACCGCCACCTGTTCTGCGAAGCCAACCCGATTCCGGTCAAGTGGGCGGTTGCCCGCATGGGTCTGATGGGCGACGGCATCCGCTTGCCGCTGACGCAGTTGAGCGACACCTGTCACGAACGTGTGCGGCAGGCCATGCGCCAGGCCGGCATCAATTTCTGATCTGCAATCTTCCACCAGGAACCTCATGAATCGCTCCTTGCGCACTAATGCTTCCCTGCTTGCGCTTTCGTTGCTGCTCGCAGGCTGCTCCAGTTCCCTGCTCGAATCCAAACGTATCGATTACAAGAGCGCCAAGAACAACCAGATCGCTCCGCTAGAGATTCCGCCCGATCTGACCGCGCCCACGCGCGACGACCGTTTCGCCGTACCGGACGTGGCACCGCGTGGCGTGGCAACCTTCTCGGCCTACAACGCTGACCGCGCCGGACAGTCGGGTGTCCGCGCCTCCAATGACGTCATGCCCGTGCCCGATCGCATGCGTATCGAGCGTGCAGGCAGCCAGCGCTGGCTGGTCCTGCCCGGCAATGCAGCCGACCTGTGGCCACAGATCAGGAATTTCTGGCTCGAACTCGGCTTCATCCTGAATGTCGACAGCCCCGAAATCGGCGTGCTGGAGACGGACTGGGCGGAAGACCGCGCCAAGATTCCGCAGGATTTCCTGCGCTCGTCGCTGGGTAAGATCATCGACGGCCTGTACTCCACCCCCGAGCGCGACAAGTTCCGTACGCGCCTGGAAGAGGGCAAGGAGCCGGGCACGGTCGAGATCTACATCAGCCACCGCGGCATGATGGAGATCTATCCGACCGAGGCAAAGGACTCGACCATCTGGCAACCGCGTCCGGCTGATCCCGAACTCGAAGCCGAGATGCTGCGCCGACTGATGATCAGCCTGGGTGCAGACGAGGCCCGTGCGCAGGCAGCACTTGCCGTGGCGCCGGTGGAAGAGCGCGCCAAGATGGCAACCGTCGATGGCCAGATGAACCTGCAGGTGCAGGAGCCGTTCGATCGCGCCTGGCGTCGCGTGGGTCTGGCGCTCGACCGCATCGGCTTCACGGTTGAAGACCGTGATCGTGCCCAGGGGCTTTACTTCGTGCGCTATGTCGATCCCGATGCGGACAGCCGTAGCGGAAAAGATGAGGGCTTCTTCTCCAAGCTGGCGTTCTGGCGCAGCAGCGACAAGCCTGCCGTCGGTGGCAGCGAGTACAAGCTCAGGGTGCAGGGGCAGGCCGAAGGGTCGACCGTCACCGTGCTGACCAAGGAAGGCGCGGTGGACAAGTCGGCCACGGCCAAGCGCATGCTTGGATTGCTGCAGCAGGAATTGCGTTAAGCCGATTGATGCCGGCCTGTCCGTCCTTGGTGACGGCGGCCGGCATCCAGTTTGGTGAATGCCCGATCGTCGGGCAAAAAAAAGCCGGTCTGCAAAGACCGGCTTTTTTGCATCCGTGCTGAAGAGTTACTTCGGCATGGCGTCCTTCACAGCGTCGGAAGCGGCAGCAGCGCCTTCCTTGGCAGCTTCCACAGCGTTGGCAGCGCCTTCCTTGGCGGCTTCAACGGCAGCAGCAGCGCCTTCCTTGGCAGCTTCAACGGTATCGGCAGCGCCTTCCTTGGCGGCTTCAACGGCGTCAGCAGCGCCTTCCTTGGCTTCTTCAGCTGCGGCGGCAGCTTCTTCCTTCGCTTCTTCAACAGCAGCGGGCTGCTCGGTCGGTGCGACCTGCTCAACCGGAGCCGGTGCCGGCTCTTCCTTGCTGCAGGCGGAAAGGGCGAAGGCCATCATGGCGGCGACGAGGAGAGAAAGCTTCATTCTGTTTTCCTTTTTTGACTTGGGTGAAGACAGCAGTTGCCCGGCGTTTCGACGATGAATATCGGATACCGGAAGCACAACAATGCTAGCACGTTACGATTGCGAGCATCCACCCGAATGGTGCATTGCGAAATGCATTGAAATCGGCCTAGAGCCCAAGCTGTACGCCATTCGGACCCGTTTCGCCGCTTACCCAAAGTGTTTCAAATTGTGCGATATGCACTGAAGTGGACTGTGGATCGTCGGTGCAGTGTTTCCCGCGCGCACGTTCGTGGTGAAAGCGGGTGACGAGATGCTTTCCATCCGCTATCGCAAAGGGGGCGTCGGGCACCGCCCGCACGTCGCTCGCCACCCTCACCACCATGCGCTGGCTGAACCATGACAGCAGGCCGAGCAGGCGGGGGCAGCGCTGTTCGAGATAGCCCGCATCCTTGAGCAGGATGCGAATGGCCAGCGGCTGGGCCGAACGTTGCAGGAAGGCGGTGAGCGCTTCGATGCCGGCGCTGCTCTCGAAGCCGGTTTCGTCGAGATCGGGGTCCGAGAGCAGCAGGGTGGACTGCGCCTGGCCGACGAGTTCGAGCAGCGCGCCCCGGAAGTCGGACCAGGTGTCGAAGTTGTGTGTGACGGGCTCAGTCATGATCGGACGAGGGATGAGCGAATCCGTCCTCGTGCCACTGATGCAGCAGATCGAGGAAGCTGGCCGAAAGCGTCTGGCCCCGCTCCAGCTTGCGGCGGTGGGCGAGATCCGCGAGTGCAGGATGGTCAGCCGGATCGAACTCGACCGGCTCGCCATTGAGGTAGAAGCCGGTTTCGGACCACAGCAGCAGGGTGCGGGCATCGAGCGCATACCCGTGCTTGTTGACTGCGGTCTCGAAACGCTTGCGGCTCAGGGGTTTTTCCGGCGGGTCGAAAAAGATGTGCGCTTTCGGTTCGGTGAGGTACTCGCCAATGAACTCGGTGACGTCTTTTCGCGACCAGCGGATTGCGGAAAGCATGCTCTCGATCTGGTCGATCATCTTCGGTCCGATCTCGGCCGAATTCTCCTGCAGCGTCAGGTCGGGGTCGGCATACAGGCCGTCGAGGCAGATGCGCTCCTGCATCCAGCCGAGGAACTCTGCGCCCAGCTCCTGCGCCGTGGGCGAACGAAAGCCGATCGAATAGGTGGTGCATTCGCCGATTGCGGTGCCGTTGTGGGCCCAGTGAGGCGGCAGGTAGAGCATGTCGCCGGGCTCTAGCACCCAGTCGTGCGCAGGCTGAAAGTTTTTCAGGATACGCAGCGGCGCGTCCTCGACCAGGCTGCGATCCTCCTGATCGGCGATCTGCCAGCGGCGCTTGCCGACGCCCTGCAGCAGGAACACGTCGTAATTGTCGAAGTGCGGACCGACGCCGCCGCCATCGACTGCGTAGCTCACCATCAGGTCATCGAGGCGTGCTTGCGGAATGAAGTCGAACTGGTGCAGCAGTGCGTCGCCCGCGGGCGACCACAGGTTCAGGCCCTGGACCAGAACCGTCCACGGCTGGCGCTTGCCGCGCAGACGGCCGCGCGTTTGCGGCCCGCGTTCAAGCACCCACTCGCTGCCCGGCGTGTCGGGCAGGTAACGCACATAGCGGGATTCGACATCGGCGTCACAGGCGAGGTCGAACAGTTCGTCGCGCGATACGACGCCGGTGAAGCCGGGCACGGCCTGGCGCACGAGGAGGGGTTTCTTTTGCCAGTATTCCTCGAGAAACTGGCGGGGCGACATGCCCCCGAGCAGGGTTTTCATCATGGGCTGCATTATAGGCTTCGGGTATCTCCGGCGCAGCCACCGTCAGCAGTGCCGAATGCAGGCGAACGTCCGGCAATGCTCGCCGGCAGATCGTGCGCATGCGTTAAAATCGCTGGCTTTTCTCCATCGGGAAGCATCATGCCGATTGCAGTCATCGAGTCACTCGACCATGAAGGCCGTGGCGTCACCCATGTCGATGGGAAGGCGGTCTTCGTCGAGGGGGCATTGCCGGGCGAAATCGTCGAGTACGCGGTTCACCGCAGCAAACCCACCTACGAGCAGGCCGAGGCGGTGCGCATCATCAAACCGAGCGCGCAACGTGTAACGCCGCGATGCTCGCTGTACGGTGTCTGCGGCGGTTGTTCGATGCAGCATCTCGACCCGGTGGCGCAGGCGGCGGTCAAGCAGCGCGTCATGGAGAATGCCTTCAGGCATATCGGAAAGATCAAGCCGGAGACCATCCACGCCGCCATTCACGGCCCGTCCTGGGCCTACCGCTACCGGGCACGGATCAGCGTGAAGATGCTGCCGGGCAAGGGCGGTCTGCGTATCGGCTTTCACGAGCGGCGCTCGAGCCATATCGCCGACATACGCGCTTGCGATGTCCTGCCGAAGCAGATTTCGGCGCTGTTGCCGCGTCTGCGCGAACTCATCGCCGGGCTGTCGAGGCCGGAGCGCGTGGCACAGATCGAACTGGCCGTCAGCGACACCGGCACCGCGTTCGTCTTTCGTAACCTGTCGCCCATGTCGGCCGCTGACGAGTCCCGTCTGCGTGCGTTTGCCGACGAGGCGGAGGTGCAGGTGTGGTTGCAGCCGGGTGAGCCCGAAACCGCGTATCGTTTCCACCCCAAGGATGCACCCAGCCTCGCCTACACCCTGCCCGAGTTCGATGTGAGCATGGACTTCAGGCCGACGGATTTCACCCAGGTGAATGTGCATATCAATCGCCTTCTGATCCGGCGCGCCATGCAGCTGCTCGATCCCCAACCGGGCGAGCGGATTGCCGATCTGTTCTGTGGCCTGGGCAATTTCAGCCTGCCGATCGCGCGCTCGGGCGCAACCGTGGTCGGGGTCGAGGGCAGTGAGTCGCTGGTGCAACGCGCGCTGGAAAACGCCCGCAGCAACGGGCTGGCCGAGCGCACCGAGTTTCATGCCGCCAATCTCTTCGACACCACCGAAGACAGCCTTGCCGCGCTGGGCCGCCTGGACAAGCTGCTGATCGACCCGCCGCGCGAAGGCGCGATTGCGGTGGTCCGCGCGCTCAGCCCGCAGCAACTTCCCGCCCGCATCGTGTACGTGTCCTGCAATCCGGCCACTCTGGCGCGGGATGCAGCCGTGCTCGTGCACGAAAAGGGCTACGCCCTGCGCGAAGCCGGCATCGCCAACATGTTTCCGCAAACCTCGCATGTGGAGTCGATTGCGCTCTTCGAACGCTGCTGAAGCGGCTCCATTTTTCGCGTCGAGTGATATACTGCGCGCCTTCCGGAAGCTTGGCAGAGTGGTCGATTGCACCGGTCTTGAAAACCGGCATACCGAAAGGTATCCAGGGTTCGAATCCCTGAGCTTCCGCCAGACCAAAGAAAAAGCCCCTTGCTCAAGGGGCTTTTTCATTTTCTGCGCGCGGTGTTGCTTCGTTCTGCTCCACCACCGGAACGACAGCCGCCGCACATCGCTTACACCCGCAGCAGCGCCATCTTCAGTGGCGGGTTGCCGTCCGGGCTGGGGAAGTCGCTTTCGGGTTCGATCCATTCCATTTCGCGGATCGGGCGGCCGGCCTTTGTTGCGCTGCGCTGGAGCTGGTCCAGCCATTCGTCGCGCTTCACCTGCGCCACGTTGTTGCAGCAGATCAGCGTGCCGCCTTCGGCCGTCGACAGCAGGGCGGGCTTGAACAGGGCGGGGTAGTCCTTGACCAGATCAACCACGCCGAAGGGGCTGCGGGCGTAGCGTGGGGGGTCGAGAAAGACGAGGTCGAACTGGTGCGCCTCGAGTTCGGGGAAGGGAGGCATGCGCTTGCCGCGCACCATCTTCGGCTGACCGATGCCGGAATACTGGCGCAGCGCGGCGAAGGCATCGCTCTTGATGAAGCGCACGCGGATCGGCAGATCGTTGAGGCGGGCGTTCTCCTTGCCCACTGCGAGGCTCGATTCGGAGAAGTCCACGTTGATCACGTGGCGCGCACCCGCGTGGGCTGCAGCGACGCCGACGCCGCAAGTGTAGGCAAAGACGTTGAGCAGCGACTTGCCGGCCGCTTCCTGCATCACGCGCCGGCGTCCGGCGCGCATGTCCAGAAAGAGCCACGGGTCCTGACCGGCGTGGCGGGCCTGGAAGCGGTACTTGACGCCGAGCTCGCGAAACTCGCGCGGTTGTTGTGCGATCTCGATCTGCTCGGGCGTGAGCTCATTCACGATGCGCGAATTTGCCGGGCTGCGGTCGTTCAGGATCAGCGGCAGGCCGGGAAAGGCGTCGGCGTAGAAGGCTTCGAGTTCGGCACGCTCTTCTGCACTGAGCGAGCGGTGAAAGGTCTGCGCGAGCAGGGCGTCGCCGTAGCGGTCCACCGTCAGCCCGGAGAGGCCTTCGACACTGCCGTGAAAGAGCCGGTAGGCATCGGTCTGTTCGGCGGTGAGCTGGGCGATGAGGGGCGCGCGGGCGGTGAGCGCGCGGTCGAGGCTGGAAGTCAGGGCAGAGGACATGAGTGGCGGGTGTGCGGCGCGCGGGATCGCTCGCGGGCGGCCGGATGTGATTAGAGTCGCTGGCCCGAGAGTATGCATCACTCTGCCGTCCTTCCGTGCCTGAATCGGGCATGGCGTGGTTCATAAGTTTCGACTGAGTGAAACTTCAGTGACGCAGACAGTCGTTTTCTGCACGTTTGCTCATGGCTAGGATGAAGACATGTCATCAACGGTGCCCACCATGAATCACGATCAAGCTTTCTGGCTGCCCTACACGGCCAACCGCGCCTTCTGGAAATCCCCCCGCGTCATCAAGGCGGCACGCGGTCACTACTACACGGCCGACGATGGCCAGCAGTTGCTGGATGCGTTCTCCGGCCTGTGGACTTCGGGTCTGGGTCACTGCCATCCTGCAATCGTGTCGGCGGTGCAGGAGCAGGTGGCCACGCTCGACTACAGCATGGGCTTTCAGGTAACGAACGACCGCGCGATTGCACTGGCGCGTGAAGTGGCGGATCTGGCGCCGGCCGGGCTCGACCGGGTGTTCTTCACCAACTCCGGCTCGGAGTCGGCCGATACCGCACTCAAGATCGCGCTGGCCTATCACCGTGCGCGTGGCGAGGGCCAGCGTACGCGGCTGATCGGGCGCGAGCGGGGTTATCACGGCGTGAACTTCGGTGGCATGTCGGTGGGCGGTATTCCTGGCAACCGCAAGGTGTTCAGCGCTGTCATGCTGCCGGGCGTGGACCACATCCGGCACACCTACAGTCATGCAGACATGGCCTTCAGCCGCGGTCAGCCGACCTGGGGCTGCGATCTGGCAGAGGATCTCGAGCGTCTGGTCGGCCTGCATGATGCGTCCAACATTGCGGCGCTGATCGTGGAGCCGGTGTCGGGCTCGACCGGCATCCTGGTGCCGCCGATCGGTTACCTGCAGCGCCTGCGCGAGATCTGCGACAAGCACGGCATCCTGCTGATCTTCGACGAAGTGATCACCGCTTTTGGCCGCGTCGGCGCACCCTTTGCCTCGGCCCGGTTCGGCGCGACGCCCGACATCATCACCACCGCCAAGGGCCTGACCAACGGCGTGGTGCCGATGGGTGCGGTCATTGTGCGCGAGGAGATCTATCAGGCGCTGATGCAGGGCCCGGACAACGCGGTCGAGCTCTTCCATGGCTACACGTATTCGGGCCATCCGCTGGCTGCAGCGGCGGGTCTGGCGGCGATGAAGGTCTATCGTGAAGAAGACAGCTTTGCCCGCGCGCTTGCGCTCGAGCCGACCTTCGAAGAGACGATTCATGCGCTGAAGGGCGAACCGCATGTGATCGATATCCGAAACTTCGGCCTCATGGGTGGCATCGAACTGGCACCGCGTCCGGGTGCGCCGGGTGCGCGCGGTTACGAGGTCTTCCTCAAGTGCTTCGAAGCGGGCGTGGTGATCCGCAATGGTGGCGACATCCTGCAGTTCTCGCCCTTCCTCGACTCGACGCCGGACGAACTCACCCGTATCTTCGAAACCGTACGCGATGCGCTGCGCGCGGTCGCCTGAACCCAGAATAATTCAGAGAGACAGCAGATGAACACGATTGGTCATTACATCAATGGTCAGACGCTCGCCGATAGCGGACGTCTGCAACCGGTCTTCAATCCCGCGCTGGGCGAACCCGTGCGTCAGGTGGCGATGGCCAGCCGCGCCACGGTGGAGCAGGCGATTGCCTCGGCCGAGGCGGCTTTCCCTGCCTGGCGCAAGACGCCGCCGCTCAAGCGCGCCCGCATTCTCTTCGCCTACAAGGCGCTGCTCGACAAGCACGCCGACCGCATCGTCGCGGCCATCGTGGAAGAGCACGGCAAGGTGTGGGAAGACGCGCATGGCGAACTGCAGCGCGGCATCGAGGTGGTGGAATACGCCTGCGGTGCGCCGGAGTTCCTCAAGGGCGAGCACAGCCGCGACGTCGGCCCCGAGATCGATTCGTGGTCGGAGTTTCCGCCGCTGGGCGTGGTGGCCGGCATCACGCCGTTCAACTTCCCGTCCATGGTGCCGATGTGGATGTTCCCGATGGCGATTGCCTGCGGCAACTGCTTCATCCTCAAGCCCTCGGAGAAAGACCCGTCGGCGGCGATGATCCTGGCCGAACTGCTGACCGAAGCCGGCCTGCCGCCGGGCGTGTTCAACGTCGTCAATGGTGACAAGGAAGCGGTCGACACCCTGCTGACCGATGCACGGGTGAAGGCGGTGAGCTTTGTCGGATCGACCCCGATTGCCGAATACATCTATGCCACCGGCACCGCACACGGCAAGCGCGTGCAGGCACTGGGCGGCGCCAAGAACCATGCGGTGCTGATGCCCGACGCCGACCTCGACAACGCGGTCAACGCCATCATGGGCGCGGCCTACGGCTCCTGCGGCGAACGCTGCATGGCGATCTCGGTGGTGGTTGCGGTGGGCGATCAGGTCGCCGACGAGCTGGTGAAGCGCCTCAAGCCCAAGGTCGAGGCACTGGCCATCGGCAACGGCCAGACGCGCGGGCTGGACATGGGCCCGCTGATCACCGGCGTGCATCGCGACAAGGTGAAGAGCTACATCGACCTCGGCGCGGAAGAGGGCGCCGAACTCGTGGTCGACGGCCGCGCGCTCAAGGTGGCAGGCTGCGAGAACGGCTTCTTCCTCGGCGGCACGCTGTTCGACCACGTCAAGCCCGGGATGCGGGTGTACAAGGAAGAGATCTTTGGCCCAGTGCTGGCCATCGTGCGTGTCGCAAGCCTGGACGAGGCGATTGCGCTGATCGACGCACACGAATTCGGCAACGGTACCTGCGTGTTCACCCGCGACGGCGCGGTTGCGCGTCACTTCACCGACAGCGTTCAGGTCGGCATGGTCGGGGTGAACGTGCCGCTGCCGGTGCCGGTTGCGTGCCAGAGCTTCGGCGGCTGGAAGCGTTCGCTGTTCGGCGATCTCTATGCCTACGGGCCGGATGCGGTGCGTTTCTATACGCGGCGCAAGACCCTCACCCAGCGCTGGCCCAGCGCCAGTATCGAGAAGGCGCAGTTCGCCTTTCCCAGCAACGGCTGATCGGAGCCTATTGAATGAATGATCGTCTTCCCGCTGCCGGCGCTTCGGCGTCCGGCCTCGCCATCGACGGCTCGCGTCTGTGGCAGTCACTGATGGATCTGGCGCAGCTTGGCGCCACCGCAAAGGGCGGCGTATGCCGTCTGGCGCTCACCGAACTCGACGGCAAGGCGCGCGACCTCTTCGCCGCCTGGTGTCGTGCCGAAGGCTGCAGCATCCGCATCGACCAGATCGGCAACATCTTTGCCCGCCGCGCGGGCACCCGCGACGACCTGCCGGCGATCGCCACCGGCAGCCATATCGACACCCAGCCCACCGGCGGCAAGTTCGACGGTAATTACGGGGTGATGGCCGGGCTCGAGGTGATTCGCACGCTCAACCAGCACAACATTCGCACCGAGGCGCCGATCGAGGTCTGCGTGTGGACCAATGAGGAAGGCTCGCGCTTCGTGCCGGTGATGATGGGCTCGGGTGTGTATGTCGATGCCTTCACGCTCGACCATGCGCTGAGCCGCGCCGACCACGACGGCATCACCGTGGCGAAGGCGCTGGCTGACATCGGCTATGCCGGTGACGCGCCGGCGTCGGTCAGTGCCGGCGCACCGCGCTTCGGCGCCTACTTCGAGGCGCATATCGAGCAGGGCCCGGTGCTTGAGGATGCCGACACCACGATCGGCGTGGTGACTGGCGCACTCGGCCAGCGCTGGTACGACGTCACCGTCACCGGTATGGAGTCGCACGCCGGCCCCACCCCGATGCGCTTGCGCAAGGATGCGCTGTTTGCGGCGACCCACCTCATGCAGAAGGTGGTGGAGATCGCCCTGGCGCATCAGCCTGACGGGCGCGGCACGGTCGGCTGCGTGCATGTGTACCCGAACTCGCGCAACGTGATTCCGGGCAAGGTCAGCTTCACCGTGGATTTCCGTCACGGCAACGACGATGGCCTGCTGGCGATGGATGCGGCATTGCGCGCAGCCGCCGACCTGCTGCAGAAGGACTTCCCGGTCAGCGTTGCAGTGGAGCAGGTGGTGTACTTCGAGCCGGTGGCCTTCGCCCCCGAGCTGGTCGATGCCATCCGCGGCGGCGCCGAGCGGGCGGGTTGCAGCCATCTCGACATCGTCAGCGGTGCGGGTCACGACGCGGTCTATGTCGCCGGTACGGCGCCCACGGCAATGATCTTCGTACCGTGCAAGGACGGCATCTCGCACAACGAGATCGAGGACGCGGACCCCGAGCACCTGGCTGCAGGTGCCAATGTGCTGCTTCATGCGATGCTGGCGCGGGCGGGCACGGTGAGCTGAGTTCCGTCTCCAGTCGCGCGGTGCAAAGCACGACAGGGCGCCCGGCGAGTGATTCGCCGGGCGCCCTGTTTTCTGTCGTTTGCAGCGGTCTGAGGATCAGCCCTCGGCGGCAATCCTCTGCGCCATCGCGATCAGGCTGCGGTCGCTGCCGGCGGGGCCGAGCAGCGACAGGCCGAGCGGGGCGCCGTTGCGCTTGACCAGCGGCATCGACAGTTGCGGGAAACCGCTCAGTCCGGCCAGGCACAGGAGCTTGATCGCATTGTTGCGATAGTCCTCGAGCCCGGCCTCGTCGGTGGTGAGCAGGGGGGCGATGTCGGGCATGGTCGGCAGCACCATGACGCCATCGCTGCCGAGGATCTCAGCCAGTGCGGCGCGGACCTCGTCGCGGATCGCCACGCTTTCTTCGACCTGGGCATCGGTCACCAGCTTGGACCACGCAAAGCGGTCGCGCACGCCGGGGCCGAGGGCGAGGCCGTGACGCTCGATCATGTCGCCGTCGGTCTGCCACGCCTCACGTCCCTGGATGTAGCGGAAAGCCCAGTAGTTGCGATCGAAACCCTTGGGTGCCATGCGCATGAAGGCCGCTTTGCCGAACAGCGCCTCGACGCGGTCGAGGGCCGGCTGCAGTGCATCGGACACGGCACCGTCGAGCAGGCTCCAGCCGTCTTCCGGATAGAGCAGGCGGGGTTGTGCGGGCAGCGGTGAAGCGTCGGTGCCGAGCAGCACATCCGCCACCCGGCCAAAGGTCTCCGCATCGCGGGTGAAGAAGCCGCAGCTGTCGAAGCCCGGTGCGAGGTCCAGGCAGCTTTCCAGGCTGATGCGGCCGTGGGTCGGGCGCAGCCCGAAGAGGCCGCAGTGACTGGCGGGACAGCGGACGGAGCCGCCGGTGTCGGTGCCGAGGGCGAAATCCACCAGTCCGTTGGAGACCGCCGCCGCTGAACCCGAGGACGAGCCGCCGGGGATGCGGTCGGGTGCGCCGCCATTGACGGGTGCGCCGAAGTGGGCGTTGATGCCGTTCATCGAGAACGCGAGTTCGTCGGTATAGGTCTTGCCGACAAAGCGAGCACCGCTGTCGAGCAGGCGCTGCACGGTGGGCGCGGTGCGGGTCTTGATGCCCGACAGCGCCAGCACGTGCGGGTTGCCGCCGCCGGTCGGATAGCCTGCAACGTCGAAGAGATCCTTTACCGCAAAGCTGAGGCCGTCGAGCGGACCGCCCGGCGTATGGGGCAGCGCGACTGCGGGGTAGGGAACGAAGGCGTGGGCGGGGTCGTGTTCGATCAGCATGAAATGTCCGTTGTGGCTGTGGCGTGAGGGCTGTGCGGGCTTGCCCGCTCAGGCGATTTCGGTGACGGGAGGGGGTACGTCCGCTGCGGCTCGCGTCATGACCTGGGCCGTGGCGTCGGTGCGCAGGCAGCGCGCACGATGGCTGCCGCCAAGCTCGACGGCATCGGGCTGGGTCTGCAGGCAGGCGGGCTGGACGAAGGTGCAGCGTTCGGCAAAGGCGCAGCCGGCGGGCAGGTTGGCGAGGTCGGGCGGCGCGCCGGGAATGCTCGCCAGGCGCGCGCCCTTTTCCATCGCGCCGTCGGCACGGGCCTGCATCAGTGCCAGGGTATAGGGGTGGCGGGGGTTGCGGATCACCTCGCGGGTGGGGCCTTCCTCGACGATGCGGCCGGCGTACATGACCGCGAAACGGTCGGCAACTTCCACCGCAGCGCCCATGTCATGGGTGACGAAGATGATCCCCAGACCCAGCTCGCGCTGCAGTTCGCGCAACAGCAGCAGGATCTGGATCTGCACCGTGGCGTCGAGCGCGGTGGTGGGCTCGTCGGCGAGCAGCACCTGGGGCCGGCAGGCCAGCGCGAGCGCAATCATTGCACGCTGGCGCATGCCGCCCGACATCTCGTGCGGGTAGGCGTCGAGGCGGCGCTCGGGGCTGGGAATGCGCACGCGCTCGAACAGCTCCAGCGCACGCTTGCGTGCGTCTGCCGGGCTGATGCGTTCGTGGCGGCGGATGGACTCCACGATCTGCTGGCCGACGGTGTAGACCGGGTCGAGGGCGAGCAGCGGCTCCTGAAAGATCATCGACGCGACGCGACCGCGATAGTCGGCGAGCGCGCGGCTGCCCATGGCGAGCACGTCGGCGCCGGCAACGTCGACCTTGCCTTCGATGCGGGTGCGGCGCTCGGGGTGCAGGCGCAGCAGCGAGCGCAGAGTGACGCTCTTGCCCGAGCCGGATTCGCCGATCAGGGCCACGGTTTCACCGCGGGCAACGCTGAGGTCGACGCCATTGACGGCTTTGACCGGTTTCTTGCCGCCGGTGAAGGTGACGCGCAGGTCGCGCACCGACACGATCGGCGTGCGATCGGTTTGAGTGTCTGTATTCATGTCGGCTCCGCTCATGATGCGTGGATGACTGCGCCTGCTTGCGAGTGGCCGCTGTCGGGTTCATGGATCAGGCAGGCGGTTTCGCGCTGGTCGCGGTCCTCGAGGGTGGGCACACGCTGCGAACACACGGCCTCGGCGAGCGGGCAGCGGGTGTGAAAGCGGCAGCCCGGCGGCGGGTCGATGGGGTTGGGCGGATCGCCCGCGAGGGCGGCCTCTTCGGTGCGGCGGTCGGGGTCCATCGACGGCATGGACGACAGCAGCGCCCGGGTGTAGGGGTGATGCGGCTGCTGGAACAGGGCTTCGGCGGGGCCGGTTTCGGCCACCTTGCCCAGATACATCACCATGACGCGGTCGGAGATGTAGCGCACCACGTGAAGGTCGTGGCTGATGAAGAGGTAGGTCAGGCCGAACTCTTCCTTCAGGTCCATCAGCAGGTTCAGCACCTGTGCTTCGACCGATTTGTCGAGCGCCGACACGGCTTCGTCGAGGATCACCAGACGCGGCTCGCAGGCCAGCGCACGGGCGATATTGACACGCTGACGCTGACCGCCGGACAGTTCGTGCGGATAGCGCCCGGCAAAGCGCCGCGGCTCGAGGCCGACGCGTGCGAGGAGATCGCGGGCGCGGGTGATGGCGACCTGCTTCGGTACGCCATGCACCTGGGGGCCAAAGGCGATCGAGTCCTGAATGGTGAGGCGGGGGTTCAGGGACGAGTAGCTGTCCTGGAACACCATCTGCACCTGACGGCGGTATTCGCGCAGGGGCAGGGCGGCGGAGCCGACGGTTTCGCCGTTGAAGACGATCTCGCCCGCAGAGGGTTCGATCAGGTGCATCAGCAGGCGTGCGGTGGTCGACTTGCCGCAGCCGGACTCGCCCACCACGCCAAGCGTCTCACCCTTCATGATCTTGAAGTCGACACCATCGACCGCGCGCACGACCTTGCCGCCGCCGATCAGGGTTTCCACAAAACTCTTCTTGAGGTCGAAGTGCTTGACCAGTTTGCTGACGGTCAGCAGGGGCTGCGCGGGGCCGCCGCGGTCGCTGCCCGCTGGTGCGCCGATATGTTCGATGCTGATTCCGGTACTCATGACGGACTCCCTGGATTAGCTCTTGACGTCCATCGCGGAGCGCAGGCTGTCGGACAGCAGGTTGAAGGAGATCGAGGTGATGAAGATCATCACGCCGGGAAGGGCCGCCACCCAGGGCTGGGTGTAGATTGCGGTGCGCAGGGTGTTGAGCATCAGGCCCCATTCGGGTTCGGGCGGGCGTACGCCGAGGCCGAGGAAGGACAGCCCGGAGGCGAGAATCATCGACACCGCGATCAGGCTGGTTGCAAAGACGAAGATCGGCCCCAGCACGTTGCCCAGCACATGGACCCGCACGATGGTGAAGGGGCTGGCGCCCGAAGCGCGTGCGGCTTCGACGTAGTCTCGCCCCCTGACCTGGGTGGTGACGCTTTCTGCCACCCGCGCGATCTGCGGGATGAAGACGATGGTCAGCGACAGCAGCGCGTTGCCGATGCCGGCGCCGAGCGCGCCCGACAGGGCGATGGCGAGCAGCACCGACGGGAAGGCGTAGAGGATGTCGATGGTGCGCATGATCAGCGTGTTCACCAGGCCGCCCGCGTAACCGGCGAGGATGCCGATGCCGCTGCCGATGACGAAGGCGATCAGCACCGGGGTGATGCCCATGAACAGCGACAGGCGCGTGCCCAGCATCAGGCGCGACAGCATGTCGCGGCCGAGTTCGTCGGAGCCCAGCGGGAAGCCTTCGAAGCCGATCGGTTTCAGGCGCTTGAACATCGAGGTCGCGTAGGGGTCAGACGGCACCAGCATGGGGGCGAAGATCGCCATCACGATCAGGATCAGCAGCACGGCGCCGGCGCCCAGTGCAACCGGGTCGCGCATGAGTTTGCGCCCGACGCCGGACCAGAAGCCGGGCGAGCGCTCGAGAGGTTCGGCGGCAGCGGGCACGGGGGCGAGGCTTGCGGCAGTCGCAGTCATGTTCATGATCTCTGGATCCTCGGGTCGAGGGTGGTCTGAAGCACGTCCACCAGCAGGTTGAGCACGACGAAGAAGGTGGCCAGCACCAGGATCGTGCCCTGCAGCAGTGGCATGTCGCGCTGGAAGATGGCGGAGTTGAGCAGGAAGCCGGTACCCGGCCACGAGAACACGGTTTCGATCAGGATCGAGCCGCCGAGCAGGTAGCCGAGTTGCAGGCCCATCACTGCGAGTGCGGTGGGGGCGGCGTTCTTGACCACGTGCAGGAATATGCCGAAGTCGGTCAGGCCCTTGGCGCGCAGGCCGACCACGAATTCCTGCGCCAGGATGTCGGCTACCAGGGCGCGGACGGTACGGGCAATGATGCCCATCGGTATGACTGACATCGTGATCGCGGGCAGCACCATGAACTGGACGTGTGCCCAGTCCCAGGCCCATTCACCCGATCCGCCGGGGCCGGCGCCGGTTGCGGGCAGCCACATCAGCTGCGACGAGAAGATGATGACCAGCACCATGCCCAGCCAGTAGTGCGGCACGCTCACGCCGAGCACCGACAGTGCGGAGGCCACACGATCCACCCAGGAGTCGCGGAAGTAGCCGGCAACAAAGCCGAACAGGCTGCCGAACAGGAAGCCGATCAGGGTGGCCATGCACGACAGCATCAGGGTGTTGCCGACTGCACGCATGACTTCGATCGAAACCGAGCGGCCGGAGGCGATCGAGGTGCCGAGGTCGCCGTGCAGCGCACGCCAGAACCAGTTGGCAAATTGTTCGTACCAGGGACGGTCGAAACCGTAGAGCTTCATCAGCTGATGTTGCAGTTCGATCGAGGCATCGGGCGGCAGGATGGAAACCAGCGGGTCGCCCGGCGAAATATGCACCAGCAGAAAGCAGAAGAAGGCGACGCCGATCATGATCGGAATCGTGTAGATGATGCGGCGCAGGAGATAGAAGATCATCGTTCGGCCCTGTGGGTCGTTAAACAAAAACCGCCGGCGCGCCGGCCGGCGGCAAACCCGGTTCGCGCCGCGATGCCGCGGCGCGATTCGGGACAATCAGTCCATCTTCATCGTGGCGATGTCGATGAACCAGCTCTTCGGTTGCACCACGTTCTTGACCTTGGCCGACATTGCGCGCGGGCCGACGTCGTGGGCGACGAAGATGAACGGTGCCTCTTCCACGATGCGTGCGTGCAGCTTCGCAAGGGCGGCATCGCGCGTCTTGTCGTCGAAGCTGGTGCGGGCGGTCGCGATCAGAGCGTCGAACTCGTCATTGCCGAAGTAGCCCCAGTTGTTGGAAACCGGGGGGAAGGTCTTGGTGCTGACGAAGCGCACCATGGCGAAGAACGGGTCCATCGCAGCGGCGGACACGTTAATGCCGTTGGCGCCGTTGGCCGACGGGTCCTTCGCGCCCTTGCGCCAGTTGGTGAACAGCGTGTTCCACTCAAGCACGTCGAGCTGAACGTCGAAGTTGCACTGCTTCAGGCTTTCCTGGATGTACTCGTTCATCGGCAGCGGCTGCATCTGGCCGGAACCCGAGGCCGAAACCTGGATCTTCACCTTCAGCGGCTTGTCGGCGGTGTGGCCGGCTTCGACCATCATCTTGGTCGCTGTTGCGGGGTCGAACTTGATGTCGAACTTCGGGTTGCCCCACCACGGATGGTCGGGCGACACGATGCCCTTGGCTTCACCCATCATGCCGCCGAGGAAGGCCTTCAGCTCGGCGCGGTTGATACACAGGTTGGCGGCCTGGCGCACGCGCTTGTCCAGCCACGGCGAGCCTTCGGCGAAGGACAGCTGCCACGGCCAGATGTGCGGTTGCGGGTTGGAGTAGATCTTGAAGCCACGGCTCTTGATCTGGTCCATGGCGTCCGGTGCCGGCGCCTCGATCCAGTCCACCTGGCCCGAGAGCAGGGCGGCGGTACGGGCGTTGGCTTCGGGCAGCGGCAGCATCACGACCTTGTCGATCGTCGGCGTGCGCTTCGGATCCCAGTAGCCGGTGTTCTTGGCGACTTCAAGACGCTCGCGCGGCGCGAAGGAAACCATCTTGAACGGGCCGGTGCCGGAGGCATCTGCAGCAAAGGCAATCCATGCCTGCTTGCTGCGCTCTGCAACGTCGGTGACGCTGGCCGGTACGGCCTTGAACTTGGCTTCCCACTGTGCGGGCGAGGCCATGAACAGGTTGGTCAGGTTGATCGGCAGGAAGGCATCCGGCTCGGAAGAGGTGAGTTCGACGGTCAGATCGTCGATCTTCTTCGCGCTGCGCAGGGTGGGCATGCGCGAGGCGGTGACGCCAACCTGGCTGGCGTCGAAATGCTTTGCCGTCTTGTCCAGCACCTTCTGCACGTTCCACACCACGGCGTCAGCGTTGAAGGCGGAGCCGTCATGGAACTTCACGCCGGGCCGCAGCTTGAAGATCCACTTGGTCTTGTCAGCCGCGTCGACAGCCCACGACGTTGCCAGGCCGGGGATCAGCACGCTCGGTGCATCGGCCTTGGACAGATCCCACTGCGTCAGCGAGTCGTACATGGGGATGCCGGTGAAGCGGTTGCCCTCGAAGCCTTGGTCGGGCTGGCCCAGGGTGCGCGGAATGTCGGCCGCGGTCATGCCGATGCGGAGCACCTTTTCCTGTGCCATCACGGCACTGGAAGCGAACGACAGCGCAAGAAGCGTGCTGCCGATCAGGGCGGTTAGCCGACGGGTGGGCCGATTGCATGTGCTCATGGGGTGAATCCTCGCTAGGGTTGAGATGAAGATGAAAGCGTTTCTGGCTGGGGCTTCAGGCTGGCATTCCGCAAGCGTCATGCCAGGACTGAAGTGTTTCTACTAAATAAGTCGTATGTCGCTGATTCCGCTTGGTTCGGGCTGTGATGGAGGTTCAGTTCCGTTATGTGACAGTCCTTACCGTTATACGAAACGCTTTTTCGTATGCACCAATTTGGGGACTTGGCTTCAGTTTGGTGCCCGCAGCACTTCGAACAAGATTCGTTCCGCGTTTGTGGCTACCTTAGAGACAGCGTTTGGTGCAGAAAACTACAAATAGCGAAATTAACGTTTCAGGTTTATGAAACAATCGCGCCATGAAATCCCGCGCACTCCTGACCAACCTCGCCGAAGCCGACCTTCGTCTGCTCCGGATATTCATTGCGATTGCCGAGTCCGGCGGACTGGCTGCAGCCGAGCTGAGGCTCAACATCAGTCGCTCGGTGATCAGCCGTCACCTCAAGGACCTCGAAACCCGGCTCGGTGTGCGCTTGTGCGAACGCGGGCGCTCGGGTTTTGCGCTCACCGAGGAGGGCGGAACCGTGCTCGATGCGGCACGCAGGCTGCTGTCGCAGATCGAGGGCTTCAGGCGCGAGGTGGCGGGGCTGCACGGTGGCATGCGCGGCGAGCTGAACCTGGCGGTTTTCGACAAGTTCGTGACAAATCCCGAGTGCAAGCTGGCGGATGCCATCGCCGCCTTCGGCGCGGAGGCGCCCGGGGTGAATCTGAACCTGCATGTGGCCGGGACGATTCCGATCGAGAAGGGCTTGCTCGAAGGTCAGTTTCAGGTCGCCATCCACCCCTTTCACCGCGCCAGTGAAAGCCTGCTGAGCTGGCCGCTGTTCTCCGAGCAGATGTGGCTGTATGGCGCGCCCGACCATCCGCTGCTGCGCGGTGGTGCGACGCCCGATGACGCGGTTCTGCGCACTGCGGCCTTCGTCGGCCTGGGCTATCACTCGCCCAACATGGAGCATTTCTGGCGTCTCGGACTGCAGCCGGCGGCGCGTGCGCATGAGCAGGAGGGCAGCGTGGTGCTGATTCGCTCGGGACGCTATCTCGGCTTTCTCCCCGAGCACTATGCGCAGTCCTTCGAGCAGGCGGGCGTACTGCGGCGGATTCCCTCGGATACGTTGCAGTACCGCTGCGACTGGAACGTGTCGATCGCGCGCAGCCCGGCGCCGGGGCGCATCGCCCGTCACTTCACCAGCCGGCTGCGCGAACTGCATGGCGCCGAGGTCGAGCCACGGTGAGCTGGCGTGTCTTCAACATGGTTGTCGCCGGCGCTCGCGTGCGCTGCGGTGCAGCCAGTGATCAAGCAAACGGGTGGGCAAGGTGTCGCGACTGATTCTGCTGAACAAGCCCTACGGGGTGCTGTGCCAATTTACCGACGAGACCGGGCGCGCCACGCTCAAGGATCATGTCGCCGTGCCCGGCGTGTATGCGGCCGGACGACTCGACACCGACAGTGAGGGCTTGCTGCTGCTCACCGACGACGGCGCGCTGCAGCACCGCATTGCCGATCCGCGCCACAAGCTGCCCAAGACCTATCTGGTGCAGGTCGAAGGTGAGCCGGACGAGGCCGCGCTTGCGCAGTTGCGCGCCGGGGTGGATCTGGGCGACTTCGTCACCCGGCCGTGCGAGGCGCGCAGCGTAGCGGAGCCCGACTGGCTGTGGCCGCGCGATCCGCCGGTGCGTTCTCGCAAGACGGTGCCGACATCATGGCTGGAGATCGTACTGCGCGAAGGCAAGAACCGGCAGGTGCGGCGGATGACGGCGAAGGTGGGCCTGCCGACCCTGCGCCTGGTGCGCGTGGCGATCGGGGGCTGGTCGCTGGATGGCCTGCTGCCGGGGCAGTCGCGCGAGGTGCCGGTGCCCGCCGGTCTGGTGCAGACCACCGCTGCAGCGCCGCCGCGCAAGAAAGGTGGGCGGCGGAACATGCCCCGCAGGCGGTAGAATCGCCGCCAACGCATTTAGCCGACGGAAACGAGCGATGAGCATGATGGGCGTGGTTGGGCAGGTGTTGCGGATTGGCGGGCTGATGGCGGCACTCGTGCCGGCGATCGCGGGCGCGCAGATGCAGGTCGCGGAACTCGGCGCCGGCATGTTCCGCATCGAGACCGAAGTGGCCTACACCGGCCCGGATCGTCAGCTCGGGCTGATGAACCGCAAGAGCATGCCTGCGCATCACGGCATGGTTTTCGTCTTTCCGCAGAATGCGCAGCACTGCATGTGGATGAAGAACACCCTGTTGCCGCTTTCGGTGGCCTTTCTGGACGAGAGCGGGCGCATCCTCAACATCGAAGACATGCAGCCGCAGACCGAAGACAACCACTGCGCGGCCGCGCCAGCGCGCTTTGCGCTGGAAATGAATCTGGGCTGGTTTCGCGAGCGCGGGATCAAGGCGGGTGACCTGATCCGCGGTACCGAGCGTCTGCCGGCGCCGCGCTGAGCGCGCGCGCAGTCGCTGCACACAGTCTGACAGCACGTTTCGCAGCGCCGGAATTGCGCGGTTTTCTCCGCGCTTATCCGGCTTCGGGTCTTGTTCGCTGCCGGCGATAATTGCCCCACGTCGTCCTGCGTCCATGCTGATTCCTGCATGGCAGGGCGTTACCGGAGCCGATCGTGGCAGAAGAGAGCGATCTCGAGAAAACCGAACCAGCGTCACCACGACGAATAGAGCAGGCCCGCGAGGAAGGGCAGGTTCCGCAGTCGCGCGAGCTGTCGACCTTCTTCATCACCATGACCGGTGTGGCGACGCTGTGGCTGCTCGGCGACTGGATGGCGGATCGTCTGTTCGGGCTGTTGCGACGCTCGTTTGCGTTCGAGCGCGAGATGGCCTTCGACCACGTGCTCATGCTAGACGGCTTCAATACGCTGCTCAGCGGCGCGCTGCTGACCATGATGCCCTTGTTTCTGACCCTGCTCGTGGCCGCGGTGGCGTCCCCCATTGCCCTCGGCGGTCTGGTGTTTTCCCCCAAGGCGCTGGGGCCCAATTTCGGCCGCATGAATCCCCTGCAGGGGCTGGCGCGGATGTTCTCGGTGCATGGCCTGGCCGAGATGGTGAAAGCCATTCTGAAATCCTTGCTGGTGGGCGGCGTGTCGGCCATTGTGCTGTGGGTCAACAAGGATCACCTGTTCGATCTGATGGTCGAGCCGCTGGAAGTGGGCATGCCCGACTTTGCCGACACCGTGGCCTTTGCGGCGCTGATGATCACCACCAGCCTGGGTTTGCTGGCGCTGATGGATGTGCCTTTCCAGCTGTGGCAGTACCACAAGAAACTGCGCATGACCAAGGAAGAGGTCAAGCGCGAAGGCAAGGAGCAGGAGGGCGACCCCCAGGTCAAGGGCCGCATCCGTGCGATGCAGCGCGAGATGGCGCGCCGGCGGATGATGTCCGAAGTGCCCAAGGCCGACGTGGTGGTGACCAATCCGACGCACTTCTCGGTGGCGCTGAAGTACGATGCGAGCCGCATGGCTGCACCCATCGTCGTGGCCAAGGGGCGCGGCGATCTGGCGCTCAAAATTCGCGAGATCGCGCGCGAGAACAAGGTGGCCATGCTCGAAGCGCCGCCGCTGGCACGCGCACTGTATGCGCACTGCGAACTGGAGCAGGCGGTGCCCGCAACCCTGTTTACTGCCGTGGCCGAGGTGATGGCCTACGTCTATCAGCTCAATAACTGGGTGGCTGAGGGCGGATTGCCGCCGCAGCCGCCTGCCGAATTGCCGGTGCCCGAGGGGCTTGACCCCGGCGCCCCCGAAGAGTGAATGCCTGACCCATGGCCTCGAACGATACCCTGAACCTGCGCGCGCTGATCACGCCAGAGAACCTGCGCACGCTGGCGGCACCGATCCTCATCATCATGATTCTGTCGATGATGGTGCTGCCCTTGCCGGTGTTCCTGCTCGACGTCTTCTTCACCTTCAACATCGCGATCTCGGTGATGGTGATGCTGGTGGCGATGTACTCGAAGAAACCGCTCGATTTCTCGGTGTTTCCGACCGTGCTGCTGGTCACCACCTTGCTGCGGCTGTCGCTCAACGTGGCCTCGACCCGGATCGTGCTGCTCGAAGGCCATGGCGGCGGCGATGCGGCAGGCAAGGTGATCGAGGCCTTCGGCAGCTTCCTGGTCGGCGGTAATACAGCGGTTGGCCTGGTGGTGTTCGTCATCCTCACCCTGATCAACTTCGTCGTCATCACCAAGGGTGCGGGCCGCATCGCCGAAGTGAGCGCGCGCTTCACCCTGGATGCGATGCCGGGCAAGCAGATGGCGATCGACGCCGACCTCAACGCCGGTCTGATCGACGAGAAGACGGCAAAGAGCCGACGCAAGGAGATCGGGCAGGAGTCCGACTTCTACGGCGCGATGGACGGTGCGTCCAAGTTCGTTCGTGGCGATGCGGTCGCCGGCATCCTGATTCTGGTCATCAACATCATCGGCGGTCTTTTCGTCGGCGTGATGCAGCACGACATGGCGATTGGCGAGGCGGGTCGCACCTATACGCTGCTCACCATTGGTGACGGCCTGGTGGCGCAGATTCCGGCGCTGATCATCTCGGTTGCGGCCGGTCTGGTCGTGTCCCGCGTCGGTGACGAGGGCGATATCGGTGGGCAGGTCATCAACCAGGTGTTCTCCAACCCGCAGGTGCTGGGACTGACTGCCATCATCATCGGCGTGCTCGGCCTGATCCCGGGGATGCCCAACGTGGTGTTCATCCTGCTTGCGGCCATGTTCGCCGCGCTGGCGTGGATGCGGCACAAGCGCATTGGCGAGGAGTCGCAGGCGGCAGAGGCGCCCGCGGCGGCGCAGGCGGCTGCGGCGCAGCAGCCGGCCGAATCGCAGGAGGCAAGCTGGAACGACGTGGCGCCGGTCGATGTGCTCGGGCTGGAGGTGGGTTACCGCCTGATTCCGATGGTGGACAAGGGGCAGGATGGCGAACTGCTCAAGCGCATTCGCGGCCTGCGCCGCAAGTTTGCGCAGGAGGTGGGGTTCCTGTCCTCGCCAGTGCATATCCGTGACAACCTCGAGCTCAAGCCCAATGCCTACCGGATTGCGCTCAAGGGGGTCGAGATCGGCACTGGCGAAGCGTATCCGGGGCAGTTCCTGGCGATCAATCCGGGTCGTGTGTCGGGGCCGCTGAGCGGTCGCGAGACCAAGGATCCGGCCTTCGGTCTGCCCGCATTCTGGATCGAAAGCGGTGGTCGGGAGCAGGCGCATGCGCTTGGCTACACCGTGGTCGACGCGAGCACGGTGGTGGCCACCCACCTCAATCACGTCATCCTCAACCATGCCGCCGAGCTGCTCGGGCGGCAGGAGACCCAGTCGCTGCTCGACCATATCGGAAAGGACGCGCCCAAGCTCATCGAGGATCTGGTGCCCAAGCTGCTGTCGGTTTCCACCGTGCAGCGAGTGTTGCAGAACCTGCTCGACGAGGGCGTCAACATCCGCGACATGCGCAGCATCATCGAGGTGCTGGCCGAACATGCGCCGCGCATTCAGGATCCGGTCGAGCTCACCGCGAAGGTACGCGAGGCGCTGGGGCGCGCGATTGTCCAGAGCCTGTTCCCGGGCAATGCCGAAGTGCAGGTGATGTCGCTCGAGCCCGGTCTCGAGCGCATCCTGCTGCAGGCCATGAGTGCGAGCGGCGAGGGCGGGGCAATTGAGCCGGGTCTGGCCGACACCCTGCTGCGTCAGACGGCACAGCTTGCCCAGCGCCAGGAAGACATCGGCCTGCCGCCGGTGCTGCTGGTTCCGGCCCAGCTGCGCATGCTGCTGTCGCGCTTCCTGCGCCGTGCCGTGCCTTCGCTGAAAGTCATCTCCAATGGCGAAGTGCCGGAGTCGCGCACCATCCGCATCACCGGCATGGTTGGTACTCCGACCTGATCGAACGCCCGTCGCGCAGCCCTCCGGTCTGCGTGCTGCGCCTGACGGCAGCAATCGCCTTATGACTTTCCGGCAAGGGGAATAAGCGGGGGAAAACCGGTTTATTCCGCCCATGCCGCACAGCTGGTCCGCCGCATAATCGTCTCCAGGATGCGCGCAAAGCGCTGTAGTCGGGAGACTCATCATGAACGTTAAGCGCTACTTTGCTCCAACTGCCCGTGAGGCACTGCGAGTCTTGAAGGAAGAGCTCGGTGCCGATGCCATCGTACTGTCCAACCGGGCAGTCGAGGGTGGGGTCGAGATTCTGGCGCTGCCTGCCGATGCCGTGGGGGCGCTGCAAAACGTGCGTCCGGCGCCTGCTGCTCCGCGTGCGCCCGCTCCGGCGCCGACGCGCCAGATGGCGGCACCGATCGATGATGAAGACTTTCACCTCAGTCTGTCGGGACTGGCCGCCGGCGTGGTGCCACGCAATGCCGCCCCGCAGCCGCCGCGTCGCAATCCCGATCCGGTGATGCGCCCCTTCAATCCGCCGCGTATTGATACCAGCGCGCACTCACCGCGCAGCAACGCTGCGCCGGCACCTGAGCGTGCAGCGGTGATGCGCTCGCGGGTGACGGTGGAAGAGGGTGGTCGCCAGGCTGCGCCCCCCGTTGAGCGTCCGTCTGCTCGCGCCGCCGAAGACGCCCGTGTGCGGGAACTGCAGGAAGCCAATAACAAACTGATGGCCGAGCTGACGGGCATCCGCGGCATGATCGAACGCCAGCTCGCAGGCTTTGCCTGGGGTGAAACCCGCCGCCATGCACCTGCCCGCGCGGCCATGCTCGGAGAGCTGCTCGAAGCCGGCTTCTCCGGTACGACCGCACGCCAGCTGGCGGAAGCGATTCCGGAGGATGCGACGCCCGATCAGGCGCATGCCGTCGTGCGTGCCATGCTCGACCGCAAGCTCAATGCGCGTTCGACCGACGATGACCTCATCGATCGTGGCGGCGTCTATGCGCTGGTGGGCCCCACCGGTGTCGGCAAGACCACGACCACCGCCAAGCTCGCTGCGCGCTGCGTGCTGCGTCATGGTGCGGGCAAGCTGGCGCTGATCACCACCGACGGCTATCGGATCGGTGCACAGGAGCAGCTGCGGATCTATGGCCGGATCCTTGGCGTGCCGGTGTTTTCGGTGCGCGATGCATCCGACCTGCGTCAGACGCTTGGCGAGCTGCGCAACAAGCACATCGTACTCATCGACACCATGGGCATGAGCCAGCGCGACCGCATGGTGGCCGAGCAGGCGGCCATGCTCAGCGGCGCCGGCGACGTCCGTCGCCTGCTGCTGCTCAACGCCACCTGCCGCGGCGACACGCTGGACGACGTCGTGCGTGCCTACGCCGGCCCCGATCTGGCGGGCTGCATCTTTACCAAGGTGGACGAAGCCGCTTCGCTGGCACCGGCCATCGATGTCGCCGTGCGCCGCGCCCTGAATGTGTTCTACGTGACCAATGGCCAGCGCGTGCCGGAAGATCTGCACCTTCCCAACCGCGCCTACCTCCTTCATCGCGCTCTGCGAGAGCAGGGGGGCGAGTCACCCTGGCATCTCAACGGGGATGAGGCCGGCATGATGCTCGCAGCTGCGGGCCAGGGAGCCTGACATGATCGACGGACGCGAAGACCAGGCGGCGGGACTGCGGCGTTTGTTCCGTAACGCACCACCGGGCGTGGTTGCGCTGTATGCCACCGGTCGCTACCGCACGCACAATGCGGTGCGTGCTGCCCATCGCATTGCCGGCCATGCGCACCGCGTGCTGCTGCTCGACGAGGCGACCGGCGACGAGGCCCTGACCGCTGCGCTGGAGCTGCCGGCGGGCCCGGATCTGTTGCAGATGCTCGATGGCCGGCTGACGCTCGCCGGCCTGCTGCAGCCGGTGCCCGGTCTGCTCGGACGTGTGCCCGCTGCCGCCGCCGCACTGGCCTTGCCCCTGCTCGACGATGCGCGTCGCGCATGTCTGGTCGAAGCGCTGCGGGTTCTGCACCGTCATGCCGGTTTCGTGCTGATCCACGCCGGTCAGAGCTCGGCCAGCGACCCGTCGCCCTTTGTGCATGCGGCGCCGCGTCGGCTGCTGGTCGCAGAGGCGAGCGCGAGTGGCGCGACCGAAGCCTATCAAGTCATCAAGCAGCTCGCGGCCGCCGGTGCCGGGTCGCTGCACGTGGCCGTCTGCCGTGCCCGCAACCGGGCCGATGCGGAGCGCTTCTTCACCAGCCTTCAAGGCCTGGTGCGCCGCCATGTCGGCGTGCCGCTTGCATGGCTGGGCGAAATCGAGCGCGACGACATCGCAGAAGGTCTGTCGCAGCCGCAGTCAATGTCCTCGCCGCGCGAGCCGGAGGCCGCGTTTCTGCGTCGTCTCTCGGTGATGGCACGTAGCCGGCCGGCCGGGCAGGTGCGCAGGGAGTGAGTATTGTGATGCCGCTGACCTATCCTGCTAGCAATGCGAACGCCAGTGCGGGAAAATGGACCTCCTTGAACGCGCCTGCGGTCACGCCCGAACGGTCGCGTCGCAAAAAAATACAGGTCCAATGGATGTACGACGCTGACGGACAACTCGATACCGATCACCTGGTGGTGTCCTATGCGCCTCTGGTCAAGCGCATTGCCTATCAGCTCATGGCCAAGCTGCCTGCGAGCGTCGACGTCGAGGATCTGATCCAGAACGGCATGATGGGCTTGCTCGACGCGATCGGCCGTTTCGAGGAAGGCATGGGCGCGCAGTTCGAAACCTATGCGGTCCAGCGCATCCGTGGCTCGATGCTCGATGGTCTGCGCGAGAACGACTGGGTACCGCGCAGCCTGCGCCGCGACATGCGCCGCATCGAATCCGCCATCAACGATCTCGAACAGCAGAACGGTCGCGCACCGAGTGAGACCGAGCTTGCCGAGTCCCTCGGCGTGTCGCTGTCCGAGTACCAGCACATGCTGCAGGAGGCGCGCGGTCACCAGCTCGTCTATTTCGACGACTTCGCCCGTGACGAAGGCGAGGATTTCCTCGAGCGTCATTTCGGCGAGCATGAAACCAACCCGCTGGAACTGCTCGAGAGCGCGGACAACCGTGCCAGCCTGGTACGCGCGATCGAGGCGCTGCCCGAGCGCGAGAAGATGATCATGGCGCTGTACTACGACGAAGAGCTGAACCTGCGCGAGATCGGCGAGGTGCTGGGTGTGACCGAATCGCGCGTGTGTCAGCTCCACAGCCAGGCCATTGCGCGCCTGCGTGTGCAGGTGGTCGGGGCTCGCCCGGCGGGCAGCACGCCCGGTGCGCGCCGCGGTCGCCCGCCCAAGAACCCGCCCGCAGGGGCCTGACGGCCACAGGATGGAATCCAATGGATAGCATCAGCCTCGTTGGCATCGCGCTCGGACTTGCTGCCATCCTCATCGGGCAGGTTCTCGAGGGTGGGCACCTGTCTTCGCTGATGCAGCCCACCGCGTTCCTGATCGTGGTCGGCGGCACTGCCGGTGCGGTCATGCTGCAAAGCCCGCTGCGCGTTTTCGTCGACGGCCTCAAGATGGCCAAGTGGGTGTTCGTGCCGCCGATGAGCAGTCATGAGGCCATCATCGAGCAGGTGTCGGCGTGGAGCACGGTTGCGCGCAAGGAAGGCCTGCTCGTACTCGAAGGGCAGATCGACGGTCTGAATGATCCCTTCATGCAGCGCGGCCTGCAGATGCTGGTCGACGGTGTCGAGCCGGGGCGTCTGCGCGAAGTGCTCGAGGTCGAGATCGATACCTGGGAAGGACAGCTCAAGCAGAAGGCCAAGATCTGGGAAGGCGCCGGCGGTTACGCGCCGACGATCGGGATTCTGGGTGCGGTGCTGGGCCTGATCCACGTCATGGAAAACCTCTCCGATCCATCCAAGCTCGGCGCCGGCATTGCGGTCGCCTTTGTTGCGACCATCTACGGTGTCGGGCTCGCCAACCTGATCTTTCTGCCGGTCGCCAAGAAGCTGCAGGCCCATATCGGGACCATGGTGTCCCAGCGCGAGATGTTCGTCGATGGTCTGGTGGGCATCGCGAGCGGTGACAATCCGCGGATCGTCGAGAGCCGCATGCAGGGCTACCTGGTCTGACGGGCCACAGCGGAACCCGCCATGGCACGCCGACGCAAGGCTCCTGAAGAACACGAAAACCACGAACGCTGGCTGGTGTCCTACGCCGACTTCATCACCCTGCTGTTCGCCTTCTTTGTCGTGATGTACTCGCTGAGTTCGATCAACGAGGGAAACTACCGGGTGTTGTCGGATTCACTGGTGCAGGCGTTTCGCAGCATCAACGTGAACGAGAGCGGACAGCAGATCATCATGCCGCCGATCGCCGTGGTGACGGGCCCCATTTCGCCGGCCCTGCAGAAACCCAAGATGCAGGCCCCGACTGCCGAAGAGAAGAAAGCCGAGGAAGAACGCCAGCAGAACGCCGCGCGCATGCGCAACATGGCCGAGGAAATCCGGCGTGTGCTCGGGCCGCTGACACGTGATGGACAGGTCAGTGTGTCCGAAGGGGCGTTTGGCATTACCGTCGAGATCAACGCCAGTCTGTTGTTTGCACCCGGAGAGGCGGTGCTCGGTGACGAGGCGGTTGCGGCGCTGCGTGCAGTGGCAGGCGTGATTGCGCTGGCGTCGTTCCCGGTGACGATCGAGGGGCATACCGACAACATCCCGATCAGCACCTTCCGCTTCCCCTCAAACTGGGAACTCTCTGCAGTGCGGGCGTCGTCGGTGGTGCGCCTGTTCGTGGATTCGGGGGTGTCGCCCGAACGCCTGACGGCGGCCGGTTATGCCGACCAGCGCCCGGTGGCGGACAACACGACCGAAGAGGGGCGCACGCGCAACCGGCGGGTCGCGATCCTGATCGAATCACGCGTGGGCGACCCCCCGCCCGAAGCGCCCGGTACGATCCCGGCCAACGACCCGATCCGCTCCATCCTGCCGCCGATCGAACCCGTCGCGCCGGGCTGATTCGCTTTCCTCAATACATGTTTTCCGGCTTGAGCCGGATTGCGAGCTGCATGCCCTTGCGCGCACGGCGGTGACGCATGGTTTCGCGCTGTGCCGGCTTGAGCGTGACCGAAGTCTGCTTGCTGCCGCGGCCGATGCCTTCGACGGTGAGAATCGCGTCGTCCGCAGGTACGGCCACCGCGACCAGGGTCTCGTCTTCGTCCATGCCCATCACGATCACGCCGCGTCCGCCCGACTGCACCTTCATCTCGGCACGCGGGAACACCAGCACACGGCCGCCAGCCGATGCGGCGGCAATCCAGTCGCCCTGCACCCGCGCCGGACGCAGCACGGTTTCGCCCTTTTCCATGGCCATGAAGGCCTTGCCCGCACGCTGGCGGCTGGTGGCGTCGCCCACGCTGCAGATGAAGCCGTAGCTGCCGCTGTTGGCGAAGAAGTAGTTTGCATCCGGCGCGTCGGCTACGACCTGGGCCAGTTTGCCGCCGTCCTGAAACTCCACCAAGGTGGTGATCGGCACGCCGTCACCGCGTCCGCCTGGCAGCTCCGCTGCCTTGACGGTATAGGCGCGGCCACGCGTGTCGATGACGACAAGCGGCCAGGTCGTGCGCGTTTCGAGCACGGCAAAGCCGAAGTCGCCCGCCTTGTAGCTGATGGATGCGGGGTCGATACCGTGGCCCTGGCGCGAACGGATCCAGCCGTTTCGGGACAGGATCACCGTAATCGGTTCGTCGGGCACGCTGATCTCTGCCGGGGCAACGGCGGCCACGGTTTCGATCAGGGTGCGGCGGTCGTCGCCGTACTTCTTCGCGTCGTCCTGGATTTCTTTCAGGATCAGCTTGGTCATCGCCGAACGGTTGTCGAGGATGTGCTGCAGGCCAGCGCGCTCGTCGCGCAGTTCGCCCAGCTCCTTTTCGATCTTGAAGCCTTCCAGGCGTGCGAGCTGACGCAGGCGGATTTCGAGGATGTCCTCGGCCTGGATGTCGGTGAGGCCGAAGGCGGCGATCAGCGCAGGCTTCGGTTCGTCCGATTCGCGGATGACGCGGATCACCTCCTCGATGTGGATGAAGGCGATCATGCGGCCTTCGAGGATGTGGATGCGACGATCCACTTCGTCCAGCCGGTGCCGGGTGCGGCGCTCGACGGTGACGTAGCGGAAGTCGATCCACTCGCGCAGCACCTGCACCAGGTTCTTCTGCTGCGGCCGGCCGTCGCGGCCGATCATGGTCATGTTGACCGAGACCGAGGTCTCGAGGCTGGTGTGGGCCAGCAGCACCGCCATGAATTCGTCGCGGCTCTGGCGGCTGGAGCGTGGCTCGAGCACGATGCGGATCGGCGACTTGTCGCTCGACTCGTCGCGCACGGTTTCCACTGCGCCCAGCACCAGCTGCTTGAGGTTCTTCTGCTCCTGGCTGACTTCCTTCTTGCCCGAGCGCGGCTGCGGGTTGGTCAGGGTTTCGATCTCGGCCAGTACCTGCGAAGCCGAAACACCGTGCGGCAGCTCTTCGACGATCACCCGCCACTGGCCGCGCGCGAGTTCCTCGATGCGCCAGCGTGCGCGCATGCGCAGGCTGCCACGGCCGCCGGTGTAGGCGTCGCGGATCGCCTCGGGCGAGGAGATGAGCTGGCCGCCGCCGGGGAAATCCGGTCCCGGCATGCGTTCTAGCACGTCTTCCAGTCCGGCTTCCGGGTGGCGGATCAGGTGGCAGGTGGCCTCGGCGACTTCACGCAGGTTGTGCGGCGGAATCTCGGTGGCCATGCCGACCGCGATGCCTGAGGCGCCGTTGAGCAGCACGAAAGGCAGGCGCGCGGGCAGCAGTTGCGGCTCTTCGAAGGCGCCGTCGTAGTTGGGGATGAAATCCACCGTGCCGCGATCGATCTCGGACAGCAGCAGTTCGGCGATCGGGGTCAGGCGGCATTCGGTGTAGCGCATTGCCGCGGCGGAGTCGCCGTCGCGCGAGCCGAAGTTGCCCTGGCCGTCGACCAGCGGATAGCGCAGCGAAAAGTCCTGTGCCACCCGCACCATGGCGTCGTACACCGAGGTGTCGCCGTGGGGATGGTATTTACCGATCACATCGCCGACCACACGCGCCGACTTCACATGCTTTGACGTCGACGACAGCCGCATCTCGCTCATGGCGTAAAGGATGCGGCGCTGGACCGGCTTCATGCCGTCCTCGACCTGAGGCAGGGCGCGCGACTTCACCACGCTCATCGCATAGGCGAGATAGGCGCGCTCGGCATAGTGGTCGAGGGCGAGGGTGCCGTCGTCAACAGGAGGCTGGTCTGCCGGGGGCAGGGCGGCGGAATCGCCGAACGGATTGGATATGTCGTTGCTCATCGGGAGTAGGCCAGGATCAGGCGGATATCCCGGCGACGGGCCGGAAAGGGGGCGATCTTAACCCGTCAGGGCCATTCGGCGCGAGCCGATCTTCCCGCGAACTCGTGAGAGACACGACGTCGGGCGCTGCCTTGTCGCAATTCCGACTCAGTCGGCGGCCTCATCGGCATCGTCGTCAAGCAGGGCCGAGATCACCGAGTGGCCGACGCCGTCTTCGGGGTCAAGAACCTGCAGGCGGGCGACGATGTGGCGACTGGCCTCGGGGTTGCCCCGGCGCAGTTCGATGAAGGACAGCGCCTTGAGAAATGACAGCAGGAAGCGCTGTGCAACCGTGCGCAGCTTGTCGTCCCCGACGTCCTCGGGCGTCCAGTGCCGCCAGTCCTGGCTGACCCGCGCCTGGTGCGCGGCTTCGGCGAGGCCATCGAGCGCAACGACCAGTGCATCGTCGAACTCGCGCTGCTGATTCTGCAGCTTGAACAGGCAGCGGTAGGCGGGCAGGGAGGAGGGTGAGATCTCGATGGCATGGCGGAACAGCGCACGCGCACGCGCCGGATCGCTGCGGTGACAGCTGACGCCTTCCTGCAGGAGCGTATTGATATGGGCGGGCAAGGGGCCGAAGGCGATAAGGTTTTCCTGCGGTTTCGAACGGGCCATGGCAGTCGGGTGAAGAGTCGGGGTAGCGTGCTCAAGCAAATAGCATTCCGAGCGGGGCGCGTGATGGCACTGAATCTGCTTTCCGTGTGGTATCGAACCGGAGTCCCAATGTGAAAATTGCAATCGCTACCAATCATTTCACCACCGTCGCAGGCCATGCCGGCAAGTCGCATCACTGGCTCGTCTACGACTGCAGGCGCGACGCGCCAGTCCCGCCGCCGACCCGGGTCACGCTGGAGAAGGCGCAGCTGATGCATTACTGGAAGGACGACGGACCGCATCCGCTCGATGGGGTAGAGATCGTCGTTGCGGCAAGCGCCGGCGACGGCTTCGTGCGCCACATGCAGGCGCGGAATGCGCAGGTGCTGCTGACCGGGGAGTCGGTTCCGGCGCTTGCGCTGGCGAGCATCATGAAAGGCGAGGCGCTGCCCGAGACGCGCTTCGACATTACGACGGCGCTGTGCAAGCTGAAGGATGTGTTTTCGCGCTACTAGCGCATGGGAAATTGCGTGGGTGCCCGGTACGCTCAGTCAGGCGTACTCCTCATGCACGTAACGTCGGCGTTCGAGTGAGCGCAGAACCTCAATATCGCGAAGGTTCCTTTGGTGAAATGTGGGGCCCGGCTTAGCGGGAAATCTCATCGTCGCGTTCGCGCAAGCCGGTGGAGAGTGCAGTTGCCGCAGACCAAGAGTGTGCAGTCTGCGGCAAGTGTTCCACGGTTAGCGCAGAGGCGCTTAGCCGAAAGTCAGATATCCGCTTCGACCGAGTCGCCCTTTTCTTCCATCCAGGCGCGGCGCCCGGAGGCTTCGCCCTTGCCCATCAGCAGGGTGAACATCTTCAGCGTGTCGTCGAAAGCGCCAGCGCGCACGTGCACCGGCAACACGCGGCGGGTGGCCGGGTCCATGGTGGTTTCGCGCAGCTGATCGGGGTTCATTTCGCCCAGACCCTTGAAGCGGCCGATCTCGATGGCCTCGGGCTTGAAGCCTTCGGCGGCGAGACGATCGCGCATCGCGGTGAGTTCGCCTTCGTCCAGCGCATACAGCCGGCGGGGCGGGCGCTTCTTGCCCTGGGCGGGTACGTCCACCCGGTACAGCGGCGGCTGCGCGACATATACGTGGCCATGTTCGATCAGCTTGGGGAAGTGACGGAAGAACAGGGTCAGCAGCAGGGTCTGGATGTGCGCGCCGTCGACGTCCGCGTCGGACATGATGACGATCTTGCCGTAGCGCAGGCCGCTGAGGTCAGGCGTGCTGTCGGGGCGGTGGGCATCCACGCCGAGGGCGACGGCAATGTCGTGAATCTCGGCATTGGCCAGGATGCGGTCGGGGTCGATCTCCCATGCGTTCTGCACCTTGCCGCGCAGTGGCAGGATGGCCTGAGTTTCCTTGTTGCGCGCCATCTTGGCCGAGCCGCCGGCGGAGTCGCCCTCGACCAGGAAGAGTTCGTTGTGCGCGATATCCTCTGACTCGCAATCGGAGAGCTTGCCCGGCAGCACGGCCACGCCGGAAGTCTTCCGCTTTTCGACTTTCTGCGCGCTCTTCTGCCGCGACAAGGCCTGTTTGATCGACAGCTCTGCAATCGCCTTGCCGGCTTCGACGTGATTGTTGAGCCAGATCTCGAAGGGGTCGCGGATCTGGCTGGAGACGAGCTTCACCGCTTCGCGCGAGTTGAGCTTTTCCTTCACCTGGCCCTGAAACTGCGGGTCGAGCAGACGCGCCGAGAGCACGAAGCTCATGCGCCCGCACACGTCCTCCTGCTGCAGTTTCACGCCGCGCGGCAGCAGGGTGTGATGGTCGATGAAGGATTTCATCGCATCGAAGACCCCGGCGCGCAGGCCGGACTCATGGGTGCCGCCGTTGACGGTTGGAATCAGGTTGACGTAGGACTCGCTCGGGACGGCGGATTCGAACCAGGCCAGCGCCCAGCTCGCGCCTTCGCCCGGCGCAAAGCTGGTGTCGTCCTTGCCGGCGTACTTCTCGCCGGTGAAGATCGGTGCCACCGGCTCGATATCGCCCGATACCTCGTTGAGATAGCCTGCCAGACCTTCCGGGTAGGACCAGGTCTTGGTCAGCATCGGGCCGTTGGCCTGCTCGATGTCGAGCCGCACGGCCACGCCCGACAGCAGCACGGCCTTGGAGCGCAGCAGACGCTCGAGTTCGTTCATCGGCACGCGGGGCGACTCAAAATACTTCGGGTCGGGCCACACGCGCACACGGGTTCCGGTCTGACGCCCGCAATCGCCTTCGATGCGCACCGGGCTGATGGTTTCGCCGCCGTCGGAGAAGTCGATGCGGTGGATCTTGCCGTCGCGCTTTACTTCCACCTCGATGCGGGTGGACAGCGCATTGGTGACCGAGACGCCCACACCGTGCAGGCCGCCAGAGAACGCATAGGCGGAATTACCCTCGCGCTTGTCGAACTTGCCGCCCGCGTGCAGCCGCGTATAGGCCAGCACGACCACGGGCACGCCTTCGACCGGATGCAGGCCGACCGGGATGCCGCGACCGTCGTCGGCCACCATGACCGAGCCATCGAGGTGAAGGGTGACGTGAATCTTCTTGGCGAAACCGGCCAGCGCCTCGTCTGCGGCGTTGTCGATGACTTCCTGAATGATATGGGTGGGGCTGTCGGTCCGGGTGTACATACCCGGGCGCTCGCGCACCGGCTCGAGTCCCTTGAGAACGCGAAAGGAGGATTCGTCGTATTGCGTGCCTGCCATGACGGGCCCTGAAATTTCCGGAAGGGCGCAAGGATAGCAGAGACGAACAGCGGTTCAACGATGGTTCAAAGGGCGCAAACGCTTTC
>NZ_JBYEXN010000013.1:0-139540 GCF_057621855.1 Parazoarcus sp. PS-13 R2A
CAGCTCACCGATCTCGCCCGGATCAAGGCCTCTTCGCACCAGCGACACCTGCCTTCAGCACTCGACCGCCCAGCGCCCCCTGCCTGAAAAAAACAGAGCAGACCCTTCCAGGCCCGCTCCGTTTTCATCTCATCCGCGCGCTTGGCGCAGCGGCTCGATCAGTTGGCCGCCATCGTCTTTACCGCTGCATCGATGTCCGCCTTGAGCTCCTTCAGAATGGCACCGGTACGGCCGCCAACCATGCCAACCAGCTTCTCGGCCAGCGGTTCGGCGCGCTTGCGGAACACTTCGCGCTCGGCATCGGTGAGCGTGACAACCTTCAAATTGGGATTATCCTTGCGCATCTTGTCGACCGCTGCAGCATTCTTCTCCCGCTCCGTCTTCAGAATGTACTGCTGCAGCTCGTCCCGTACCGCTGCGAGCATCTTCTTGCGCTCGGGCGAGAGCGATTCGTAGAAGTCGGCGTTGGCAACCACGGTGGTCGTGTACTCGACGTCACCAACGTAGATCAGATGGTCGGTGACTTCGTGAAACTTGGCGCTCTCGATGAAGAAGGCCGGGTTGACCTGGGCCTGAATGACATTCATCTGCAGACCACCGTAGACCTCGCCCCATGGCAATGCGACCGGGTTCGCACCGTACAGCTTGAACTGCTCGATGAGGATCGGTGAGGTCATCACGCGAAACTTCACGTCACCCAGGTCAGCAGGCGTCCGCACTTCCTTCTTGGTCGTCCAGATCATCTCGCCTTCCGGATAGACCGTAAAGAGCTTGAGTCCCTTGGCCGCGAAGTCCTTTGCCAGCGAGCCATAAAGTGCCTTGCTGTTTGACAGCACGGCAGCCTTCGGCGCATCCGCCTTGGGCAGGAGGAAAGGCAGGCTCAGCACCTGAACCTCGGGCACGAAGGTTCCAAGGTGGCCTGGCGACGCGTTCGAGAACTGAATCGCGCCAGCCGCCGTGAGCTCGGTAAGGTCATTCTCGTTTCCGAGCTGGCCATAGGTGTAGATCGTCACTTTCACCTTGCCGTCGGTGCGCTGCTCGACCAGTTTCTTGAACTGCTCGGCGTACAGCGCCTGAACATCGCCTGGTCCTTCCTCGACCGCGAACTTCCAATCTTCGGCACTTGCAATGCCGACTGTTGCAAGACTGATCGCCGCACCGGCAAACAATTGCTTGAGGGTCTGACTGATGGCCATTGTTTCGTCCTCTGTTCTGAGTGGATTGAGTGGGCCTGGCACCGCCGTTGCGGCAACTCGACACGGATTCGAGATTACGCCGAAGACATCCCCCTGACATTGCACTAGAACACTTTCAATACGCACCAAAATCGAACCCCAGAATGGTGCACATGCACATCAAAGGTGCGATGTCAATATTGTGCTAGTGCATTAGCTTGACACACCCCTCCCACATAGACTGACCCTGTCGAAAAAACGAAATATTGTGACCGCCAGGCCGGCAGATTATTGCCGCGGAATACTTTCATGCACGCAACGCTACGCGGGGAAGCTGCCCTGCAGATAGAGGAGGTACAGATGGACAAAGCGCCCTCGCAGGGTCTGATCCTGCAAACCCTACGTTGCATCGACCAGGGTCTGGCCGTGCTGGAAAAGCAGCTCCTTGCCTGGGCCATCATCCTGATGGCAGTCAATACACTGGGTAACGTCGCAGCCCGCATCGGCTTCAACAGCAGCCTGTTTTTCTCCGAAGAACTCAACCAGTTCCTGATCGTGCTGATCACCTTCGTCGGTACCAGCGCGGCCGCCCGCCAGGGCCGCCACATCCGCATGTCCGCACTGACCGACATGCTTCCCCTCGAACACCGTCGCAGGGCGCTCGCCACGATTCAGGCGCTCACCGCCATCGTGCTCGCGATGCTTGCCTGGTACGCGACAACCTACATCCTGCGCACCCAGGCGATGGGTCGCGTCACCCCGGCACTGCAGTTCCCGATGTGGATCACGCTGTTGTGGATTCCTCTGGGCCTGAGCATCGCAACCCTGCAGTTCGGGCTCACTGCCCTGGTCAATTTGCGTACCCCCGGCAGCGTCCATGTCGCACCCCGTGTGCGTGAGCATGACGAAGTCGACATGCCTTCGATCTAAGAGGACAACACCATGGCGCTCACGATTCTGCTCATCATGCTCCTGATGATGCTGGCGGGTTTCCCGATGATGATACCGATGCTGGTCGCGACTTTCGTGGCCTTCTTCGCGTACTTCCCCAATATCAAGACTGACATCATGGTGCAGCAGATGATCAGCGGCATCAGTCCGGTGGCACTGATCACGGTACCGATGTTCATTCTCGCGGCCGACATCGTCACCCGCGGACGCACCGCGAACCGGCTGCTCGACCTCGCAATGACCTTCTTCGGCCATATCCGTGGCGGCCTGGCGGTGACGGCAGCCGTGGCCTGCACGATGTTCGGCGCGATCTCGGGCTCGACGCAGGCAACCGTGGTCGCAATCGGCGGACCGCTGCGACCACGCATGCTGAAGGCCGGCTACGACGACAAGTTCACGACCGCGCTGATCATCAACGCCTCCGACATCGCCTTCCTGATCCCGCCCAGCATCGGCATGATCGTATTCGGCATCGTCGGCAAGGTGTCGATCGCCGAACTCTTCCTCGCTGGCATCGGCCCCGGACTGCTGATTCTCGCGCTGTTTACCGTGTTCTCGGTGTGGTACGCATGGAAGAAGGACATTCCGCTGCTGCCCCGCTCGAGCTGGGGCGAGCGCCTGCGGGCGATGCGCAAGGCCGCGCTCGCGACCTTCTTCCCGGTGCTGATTGTTGGCGGCCTCTACGGCGGCTTTTTCAGCCCGACCGAGGTCGCAGCGATCGCAGTGCTCTACGCCTTTGTGCTGGAAGTATTCATCTACCGCGCGGTAAAGCTCTCGGACATTCCGAGCATCGCCTATTCGACGGGGCTCATCACCGGCATCGTGTTCATCCTCGTCGGTACCGGTGCGGCCTTCTCGTGGATCATCTCCTTTGCCCAGATCCCGCAGCAGATGATCGCCGCGCTCGGGCTTGCCGAGGCCGGACCCTACACCATCCTGTTCGCCATCTCGGTCGCGTTCTTCATTGGCTGCATGTTCGTCGATCCGATTGTCGTCACCCTGATCATGACGCCGATCTTCATGCCACTGGTGCATTCGGCCGGCATCGACCCTGTGCTCGTCGGCACCATCATCACCATGCAGATGGCCATCGGTTCGTGCACCCCGCCCTTCGGCTGCGACATCTTCACGGCCTGCGCAATCTTCCGCAAACCCTATATGGAAGTGATCCGCGGCACGCCGCCGTTCATCGCAATACTGCTGTTCGCGTCGCTGCTGCTGATCTTCATCCCCGAGATCGCGCTGACCCTGCCCACACTCGCCTATCGCTGACGGGAGAACCCCTTGCGTATCGACATTCTTCCCACCGCTGCACATGCACCCGCTGTCGAGCGTGCCCGGGTCGGCCTGCTTGGACTGGCCACCGATCTCAACAGTGAGGCCGACTTGCGCCGCATGCTGCCCGCCGATATCGGGCTGTACTGCAACCGCGTCAAGCACGCGAACCCGATGACACTGGAAGCGCTGCGCGAGGTCGCCGACGATCTGCCGCGCGCCGGACGCGATCTGCTGCCGGGGCTCACGCTCGACGTCGTCGCATACGGCTGCACCTCGGGCACCATTGCGCTGGGTGAGGCCGAGACACTCGCACTGCTCGGCCGTGCCAAGCCATCGCACCACCAGACCACACCGGTCACCGCGAGCCTCGCGGCGCTGGCGCGGCTCGGCGCACGCCGCGTCTCGATCCTGACCCCCTACCGTGCAGACGTAAACCGCGCGCTTGGCGACTACTACGCAAGCCGCGGGCTGGACGTGCTGAATGTGTCGGGCCTCGACATGGACGACGACTACGCGATGACTGCGATCCCGCCGGAAACGATCGTGGAGGCGGGAATCCGTGCGATGGCCCCCGAGGCCGATGCGCTGTTCATCTCGTGCACTGCGCTGCGTTCGAGCCTCGCCGTGGAAGCGCTCGAGATCGCGCTCGACCGGCCAGTGGTCACCAGCAACCAGGCGATCGTCTGGCACACGCTGGACCTCATCGGCCTCACCGCACCTGCTGCCCCCGGCCGGCTGTTCGACACCCTAGAGGAACGCACACCGCAATGACCCAGGACATCCGACTGATAGACCTCTACCGCGCCCGCCACCGCATCCGCAGCCATGTGCTGCACACCCCGCTCGTAGCCTCCGAAAGCCTGTCCGGCAGGCTTGGCACGCCGGTGCATCTGAAGCTCGAATGCCGCCAGACCACCGGCAGCTTCAAACTGCGCGGGGCGACAAATGCGCTGCTCGCGCTCGACGATGCAGCGCGCGCGCGCGGCGTGATCGGCGTCTCCACCGGAAACCACGGCCGCGCGCTCGCATATGCAGCAAGGCAACTGGGCGTGCGCGCCGTGATCTGCATGTCGCGCCTGGTGCCGTCGAACAAGGTTGAGGCGATCCGCGCACTCGGCGCCGAGGTGCATATCACCGGCGCGAGCCAAGACGAGGCCGAGCAGGAGGTGGCACGCCTCATCGCAGCCGAAGGACTCACCCTGCTGCCGCCCTTCGATCACCCCGACGTGATCGCCGGCCAGGGTACGACCGGCCTCGAGATCCTCGACGACCTGCCGAGTGTCGACACCGTGCTCGTCCCCCTGTCGGGCGGCGGACTGATCGCCGGCGTTGCGCTCGCAATGAAGAGCGCGTCGCGCAACATCCGGGTCATCGGCGTCACCATGGAACGGGGTTGTGCAATGCACGCCAGCCTCGCCGCCGGCCGGCCGGTGCAGGTCGAAGAACTGGAGACACTTGCCGATTCACTGGGTGGCGGCATCGGCCTGGACAATCGCCACACCTTCCGCATGGCCCAGGAACTTGTCGATGAGACAGTGCTAGTCTCTGAAGAAGCGATCGCGCGCGCGATCAGGCATGCCTATCGCGAGGAGCGGCTCATCCTCGAAGGCAGCGGAGCCGTCGGCATCGCGGCGCTGCTGAGCGGGTGCGTCGCCAACACCGGCACCACTGTTGTTGTCGCCAGCGGACAGAACATCGACATGGCGCTGCATCGGAAGCTCATCTGCGAACAGCTTGATGACGACGCCACGTAAGCCAGTAACCACGCCAGCCCCGAACGGCCATCGGGCGCAGGGCTGAGGGAGGAGCATTCCATGATGGAGCAATGGCGAAAGGCGCTGGACGCAGCGCGCGGCGGGGAGTCGAAGTACAAGATCCTCGTGCAGGCGATCGCCGCCGACATCGAGAGCGGCGCGCTTCCCGAGGGCACCCGCCTGCCACCGCAACGCGAAGTCGGCCACAAGCTCGGCATCAGCGTGCAGACGGTCACCAACACCTACAAGGAGCTTGAGCAGACGGGCGTGATCCGATGTGAGGTCGGGCGCGGGAGTTTTGTCGCAAAGCGCGTCACCGAGAAGGTCGCGAGCTACATGCTTGATCGCGCCGAACGTTCATTGATCGACTTTTCCATTGCCCGCATGGTGTACACCGACGCGCATGAAGATGCGTGGCGGGAGGCGTGTGCAGCCCTCGCAGCCCAGCCGGAACAGCCGTGGATGCGCGCCTGCCGGCCGATTGCCGGCTTTGAGCACCACCGCGCAGCGGGCGTCGAGTGGGTCGCGGGGCTGGGGGTCGAGGCTTCGATTGAAACGCTGCTGATCACGAACGGCGCCTCGCATGCGCAGTTCCTCGCCCTCGCCTCACTGGTGAGCCCCGGCGACACCGTTCTCACCGACAGCATCACCGACCATGGCGTGATCGGTTCGGCACAGGTGCTGGGCTTCACCCTCAAGGGGCTGGACTCCGACGAGTACGGTATCCAGCCCGACCATTTCGAAGACATGTGCGCCAATGAGCGGATCACCGCACTGGTGTGCACGCCGAACCTGAACAACCCCACCGGCGCCCTGATGTCGGACTCGCGTCGGCGTGCAATCGCCCGCATCGCAGAGCGTTACGGCGTGTATGTGATCGAGGACGACGTGTTCGGGCCATTGCTCACCCAGCGCCCGCACCCCATCACCAGTCATATTCCGGAACTGGGCTTCTATCTGACGAGCTTCACGAAGTCCGTACTGACGGGACTTCGCACCGGCTACCTCAGGATGCCACGGCGTCTCGCACTGCGTGTAGAGAGCATTCTGCGCGTCAACTGCTGGATGGCGACCCCCTTGCTCGCCGAGGTCGCGACACGCTGGATCGCAGACGGCACCGCGTCCCGGCTGGTCGCCTTGCAGCGCGAGCACCTTGCGCTGCGCCACCGGATGGTCGAGGAGCATCTCGGCGAATTTACCCTGTCGAATCACCCCGCAGCATTGTCCGCATGGGTGGGGGTGCCGAAGCACTGGCAGCTCGACAGCCTGGTAGAACAGTTGCGCCATCACCTCGTCGCAGTCACATCGCCTGACCCTTTCCTGACCCTCGGCACGCCGCGTCCGAACGCCATTCGCATCTGCCTTGGAGCGGACGACAGTGACGTCCGGATCAACGGTGCGCTGGCGACAACAGCAGACATTTTCCGCCAGTATCCGCAGGTTCACCACTACCTGTGAACGTCCGCCGGCCGGTCGGGGCGCACGCCTCGCCAGCCCCGGCGCCGCAACGCGCCTGCAGCAATGGCAGAATATTTTGCGCATTGCACTAGGACACGCAGAACCCCCGATTCGCCCTCCTACACTGGACCTCAATCCCCGGCGCACCGGCCGGGCTTATCCGGACCAAAGAGGGCTGCATGTCGAAAGTCATTCTGCTGAGCGAATCCGATCTGCGCGCATGCGTCACGCTCGACGCGGCCGCAGTCGACTGCATCGAAAACGCGTTCCGCCTGCTCGCCACCGAGAAGGTCGTCATGCCGCCGATCCTGCGGCTCGACATCGAGGCGCACAACGGCGAAGTCGATGTAAAGACCGCCTACCTGCCGGGCCTCGACAGCTTTGCGATCAAGATGAGTCCGGGCTTCTTCGACAACCCCAGGCTTGGCCTGCCCAGCCTCAATGGCTTGATGGTGCTGCTCTCAGCCCGCACCGGCGTGCCCGAGGCGCTTCTGCTCGACAACGGCTACCTGACAGCGGTCCGTACCGCATCCGCAGGCGCTGTCGCCGCCCGCTGGCTGTCACGCGAGGATGCACGCCGTGCCGCCGTGATCGGCGCTGGCGAGCAGGCGCGACTGCAGCTGAAGGCGCTGACCCTGGTACGCGAGATCACATCGGCCACGGTGTGGGCACCGCGCGCCGAGGCCGCACAGCGTTTCGCCGAAGAGATGACGCACGCGCTGGGCTTCCCGGTGAGCGCCTGCGAAAACATCGATGCAGCGCTCGACGGCGCCGACGTGGCGATCACGACGACGCCCAGCCATGCGCCGCTGATCGAGGCACGCCACCTGCACCCCGGTCTGCACATCACCGCGATGGGCTCGGATGCCGAACACAAGAACGAGATCGCCCCCGCCGCGCTGACCGCAGCACGCTATGTCGCTGACCGCCTCGCCCAGGTGCGCGTGCTCGGCGAACTGCATCACGCCATCGAGGCCGGCGTCGTCGCCGCTGACGCGCACTTTCCCGAGCTTGGTCAGGTCATCGCCGGGCAGACGCCGGGCCGCACGCAGCGCGACGAAGTGACGATCTGCGACCTCACCGGCACCGGCGCCCAGGACACCGCCATTGCGACCCTCGCCTTCTCGCGGGCCGTCGCCGGCGGGTATGGCACCGCATTCGAATCCTGATACCGCGCCAGACCGGAGAGCGCCCATGCCCGACCACATCAACCTGCCTTTCGAACGCACCGAGTACGCCAGCCGTCTCGCCAGAACCCGTGCCGCGATGGATGCACGCGGCATCGAGGTGCTGATCGTCACCGACCCGACCAACATGAACTGGCTCACCGGGTACGACGGCTGGTCCTTCTATGTGCACCAGTGCGTGATCGTCGGCCCCGAGGGCGAGCCGGTGTGGTTCGGTCGCGGGCAGGATGCCAACGGCGCGCGCCGCACCGCCTGGATCGCCGAAGCCAACATCGTCGGCTACCCGGACCACTACGTGCAGTCACCCGAGCGCCACCCGATGGACTACCTCGCCAGCGGGCTCATCGCCGCACGCGGCTGGGCCGGCAAGCGCATCGGGGTCGAGCTCGACAACTACTACTTCTCCGCTGCCGCCTACCTGTCGCTGGCGAAGAACCTGCCGCAGGCCAGCCTTGTCGACGCCACCGCGCTGGTGAACTGGCAGCGCGCCGTGAAGTCGCCGCGCGAGATCGAATACATGCGCATCGCCGCGAAAATCGTCGAGCGCATGCACCAGACCATCGTCGACACCATCGAGCCCGGCATGCGCAAGAACGAGCTTGTCGCCCGCATCTACGCCGCCGGCATCGAAGGCGCTGACGGCCACGGCGGCGACTACCCGGCCATCGTGCCGCTGCTGCCCACCGGGGCCGACGCCGCCGCGCCGCACCTGACCTGGGACGACAGCCCGATGCGCTCGGGTGCCGGCACCTTCTTCGAGATCGCCGGCTGCTACCGCCGCTACCACTGCCCGCAATCGCGCACCGTCTTCCTCGGCCGCCCGCCCAAGCACTTCATCGAGGCCGAGAAAGCCGTGGTCGAAGGCATCCACGCCGGCCTCGACGCTGCCCGCCCGGGCAACACCTGCGAACACATCGCCAACGCCTTCTTCAAGGTGCTGCAGCGCTACGGCATCGAGAAGAACAGCCGCTGCGGCTACCCGATCGGCGCGAGCTACCCGCCCGACTGGGGCGAACGCACCATGAGCCTCAGACCCGGCGACCGTACCGAACTGCGACCCGGCATGACCTTCCACTTCATGCCCGGCATCTGGGAGGACGACTGGGGCCTCGAGATCACCGAAAGCATCCTCATCACCGAAACCGGCGTCGAGACCCTGTGCAACACGCCACGACAACTCTTCGTCAAGGAATGAGCGCGGGAGCCCCCGCTGCGACCAGGAAAAGGAGAAACCCATGCCACAAGACGTAAACCTGCCTTTTGAGCGCGCCGAATACACGGCCCGTCTCGCCAAGACCCGCGCCGCGATGGAGGCACGCGGCATCGAGGTGCTGATCGTCACCGACCCGACCAACATGTACTGGCTCACCGGTTACGACGGCTGGTCCTTCTATGTGCACCAGTGCGTGATCGTCGGCCCTGAGGGCGACCCGGTGTGGTTCGGCCGTGGCATGGACGGTAACGGCGCCGACCGCACCGTCTATATGTCGGCCGCGGACATCGTGCGCTACCCCGACCAGTACGTTCAGTCGACCGAACGCCACCCGATGGACTACCTCGCCAGCGAGCTCATCGCCGCGCGCGGCTGGGCCGGCAAGCGCATCGGGGTCGAGCTCGACAACTACTACTTCTCCGCTGCCGCCTACCTGTCGCTGGCGAAGAACCTGCCGCAGGCCAGCCTTGTCGACGCCACCGCACTGGTGAACTGGCAGCGCGCCGTGAAATCGCCGCGCGAGATCGAATACATGCGCATCGCCGCGAAAATCGTCGAGCGCATGCACCAGACCATCGTCGACACCATCGAGCCCGGCATGCGCAAGAACGAGCTTGTCGCCCGCATCTACGCCGCCGGCATCGAAGGCGCTGACGGTCACGGCGGCGACTACCCGGCCATCGTGCCGCTGCTGCCCACCGGGGCCGACGCCGCCGCACCGCACCTGACCTGGGACGACAGCCCGATGCGCTCGGGTGCCGGCACCTTCTTCGAGATCGCCGGCTGCTACCGCCGCTACCACTGCCCGCAGTCGCGCACCGTCTTCCTCGGCCGCCCGCCCAAGCACTTCATCGAGGCCGAGAAAGCCGTGGTCGAAGGCATCCACGCCGGCCTCGACGCTGCCCGCCCGGGCAACACCTGCGAGCACATCGCCAACGCCTTCTTCAAGGTGCTGCAGAGCTACGGCATCGAGAAGAACAGCCGCTGCGGCTACCCGATCGGCGCGAGCTACCCGCCCGACTGGGGCGAACGCACCATGAGCCTCAGACCCGGCGACCGCACCGAACTGCGTCCCGGCATGACCTTCCACTTCATGCCCGGCATCTGGGAAGACGACTGGGGCCTCGAGATCACCGAAAGCATCCTCATCACCGAAACCGGCGTCGAGACCCTGTGCAACACGCCGCGCAAACTCTTCGTCAAGGAATGAGCGCAATGAAACCCTCCCCGATCAGTGCCTCGGTCGACTTTGAGCGCGACGGCGTGCAGCACGGCTTTCTGAAGCTGCCCTATTCGCGCGACGACGCCGCATGGGGCGCGGTGATGATTCCGGTCACGGTGGTCCGCAATGGCGACGGTCCCACTGCGCTCCTGACCGGCGGCAACCATGGCGACGAATACGAAGGCCCGATCGCACTCACCAAGCTCGCAGCGACGCTCTCTGCCAACGACGTGCGTGGCCGCGTGATCATCGTGCCCTACATGAACTATCCGGCCTTCCGCGCCGGCACGCGTACGTCGCCGATCGACCGCGGCAACCTCAACCGCAGCTTTCCGGGCAGGCCGGACGGCACGGTCACCGAGAAGATCGCCGATTACGTGCAGCGCCATCTGCTGCCGCTCGCCGACTACGTGCTGGACATCCACTCCGGCGGCAAGACCTTGGATTTCCTGCCGTTCGCCGCCATCCACGTGCTCGACGACAAGGGCCAGCAGGCGCGCTGCGAGACCGCAATGCAGGCCTTCAATGCGCCCTACTCCATGCGCCTGCTCGAACTCGACAGCGTCGGCATGTTCGACACCGCAGCGGAATCCGCCGGCAAGGTCTTCGTCTCGACCGAACTCGGCGGCGGCGGCAGCGCGACGGCCAGGAGCGCCGCAATCGCTGACCGTGGCGTGCGCCAGTTCCTGATTCACGCCGGCATCTGCGCAGGCCGCGTCGAGCATCGCGACACCATCACCCTCGACATGCCCGACGGCGACTGCTATGTGACCAGTCTGCACGACGGCCTGCTCGAGATGTGCCGCGACCTCGGCGACCGCATCGAACAGGACGAGGTGGTCGCGCGCGTGCATGACGTGACCCGCACCGGCGAACCCCCTGTCGAGTACCGCGCGCGCCGCAGCGGCATCCTTGCTGCACGCCACTTCCCCGGGCTGATCACCCGCGGCGACACCCTCGCGGTGGTCGCCGAAATCGTTGCCTGACCCATCCGCAACCGCACCCGAAACACACCCCCCAAGGAGAAAGAAACATGAACGAATTCAAGAATGCAGGTACTGGCTCGGTATGGGCTGGCGAAGAACACCTTTTCGCCGAGGGCGCCATCTGCCTGCCGGTCTATAACTCGGTCACCTTCGGCTATGACGACATGGACGAATGGCACCAGGTCGGCATGGGCAAGAAGAAGGGTCACATCTACTCGCGCAACACCAACCCCACGGTGCGTCCGCTCGAAGAGAAGATCCGCATCATGGACGGCGGCGAAGAAGCCACCAGCTTCTCCACCGGCATGGCAGCGATCAGCAACACGCTGTTCGCGCTGCTCGCCCCGGGTGATCGCGTGGTCGCGATCAAGGACACCTACGGCGGTTCGAACAAGATCTTCATCAAGTTCCTGCCTCGCCTCAAGGTCGACGTATGCCTGGTAGACACCAGCGATTTCGAGGCCATCGAACGCGAAGTGAAGAAGGGCTGCAAGGTGCTCTACCTCGAGACGCCGACCAACCCGACGCTGAAGATCGTCGACATCGAGCGCCTGGCGAAGATGGCACACGAACACGGCGCCATCGTCGTCGTCGACAACACTTTCGCCACCCCGATCAACCAGCGCCCGATCAGCCTGGGTGCCGACATCGTCGTCTACAGCGCCACCAAGTACCTCAACGGCCACTCCGACGTCATGGGCGGACTGGCCGTGGGCAAGAAGGAACTGATCGACCAGATCTTCCATTATCGCGAGATCACCGGCGCCACCCTGCACCCGCAGTCGGCGTACATGATCCTGCGCGGCATGAAGACGCTGGAACTGCGCATCGCGCGCCACAATGAAAACGCGATGAAGGTCGCCACCTTCCTGTCGCAGCACCCGAAGGTCGATCAGGTCTTCTACCCGGGTCTGGAAACGCACCTCAACCACGACATCGCCAAGAAGCAGATGCGCGGCTTTGGCGGCATGCTGAGCTTCTCCCTGAAGGGCGGCTTCGAGAACGTGGTGACCCTGCTGGAAAACCTCAAGTACGCGCACAAGGCCGCCAGTCTGGGTTCGGTGGGCACGCTCGTCGGCCCGCCGCGCACCACCAGCCACGTCGAGCTGACCGAGCAGGAACGTGCCAACGCCGGCATCCCCGAGAGCCTCATCCGCTACTCGGCCGGTATCGAGAACAGCGACGACCTGCTGGCCGACCTCGAGCAGGCGCTGGCGAAGATCTGAGGCGCAAGCCACAGCCTTCCCAATCGCTTCGAGCCCCGCGGCGCCCACTGCCCCCAAGGCAGGCGGGCGCCGCGGGCGCTTCCACCCTCCCCCACACGCCGGGCGGCGCCCGTTCGTCCGCATGGAGATCTTGCAATGAGTCAGACAGTTGAAGTGAAAGTGCCCGACATCGGCGACTACGATGCCGTGCCGGTAATCGAGTTGTTCGTGAAGGCCGGCGACAGCATCAATGTCGATGACGCCATCTGCACGCTGGAATCCGACAAGGCGACCATGGACGTGCCCTCGAGCGCGACCGGCGTGGTCAGGGAGGTCAGGGTCGCCGTCGGAGACAAGGTCGCCGAAGGCAGCGTGCTGATCACGGTCGAGGCAGCTGCCGCGGCAGCAACTGTGGCTGCGTCGGCCGCGGCCACAGTTGCTGCGCCAGACGCAGCGGCACCGGCCACACCGGCAGCGACGAGCCATGCTGGCGCCGCCGACATCGAGTGCGACATGCTGGTGCTCGGCGCCGGCCCCGGCGGCTACTCGGGCGCCTTCCGCGCCGCCGACCTCGGCCTCAGGACGGTGATCGTGGAACGTTATGCGACGCTCGGCGGCGTGTGCCTGAACGTCGGCTGCATCCCCTCCAAGGCCTTGCTGCATGTCGCCGAGGTGATGGACGAGGCCGGGCATCTGGGCAGCACGGGGGTCAGCTTCGCCAGGCCCGTGGTCGATGTGGATGCGCTTCGAAAGCACAAGGACGGCGTGATCGGCAAGCTCACGGGCGGCCTCGCGGGCATGGCCAAGGCCCGCAAGGTCGAGACCGTGCGCGGCTACGGCCACTTCCTCGACCCCAACCACGTGGAAGTGGAGCTCACCACCGGCGACGGTCAGGAGAAAACCGGCGAGAAGAAGGTCATCCGCTTCAGGCAGTGCATCATCGCAGCCGGTTCGTCGGCAGTGCACCTGCCCTTCATTCCGGAGGATCCGCGCATCGTCGACTCGACCGGTGCGCTCGAACTGCGCTTCGTGCCGAAGAAGATGCTGGTCATCGGCGGCGGCATCATCGGGCTGGAGATGGCGACGGTCTATTCTTCGCTCGGCGCCCGGATCGACGTGGTCGAGATGCTCGACGGGCTGATGCAGGGGCCGGACCGTGACGCGGTCAAGGTGTGGGAGAAGCAGAACGCCCAGCGCTTCGACGCGGTCATGCTCAAGACCCGGACGGTCGCGGTCGAGGCCAGGGAGGATGGCCTGTACGTAAACTTCGAGGGTGACAACGCACCGCAGGGCCCGCAGCGCTACGACATGATCCTGCAGTCGGCCGGGCGAGCGCCCAACGGCAACAGGATCGGGGCCGGCAAGGCGGGAGTGATCGTCGGCGAGCGCGGCTTCATTCCGGTCGATGCACAGATGCGCACCAACGTGCCGCACATCTTCGCCATCGGCGATATCGTCGGACAGCCGATGCTCGCCCACAAGGCGGTGCACGAGGCACACGTGGCCGCCGAAGTGGCCGCGGGCCAGAAGTCGTCCTTCGATGCCGCGGTGATCCCGGGCGTGGCCTACACCCATCCGGAAGTGGCCTGGGTCGGCTACACCGAAGCCCAGGCCAAGGCCGAGGGCAGGAAGGTCGAGACCGCCAGATTCCCGTGGGCGGCCTCGGGGCGGGCGATCGCAAACGGCGCCGACTACGGCTTCACCAAGCTGATCTTCGATGCGGACACGCACCGTGTGATCGGCGGCACCATCGTCGGCCCCTCGGCCGGCGACATGATCGGTGAAGTCTGTCTCGCCATCGAGATGGGCGCGGACGCCGTCGATATCGGCAAGACCATCCACCCGCACCCGACCCTGGGCGAGACGATAGGCATGGCAGCGGAAGTGGCCCACGGCAGCTGTACCGACCTGCCGCCAATGCGCAGGAAGTAAGGCTGCAGTCAGTCATTCCGAAGGGGGCGCCACGGCGCCCCCTTTTCCGTGCAGGCACACACGCGACCTTCCGGGCAAGGCCCGGCACGCTGTACCCGGGCAGTCCGCAGCCACTGCCACCGCCCGTCAAAGAACACTGAACACAGTGTCCTAGGTCATTCGCCCGGCTATCCCACCCCCCCTAAACTGCATTTCATCAACGATCGCGCAAACGGCCAGCCCCGCATCGCGATGCCCGAGTTAACACCAAAGGAAGCGCGCCCATGACACACCACCCGTCGCCCACGAACAAGACCTTCGGTCCCGACGCCGATGCCGATGAGACCCAGGACTGGCTCGACAGCCTCGCTGAAGTGGTCGAACGCGACGGACTCGGTCGCGCCGAATACCTGCTTGATCGCCTGATCGAATCCGGCCGCTGCGCGGGTGGACGCTTCCACACCCGGCACACCACGCCGTACCGCAACACCATCGGCGTCGATGCGCAGCCGCCCTACCCCGGCGACATCGACATGGAAGCCCGGATCACGGCCATCCACCGCTGGAATGCGCTGGCCATGGTGTCGCGCGCCAACAAGGCGCATGCCGAGCTTGGCGGCCATATCGCGACCTATGCTTCGATCGCGGATCTGTTCGAGGTCGGCTTCAACCACTTCTTCCGCGGCCGCACCGACACCCATCCGGGCGATCTGGTCTATTTTCAGGCGCACGCCTCACCGGGTGTGTATGCACGCGCCTTCCTCGAAGGACGCCTGTCCGAAGACCGCCTCGAACATTTCCGTCGTGAAGTCTCAGGCGGCATCGGCCGTGGCCTGTCGTCCTATCCGCACCCGACGCTAATGCCTGATTTCTGGCAGTTCCCGACCGGCTCGATGGGTCTTGGCCTGATCAGCGCGATCTACCAGGCGCGCTTCCAGCGCTACCAGGAACACCGCGGCATTGCCGCGCCGAGCGATCGCAGGGTGTGGGCCTTCGTTGGCGATGGCGAGATGGACGAGCCCGAGTCGCTGGCCGGCATTTCGCTGGCCGCACGCGAGCAGCTCGACAACATGGTGCTCGTGGTCAACTGCAACCTGCAGCGCCTCGACGGCCCGGTGCGCGGCAATGGCAACGTGGTGCAGGAACTCGAAACGCTGTTCGCCGGTGCAGGCTGGAACGTCATCAAGTGCCTGTGGGGCAGCAACTGGGATGTGCTCTTTGCTCGCGACCGCGAGGGCTGGATTCTGAAGCGCATGGCCGAAGCCGTTGATGGCGAGTTCCAGAAGCTCTCCGCCACCGACGGTCACTACAACCGCGAGCATTTCTTCTCGCGCTATCCCGAGCTGGCAGCGCTGGTCGCGAACATGTCCGACCACGAGATTGACGCGCTCAAGCGCGGCGGTCACGACCCCAGCAAGGTCTACGCTGCCTACGCCGCAGCCGTGGCCCATCGCGGCCAGCCGACGGTGATTCTTGCGCAGACCACCAAGGGCTACGGCATGGGTGCCTCAGGCCAGGGCGCCAATACCTCGCACCAGACCAAGAAGCTCGCCCGCGCCGACCTCGAACGCTTCCGCGAGCGCTTCGGGCTGCCGCTGTCCGACCAGGACCTCGACGAGCTGCGCTACTTCCATCCGGGCGAGAACAGCCCCGAGGTGAAGTACCTGCAGGCGCGCCGTGCTGCGCTCGGCGGCTACGTGCCTTCGCGCAGCCGGGAGGCGCAGCCGGTCGCCCTGTCACAACCCGACATCTACGTTCCTTTCCATGCGGACTCGGGCGAGCGTGAGATCTCGACCACGATGACGCTGGTGCGCCTGCTCAACAAGCTGATGCGCGACAGCCAGCTCGGCCCGCGCATCGTGCCGGTGGTCGCCGACGAGGCCCGCACCTTCGGCATGCAGGACATGTTCCGCCAGTTCGGCATCTACTCGCCCTGGGGGCAACAATACACGCCGCAGGACAGCGATCAGCTCGCGTTCTACCGTGAGGACGTCAAGGGCCAGATCCTGGAGGAAGGCATCTCCGAGGCGGGCTCGATGGCCTCCTGGATCGCCGCCGGCACGGCCTACTCGCACAGCAACGAGCCGATGCTGCCGTTCTACATCTTCTACTCGATGTTCGGCTTCCAGCGCGTCGCCGACCTGATCTGGAACGCAGCCGATTCGCAGGCGCGTGGCTTCCTGCTCGGCGCCACCGCCGGGCGCACCACGCTGTCGGGCGAAGGCCTGCAGCACGAGGACGGCCAGAGCCACATCTACGCGGCAACGATTCCGACCTGCCGCGCCTACGATCCGGCCTACGGCTACGAGGTGGCGGTGATCGTCGAAGACGGCGTGCGCAAGATGATGAGCGAGGCCGACAACGGCTTCTACTACATCACCCTGTACAACGAAAACTATCCCCAGCCGGCCATGCCGGTCGGTGCCGAAGAAGGCATCCGTCGCGGCCTCTACCGTCTGCGCGGCAGCGCGGCCGACGACCGGCCGCGTGCCCAGCTCATTGGCAGCGGCAGCATCCTGCGTCAGGTCATCGCTGCGTCCGATCTCCTCGAGCAGGAATTCGGCATCGCCACCGACGTGTGGAGTGCAACCAGCTTTGGCGAACTGCGCAAGGACGGCATCGACTGCGACCGCTGGAACCTGCTGCACCCCGAGGCAACACCGCGCGAACCCTGGGTCACGACCCAGCTCGCCGGTGGTGGCCCGGTGGTGGCTGCCACCGACTTCGTTCGCAGCTATGCCGACCTGGTTCGCAACTGGGTTCCTGGCCACTACACCGTGCTCGGCACCGACGGTTTCGGTCGCTCGGACACCCGGGTGGCCCTGCGCGACTTCTTCGAAATCGATGCACGCTACATCGCCCTCGCCACGGTCCAGAGCCTGGTCGCCGAAGGCGCCCTGCCCGCGGACAGCCTGAAGGGGCTGCTCGAGCGCCTTGGCATCGACGCCGACAAACCCAGCCCGCTCGGCTACTAAGCCGCAATTCGACATCAGGAAACCGTTATGACCCAAGCCCTGGAAATATTTGTCCCGGACATCGGCGACTACAACGACGTGCCGGTGATCGAGGTGCTGGTGCAAGCTGGCGATTCGATCAGGGCCGACGAACCCATCGTCACCCTGGAGTCGGACAAGGCCACGATGGACGTGCCGTCTCCGCACACCGGCATCGTGCGCGAAGTGCGGGTGAAGGTGGGCGACCGCCTGTCCAAAGGCAGCCTGCTGATCACGATGGACGCCTCCGCTGACGCAGCTGCCGCGCCCGCGCAAACGGACGCCCCCACAGAGCCGGCGAGCACGCCCGCCGCGCCAGCGCCCGTGGTCGCAGCGCAGTCCGCGTCCTCTCCGTCCGCGCCAGCCGTGCCGGTCTCGTCATCAGCCCCGGCCGCCGTGCCCGCGCCGCCCCTTCCGGCGGGCGGCAAGGTGCACGCCAGCCCCTCGGTTCGTCACTACGCGCGCGAGCTTGGCGTCGACCTCGCAACAGTGCGCCCCAGCGGGCGCAACGGCCGGATCACGCGGGAAGATGTGAGCGCTCACATCAAGGCCTCGATGCAGTCCGGCATCGTGCCGGGCAAGACACCGGCAGCCGCCAGCGCAGGCAGTGGGCTCGACCTGCTGCCCTGGCCCAAGGTCGATTTCGCGAAGTTCGGCCCCGTGGAATCGATGCCGCTGTCGCGCATCAAGAAGATCTCGGGCGCCAACCTGTCGCGCAACGCCATCGTCATCCCTCACGTAACCAACTTCGACGAGGCCGACATCACCGACCTCGAGGCCTTCCGCATCGCCCTCAACTCGGAAAACGAAAAAAGCGGCAAGAAGCTCACCATGCTCGCCTTCCTGATCAAGGCCTGCGTTTCGGCCCTGAAGGCATTCCCCGAGTTCAATGCCAGCCTCGACGGCGAGAACCTCGTCTACAAGCGCTACTTCCATATCGCCTTCGCGGCCGATACGCCCAACGGCCTCGTCGTGCCGGTGATCCGCGACGCCGACCGCAAGGGCCTCCACGACATCGCGGCAGAGGCTGCCGCGCTTGCGAAAAAGGCTCGCGACGGCAAGCTCGGCCCCGCAGACATGTCGGGCGGATGCTTCACCGTATCGAGCCTCGGCGGCATCGGCGGGACCGGATTCACGCCAATCATCAACGCCCCCGAAGTCGCGATTCTCGGCGTCACGCGTGCGCAGATGAAACCGGTCTGGGACGGCAAACAGTTCGTGCCGCGCCTGATCCTGCCCCTGTGCCTGTCATGGGACCACCGCGTCGTCGACGGGGTGCTCGCCGCGCGCTTCCTCGTGCATCTGCAACGCATACTCGGCGATTTTCGGCGTATCAGCCTGGACGGCTGAGTACGCCGGGAAGCCGCCTCGTGTTGCTGCACTGCGGCCCACGTTCATGGTGGGCCGCAGTGCAGTCGTGGTCAGGACAGAATTCCCCCTTCGCATGCGTTAAGGCGCCAACTGGGCGCGGAAGGGGCGATGAAACGGCCCACGCTCGCGACAGAAGTGGTCAGTGCAGGTCGGGGCAAGGCGACTGCTGTGAGGCAGCACAGGCCGGAACGGGTCTGGTCTGTTTGAATACGATAAGCATCCCGCGCGCACAACTCGACTTGGATGGCGGATACATAATATTTATAATTACGTGAAACGTGACCTGCATCAAGGCAATTAAAATCCGGCAGGGATAAAAACATGTACGGGACAAACAACATCAAGGCGCCATGAAGAGCCATACAAACGAAAACATTCTTCCAGCCAATCCGCGATTTCATTTGCCGCGTGGCGACGGGCTTTTTCAGCCCATTGCTTTTGCATTCGTCACCGAGCAGATGCACCAGGCCATCTTGCTCGAGCGCAGGGCAATACTCGATGCAACGCCGCCTCAGAACCTGGCCAGTCAGCAGAAGCTGCTGGATCGCTACGATCCCAAAGCCAGCGCGCAGGCGTTCGAAGGCGTGCTTGGCCTGTTCGGAATCTCCAAGGGCAAATAGCCCAGGGTGACCCCAGTTGGTCCGCACCGACAGTCAGGCGAGCAAACACCTGCTCGCCTTTCGTTTCTCTCCCACTTTTTCCTGCAAGCCTGACACCAGCCACCGTTCCATGGCATCCGCGCTACGGATGAACCGGCACTGAGCACCCGCACAAGCCAGCAATCTGCCGCACCCGATCCATCTCCATAACGACACGGCTTCAAGCTCGGCGACCTCGCACTCTTAAAGCTGCATGTAAAATATTGCTTTATTCCTGACAGCGCTTTACGATAAAGCCACATTCCATGCACACCTTGAGTGTGCATCGTCAGGCCCGGCTCGACCCTCATCCAGCGCAGATGCGCGAGGCACGGTGGCACGGCAGCGACGCCGCCCGACAGGGGCCGCTGGGCGGTATTGTGAGGAGGCGCGACATGATTACCATCGCAGAGCCCGAAACGAGACCCACGGGTCCGGACGCTATCGACAAATGGACAAACGAGCGGGTCACGTGGATTCACTACTGGACGCCGACCTTGCTGTCGTTTCGCACGACCCGGTATCGCGCTTTCCGTTTCACGCCCGGGCACTATGCCCGGCTTGGACTGGGCGCAGCGGATGACCTCGTCTGGCGCCCCTACTCGCTGGTGTCGGCCCACTATCACGACTACCTGGAGTTCGTCGCGGTGCTAGTGCCCGGCGGCGAATTTTCGGCGCGTCTGGCACAGCTTCGGGTCGGTGACGAGATCGCCGTCGAGAAGGCCTGCTTCGGTTTCCTGACCACCCCGCAACTCGCGCCGGGGCGCGACCTGTGGATGCTGGCCTCAGGGACCGGGCTCGGCCCCTTCATCTCGATCCTGCGCGACCCGGCACAGTGGGAGGCCTTCGAGCGCCTGATCGTCGTTCATAGCGTGCGCCACGCCGACGAACTCACCTATCGTGACGAGATCGCGGCGATGCCGGACGAAGCCCTGTGTGCCGATGCGCGGGCAAAGCTCAGCTACATTCCCATCGTGACCCGGGACGCCGACGCTAAGGAACTCAGTGATCGCATTCCGCGCCTGCTTGCCGACGGTCGGCTCGAGGCGCACGCGCAGCGACCGATACGGGTGGAGGACAGCCGCGTGATGGTGTGCGGAAACCCGGAAATGGGACGTGAGCTGCGTCAATTGCTTGCCACACGCGGGTTCGCCACCAGCCGTCGCGGCGCCCCCGGCCAGATGGCATTCGAGAAATACTGGTAGCGGCGTACGGCGCTAGTACGCGCGCGACGATCCCGACCCTGCGGGCCCGCTCCGCTGCCGCGATGCCATTTCGGTGATGAAGGCATCGCGCCCTCTGGCGAGCACTGGCGTCAGGCGCGCCCTCAGTTCCGCCAGCATTGCAACACGGCGGGCCTTCATCGCGTGGGCCGGAAAGACCAGAACCTGATCGGGCAAAGGGAAGATGTGTCGGGTCAGGCTGTCGTACAGCTCGGCCGGATTCGCCTCGCTGCCCTCAGCGGAACAACTGCCCAGGTCGAAGGTGTCACCACACATGAGCCGGTCGTGCCACAGGTAGCTGACGCAGTTCGACGTGTGGCCCGGGGTGGCAAGCACGCGTATGACCTGCGTCCCGAATGTCAGCACATCGCCATGAACCACCCGGCGCACCGCATCTGATCCATTGCGCGCGGCTTCACCGCTCACCAGCACAGCACCGGTTCGCTCGCACAAGGCGGCACAGTTCCCGGTGTCGTTCGCATGCACATGGGTGCGCAACACCATGACCAGGCGCAGGCCGCTCTCGGTGAGCAGCGCGAGGATCAGTTCGGTTTCGCCTGCTGGCGGGTCGATAACGACTGCAACTCCGTCAGCGGAATCACCCAGCACATAGCCAATCTGGCCGGTCGCGTGCCCCTCGACCGGCCTGAAGATCACGGGAACACCGTTCGCGATCATGGTCGTCTGGCTCAGGCTGCGCCGCGCAGACCGAGAACCCACTCCGTCATCTTGCGATTGGCTTCCGGCATCGGCGCTTCCAGGAAGCTGATGACGAAGCGGTCCGGCAGTTCGGCGATACCGATCGAGCGCGGCCGGACGGCCATCATTGCCGGGTCGGGCAACTTGGGGCCGAAACAGAAGATCAGGTTCTTCGCCGCAAGGATGTCCGGACGGATCTCTCCCCCCTGCACCGTGGTGTGGGCGAAGTGATCGAAGATCGCAATCATCGCGACGCCCGGATCCACCTCTGCCTTCGCCTCCAGGGCTCGTAGCAGTTCGTCGAGGTGGGCGTGAGGGGTTTCGCTCTTTTCGAGCTCCAGAACGTGGATGGGGTATTTGTCTGCGAGGAGCTTGTTCTTCATGGCTGGGTTCCTGTCAAAGAGACCGGCGCAATTCGGCCAGGCAACAGGCCTCTATCAAGTCTCGTGCCACTCCTCCGTCATCAACAAAGATGTTCTTCAACAGACACTTGCAGAATCCCGGCGCAAACAGCCCCGAAAACCGCCACTGCCATTTCGGCAGCGAATGGCAGAAAAACAGGCGTGATGGCGGTTCGCGCGACGGGTTTCGCGAAACCTGCCTCAGGAAATTCCCCACAAAAACAAAGCGCTCTGGCACCCCCGTCGTGGTTCGGGAATTCAGGCACATGCCTTGCTGTTGGAATGACGGAGGCACAGCACATCGCGTGTGCCCCGGCAATCGCAAGGCGCCGGCACGGAAGATGAGACAGCCGGCACTGCCCCTAGAGGAGAATGATCATGGAAAACGAACAACAAGCCAGCTTCCCACAACTGAACGCCCCCGCGCCCGCCTTCAACGCCAAGACCACGCATGGCGACCGCAAGCTGGAGGACTACCGTGGCAAGTGGCTGATCCTGTTCTCGCATCCGGCAGACTTCACCCCGGTATGCACGACGGAATTCATCGGCTTCGCCAATGCCGCGCCGAAGTTTTCCGAAATGGGCTGCGAACTGCTTGGCCTGTCGATCGACAGCCTGTTCTCGCACCTCGCATGGACCCGCAACATCAAGGAGAAATTCGGCGTCGAGATCCCCTTCCCGATCATCGAAGACATCAAGATGGACGTCGCCCGCGCCTACGGCATGGTGCATCCGGGCGCAGCCGACACGCAGGCCGTGCGCGCGACCTTCTTCATTGATCCCAATGGCATTCTGCGGGCAATGGTCTACTATCCGATGAGCAATGGTCGCAGCATCGACGAGTTCGTCCGCCTGCTGCAGGCACTGCAGACCTCCGATGCAAATGGTGTCGCCACGCCCGAGAACTGGTGTCCGGGCAAACCCGTCATCGTGCCGCCACCAAAGACCGCAGATGCTGCGAACAAACGGGCTTCCGAAGGTTACGACACGGTCGACTGGTACTACTCGACCAAGTCCTTGTAAGCCCTGAAAGCCGGTTCGCATGCACCCGTGTGCGAACCGGCCGGGGGTCGAACCTCAACATTGAATCGGAGTATCAAACCGTGACCGCCTCTGCATCAGTCAAACCACATCCGGGCGCTGAATCAAGGCTTGAGCACTTCCCGGTTGCCCTTTTTTCCACCGTAATGGGGATGGCCGGACTGAGCATTGCCTGGATCAAGGCCGCCCATGTCGGCGGCGCCCCCGCGGTGATCGGCGAATCGCTGCGCCTGCTCACGAGCGGCCTGTATGTCTTACTGCTCATCGTGTACGCGATGAAGCTGCTCCGCCATCCGGACGCCGTCGCCGCCGAACACGCGCACCCGGTGCGGCTGAACTTCTTTCCCGCCATATCCATCGGCCTCATCCTGCTGTCTATCGCCTGGACATCGACTGCGCCCGGCGTTGCGCGGTACATGTGGGGCGTGGGCGCGATCGCCCACCTGCTGTTCACGCTGTCCGCGATGAGCAACTGGATTCACCATACGCATTACGACATCAAGCACGCCAACCCCGCGTGGTTCATTCCGGTGGTGGGCAATATCCTGGTGCCGATTGCCGGCGCACGCTATGCACCGCCCGACATCAGCTGGTTCTTCTTCAGCATCGGGCTGGTGTTCTGGCTGGTGCTCCTGACCATCGTGCTCTATCGCCTGTTCTTCCATGAAGCGCTTCCGGCACGCCTCACACCCACCCTGTTCATCCTTATCGCACCGCCGGCAGTGGGTTTCATCTCCTATCTCGCGCTGACCGATTCACTCGATGGCGCGGCGCGCGTGCTGTACTTCGTTGCGCTCTTCCTCACCCTGCTGCTGGCAAGCAACGCCCTGCGCTTCCTGCGCCTGCCTTTCTTCATCTCGGCCTGGGCCTACTCTTTCCCTCTGGCTGCGATGGCGATCGCCACCTTCGAAATGCATGTGCGCAGCGGCCTCGTTTTCTATGCCGGCCTTGGGTGGGCCCTGCTCGCCTTGCTGTCAGCGGTGGTGATCGTGCTGAGCTGGAAAACACTGATCGCCGCGAAACGGGAGCAGATCTGCGTACCCGAGTAAATGCGGCCCGCCGCCGGGCCAGCGGGAAGCGCAGCAGGTGTCTGCAAGCTGGAGGGCGGCCGGAGGTGAACACCCATGCAATCGACGAGTCGAGCCGCCCCATCCGCGCCCCACGACAATCGCGCCACGTCCCTGAAGCGGCGCGGCGTATTTCAGTGGCACCGGCTCTTCCGGATGGCACACGTGATGCTCCTGCTGGTGCTGGCCGCCATTGCCGTTTCTGCCAGCGCCGCCAGCGTGGCCGATCAGACCGTGGAGCCGGATGCGCCTCCTGCGGTGCTGTCGGTCTTCGTGCGCGAGGGCTGCCCGCATTGCAGCGCTGCAAAGGACTTCCTCAGGCAACTGGCTGCCGAGCGTCCTGATCTCCACATCGTCTTCCGCGAAGTCGATCGCGACGAAACCGCGCGCGACGCGCTGATTGAGCTGAGCCGCAGCGCCGGGATCTGGCCGCCGGGTGTGCCCATGTTCGTGATCGGAGACCGTATTCTGGTCGGCTTCGACGATGCCGAGCACATGGGCGCCGAACTGCGCGCGCTGATCGGAGACCGACCGGTAAACGACGCTGTCGAGACCCGGCAGTTCGGCACCCTGAGCGCCTCGGAGCTGGGCCTGCCCCTGTTCACGCTGAGCATGGGCCTGCTAGACGGCTTCAACCCCTGCGCAATGTGGTTGCTGCTGTTCCTGCTGTCCCTGCTGGTGCGTCTGAAGAGCCGCAGACGCATGGCGCTGGTCGCTGGCACCTTCGTGCTGGTGAGCGGCGCGGTGTACTACGCGTTCATGGCCGCGTGGCTGAACATATTTCTGTTCGTGGGCATGTCGGCGGCGATCCGGGCCGCCCTTGCCTGCGTGGCCATTCTGATCGGCACCATCAACGTAAAGGACTTTGTCGCGGCGGGCCGCGGCATATCGCTTTCGATCCCCGACTCGGTGAAGCCCGGCCTTTATGCCCGGATCCGCGACATCCTCAAGGCAGAGCGTCTTGGCGCCTCGCTGGTCGGGGTTGCGATGCTGGCCGTCATCGTCAACTTCGTCGAGCTCCTGTGCACTGCCGGTCTGCCTGCGCTATACACGGCAGTCCTCACCCAGCAGCAGCTCGGCCCGTTTGCACACTATGCCTATCTTGGGCTCTACATCGTCGGCTATATCGCCGACGATGCCTTGATGGTCACGCTGGCCGTCATTGCGCTGGGCAGTGCAAAACTCAGCGAAAGGGGTGGCCGGGCGCTCAAGCTGCTCAGCGGCATCGCCATGCTTGGCCTGGGCCTGATCATGCTGCTCAGACCCGAATGGCTCAGCTGAGCCCGACGCCACCGCCACACAAGGAAATACGGCGACCTGCTTGTGCAGGCCGCCGTATTTCTTCGCGGTGTTCAATCAGGATCAGTGCTGATGATTGCCGTGGTTGTGGTGGTGATGATGGTGATGGCCATGCTCATGTTCGCCGGGCGGAACAGGCTTCACCGTGCCCTGGATGTAGTCCTTTACCGCCTGCAGCGGATCCGTCTCGCCACACATCACGACCTCGATACCACGCTGTCCCAGACGCGCGACAAAGCCCTCACCCGCGCCGCCGGTCACCAGTGCATCAACACCGTCGATCGGATGGTGATCGCCGTGAAACTCATGGAATGACATTTCCTTCGGCAGGTCCAGTCGCTCTACTTCACGTGGCGAGCACGGATTGCTGATGTCGTAGATCAGAAAGCGCCTCGCCTTGCCTGCATGGGCGGTAACGGTTCTGAAGTTCTGGCTTGTGACTGCAACTCTCATGATGGGTACTCCTGCTGTGCATTGCCTCAAACATGAGGCGGTCGCTCCCGCCTGGCCGATTGCGCCGCACGCCGGCGCCGGGGAAAGGGTGCGGACCTGACCGATCAGGCCGTTCCGCTCTCGTCCTCGCCGATGCGGACAACTGCATCGGACAGCCACATGTACGGGGGCACTTCAAGATTGGTCGGCGCCGGCTGGCTCAGGAAGACACGGCCGGCCAGGTCGAAGGTGGAACCGTGACACGGGCACAGAAAGCCGCCCGGCCAGTCGGCCCGGACACCACTTTCCGCACCCGGCACGAACTTCTCGGAGGGCGAGCAGCCCAGGTGGGTACAGATGCCGACAACCACCAGAAACTCGGGGTTGATCGAGCGGTGCCGGTTTGCCGCATATGCCGGCTGCTGGTTTTCACTGGAGCCGGGATCAGCGAGATCCTGGTCATGCCCTTCCAGCGCAGCCAGCATTTCCGGCGTGCGACGGAGAATCCACACCGGCTTTCCGCGCCATTCGACGGTCATCATCTCGCCGGCGGCCAGTTTGCTGACATCCGCCTCGACCGGCGCACCTGCGGCGCGCGCGCGCTGGGACGGCGTCAGGCTGGCCACAAAGGGGACGGCACTCGCTGCGGCTGCAACGGCACCTGCTCCGCCTGTGGCAATGAGCAGTTTACGACGGTCGTTAAGGCAGTCAGACATGGACGCTCCCTCGTTCGGTTCTTGCGATTGAAATGCGTTCGAAAAAAGGAAGCGAGGCCGGATGTCGTGCCATTCAGGCACTTGTCGTACGCAATCGCAGCACCAAGGGGTTGGGGGGTCTCAGAGGTGAAGACCGGACGGCAATTGCGATACAGCCTCGCTTCACTATCGAATTAGCAATCTGCGTGCCAAACAGAAAACCTATATTTTTCAGATAGATGCAAAAAGGCCCCGATTCCACCGCGCTGCCACGGCTGCCATCATGTCAGTGCCTGCCAATCGATCTGGCAGCGTTCAATCCAGCGCCTTGTCCAGCCCGAGCGCTTTCAGGCGCCGGTAGAGCGTGCGTTCGCTCAACCCCAGTCTGGCAGCAAGCTCACGCCGGCTCCCCCGATGGCTGATCACCGCCTGTCGCAGCACCTGGTGTTCGAGTTCGCCAAGATCCGGCACGGCATGCCCGCCCAAGGCAATCGCTGCGCTCTCATGCACAGACCGACCCGGTGGGGGCATGGCGGCAGCACCCTGCCTGATCTCTTCAGCCAGATGTTCAGGATGAATCATGTCGCCGTCACACATCAGACTCGCACGCTCAAGCACATTGCGAAGCTCACGCACATTGCCCGGAAACGGATAGGCCGCGAGTACCTGCATGGCATCGGCGGACAGTTCAAGTTTGCGGTTCGGTGCGACACGTTCGAGCAGGGCGCCGACCAGCAGGGGCAAGTCTTCAAGCCGCTCGCGCAAGGGGGGAACAATGATCGGAAAGGTATTCAGGCGGAAGTACAGGTCCTGCCGGAACGACCCGTCGCTGATCATCTCCTGCAAGGGGCGGTGGGTCGCCGACACCAGACGAATATCGGCGCGGCGCAACTCGGTTGAGCCGACGCGACGATAGGTGCCCGTTTCGAGCAGGCGCAGCAGCTTGACCTGCATGCTCAGCGGAATGTCACCGACCTCGTCGAGGAAGAGCGTGCCGCCGCTGGCGGCCTCGACGAGCCCCGGCTTGCGCGCCACCGCACCGGTGAAGGCGCCACGCTCGTGGCCGAAGACTTCACTCTCGAACAGGGTATCGGGGAGCCCGGAGCAGTCCACCACCACGAAGGGCCGATCCGCACGCCGGCTGGCTTCATGCACCGCACTGGCGACAAGCTCCTTGCCGGTGCCGGACTCGCCCTGCAGCAGGACGCTGGCCTCCGATGGGGCAACCCGCACCACCAGTTCCAGCATGCGCTGAAAGGCGGGCGCACGGCCGATCAGGCCATGGTTGTCGGACACGCCGCGCGCAACCGGCATCGGCTCCATCTTCTCGATGAACCAGGCGATCTCCCCGCTGCCGTCACGGACCGGCGAAAGCTCGATGTTGACGTACTCCTCGCCGCGCGGTGTGTGATGCAGATGCAGCACCCGCTCACGCTGCCCGGACTGCAGGCTCCGCGACAGCGGACAGGACTCTCCCGCCCGGTCGCAGGGGACGCTGTAGTGATGCGACACGTCGTAGCAGGTGCGACCGACCACGCTGCGACCGTCGGCGCATGACTTTCGATACGCCGCATTGGCCGCGATGATCCGGTAGTCACGGTCGCACAGGATGTGGGGTTCGGGCAGCGTTTCAATGAATGAAACGAGTTCAGGTAGTGGTCGCGGGTCGGCAGACATGGACTGTCACTCTTGACATGTTGGCGCAACCAATCTGCCACTATGGCACAAGCAGGTCAATCAAAATATTCAATCACTTAACCAACAATTTGATTTTCATCAACTTTTTATTGCTTTCATGTGTGGTACGGATCTTGATAGGATCTAAGAAAACCTGGAGTTTCCTATGCCACAAGCTGCCATATCCGATCGCAAACTCGTTCGTGAACTCGTCCTTGTCGTCCTGATCAAGCTTGTTCTGATCACCGCCCTGTGGTGGGTTTTCGTTCGCGAGGAGAAGGTGCCCGTGGCGCCCGACAGCGTTGCAGCCAGGTTTGCACCGCCAGCATCTGCAAAACAACAAATCTCGATTGATGGAGAACACGATGGTCAGTGAACAACTCGTGGACCTGTCGCGGCTGCAGTTTGCCGCAACAGCGATGTACCACTTCCTGTTTGTGCCACTTACGCTTGGCATGGTCTGGATGCTGGTCATCATGGAGAGTGTCTATGTGATGACGGGCAAGACCGTCTACAAGGACATGACCAAATTCTGGGGCAAGCTGTTCGGCATCAACTTTGCACTTGGCGTCACCACCGGCATTACGCTCGAGTTTCAGTTCGGCACCAACTGGGCGTACTACTCGCACTACGTGGGCGACATCTTCGGCGCCCCGCTTGCCATTGAGGGCCTGATGGCCTTCTTCCTCGAATCGACCATGATCGGTCTGTTCTTCTTCGGCTGGGACCGGCTCTCGCGCCGCCAGCATCTGCTGGTGACGATTCTGATGGCAGTGGGCACCAACCTGTCGGCACTGTGGATTCTGATCGCCAACGGCTGGATGCAGAACCCGGTCGGTGCCGAGTTCAGCTATGAAACCATGCGCATGGAACTCACCGACTTCTGGGCGGTGCTGTTCAACCCGGTCGCACAGGGCAAGTTCGTGCATACGGTGTCGGCAGGCTATGTCACCGGCGCAATGTTCGTGCTTTCGATCTCCGCCTGGTACCTGCTGAAGGGACGTGACATCGAGTTTGCCAAGCGCAGCTTCCGCATTGCGGCCGCTTTTGGCTTTGCGTCGGTGTGCTCGGTGATCGTGCTCGGCGACGAGTCCGGCTACGCACTCGGCGAAGCCCAGCAGACCAAGCTCGCCGCGATGGAAGCCATGTGGGAAACCGAACCGGCGCCCGCCAGCTTCAACGTCATCGCCATCCCCAATCAGGAAGAGATGAAGAACGACTTCGCCATTCATATCCCCTGGGCGATGGGCATCATCGGCACGCGTTCGCTCGACAAGGAACTGCCCGGCATCAAGGAGATCCTGGTCAAGAATCGAGAGCGCATCGTCACCGGTATCGAAGCGGTCCGCCTGCTTGAGAAGCTGCGTCAGGCGCCGGCCGACGACGCGACCCGTGCTGCCTTTGACAAGGTGAAAGCCGATCTCGGCTTCGGCCTGCTGCTCAAGAAGTACGTCGTGTCGATGGATGATGTCACCCCGGAGATCATCGACCGTGCTACCCGCGACACCCTGCCCCGCGTCGCGCCGCTGTTCTGGACCTTCCGCATCATGGTGGCGATGGGCTTTGCCATGCTCGCGCTGTTCGGTCTTGCGCTGTGGTATTCGATCAAGGGCGATTTCGCCACCCGCACCTGGCTGCTGAAGTGGTCGCTGTGGTTCCTGCCCGTTCCCTGGCTGGCCTGTGAGATGGGCTGGTTTGTTGCCGAGTATGGCCGGCAACCCTGGACCATCTACGGCGTGCTGCCGACCCACCTCTCGGTGTCGACGCTGACCGTGGAAAGTCTGTATGGCTCGCTCGCCGGTTTCATCGGCTTCTACACCCTGCTGCTCGTGGTCGAGATGTACCTGATGGTTCGCTTTGCCCGCCAGGGGCCGGGCAGCCTCGGTACTGGCCGTTATCTCAACGAAACCCACCACGCTGCTGCCAAAGCCTGATCAGGAGCCAAGACCATGATCTTCGATTACCCGACCCTGAAACTCATCTGGTGGATTCTCGTGGGCGTACTGCTCGTGGGCTTTGCCATCATGGACGGTCACGACATGGGCGTGGGCACGCTGCTGCCCTTCGTCGGCAAGAACGACGAAGAACGACGAGTCGTGATCAACACCGTAGGACCGCACTGGGATGGCAACCAAGTGTGGTTCATCACCGGCGGCGGCGCCATCTTTGCCGCCTGGCCGCTGGTGTATGCCACCGCCTTCTCCGGCTTCTACTGGGCCATGCTGGCCGTGCTGTGGGCCCTGTTCTTCCGGCCCGTCGGTTTCGACTACCGCAGCAAGATTCACAATGCCATGTGGCGGACGACCTGGGACTGGGGCCTGTTCGTCGGCGGTGCGGTGCCGCCGCTGATCTTCGGCGTCGCATTCGGCAACCTGCTGCAGGGCGTGCCCTTCCACTTCGACAACAACCTGGTGTCGTACTACACCGGGTCGTTCTGGGGCCTGCTGAATCCGTTTGCGCTGCTTGCCGGCGTGGTAAGCACGGCGATGATCACCTTCCATGGCGCGATCTATCTGGCGCACCGTACCGAGGGTGAAATCCAGAACCGGGCGCGCACCGCCGCACTGGTATTCGGTGCGCTGATGCTGGTGGGCTTCACTGGTGCCGGCATCTGGCTGGCGCAAGGCAACTTCGGCTACGTGATCACCTCTGCCGTTGATGCCGCAGCCCAGCCCAACCCGATGTCGAAGACCGTTGTGCAGCAAAGCGGCGCCTGGTTTGCGAACTACCGCGACATGCCACTGACCCTGATCGTGCCGGCAATCGCCTACCTTGGCACCGCCGTTGGCATGCTGATGGTGGCGCGTGGCCGTACGCTCACCGCCTTCGTGGCATCGTCGATCGCCATCGTGGGCGTGATCGGTACGGCCGGGGTGTCGATGTTCCCCTTCCTGATGCCGTCCTCGACCATGCCGGCCGCCAGCCTGACGGTGTGGGACAGCGTCTCCAGCCATCGCACGCTGGGCATCATGTTCTGGGCCACGATCATCTTCATGCCCCTGATCATCATCTACACGAGCTGGGCCTACAAGGTGATGTCGGGCAAGGTCACGACCGCCTACATCCGCGAAAACGAACACTCGGCCTACTGAGCCAATAGAGAAAGGAGCACACGATGTGGTATTTCGCATGGGTACTGGGCATTGGCTTTGCCGTCCTGCTGGCAATTCTGAACGCCATGTGGGGCGAGAACGAAGCCGCACGCGAGGAGGCCCGGGGCGGCGGATCCCGCCCGGCGGGCACCGACAATGACCGACCGGCAAACTGACCCGGCGGTTGTTCAGCCCGGCAGCAGCATTCAGTTGCTGCCGCTGCTCGCCGCCATCGCCATCATGCTCGGCATCACGATCTGGCCGGGGGCGCTCGCCGCACCCGGCGGTGGAGCCGACCACTGGGCCGCGATGGCGCTGTTCTGGGCGATGAGTGCCGGTTTCGTGACGGGCGTCGGCTTCAGACCGCGCTTTTTCGCCTGGCGCTGGCTGTTTTCCGGGCTTGCGTGTCTGGGCGGCGTCACGCTGGCGGCCATACGGCTGTACACCCTCGGCTGATTTCCGAGCTGACCTTGCCGCATCGTGCGACAGCGCCAGCATTTTCAAACTGCAGCAAGCCTCAGCCCTCCGGTTTCAGACCCTGCTGCTCAACAATGAATTAGAACTTATCGATTTACTGCTTTACAGACCGCCCGGCACTGCGAGCTGACCGCCCCGGCGGAACCCACCGTACGACGGTAGAGGGATGGGCACATGCGCAACGCGCACACGCCGCTGGAACAAAGGAGACATCGTGAACATCCACTGGAAAAAACTCTTTGGAGCGGGTCTGCTGGTCACCCTGCTCCACGGCCCGACACCCGCACTCGCGACGACAGCGCCGCTTGCGCACCCGGCGAAGTCCGCCTCGACCTCGACTGTTACCACGGACCATAGCCAGCTCGAAGCATTGAAGGGCCCTTTCGCGACGGGCCCGGATGTCACCCGCGCCTGCCTCAGCTGTCACAACAAGGCAGGGCACCAGGTGATGAAGAGCATTCACTGGACCTGGGAAGCGGTGAGCCCGACCACCGGCAAGAAGCTCGGCAAGAAGTTCGCCGCGAACAATTTCTGCGGTTCGCCGATCTCCAATGAGCCACGCTGTACCAGCTGCCACGCCGGTTATGGCTGGGAGGACAAGGACTTCGACTTCACCAATCAGGAGAATGTCGATTGTCTGGCCTGCCACGATACGACGGGCACCTACAAGAAGATTGCCACCGACGCCGGGCACCCGTTGTACGAACCGCGCGAAATGCCCAAGGGCAGCGGGAATGTCGTGCAACCACCGGATCTGGCGAAGATCGCCCAGCATGTCGGGCAGCCCGGGCGTGAAAACTGCGGCGCCTGCCACTTCAACGGCGGTGGCGGAGACGCGGTGAAACACGGGGACCTGGACAGCTCACTGATCAAGCCAAGCCGCGAGCTCGATGTGCACATGGCGGTCGATGGCGCCAACATGACCTGTGCCGACTGCCACACCTTCAATGCACACCAGCCCTCGGGCAGTCGTTACGCAGCCAACCCGAAAGATACGCACGGGCTCGATCTGCCCGACGACGACCACAACCGCGCAACATGCGAATCCTGCCACGGCGTAACGCCGCACAAGGAGGTCCGGATCAACAGGCATGCCGACAGACTCGCCTGCCAGACCTGCCACATTCCGGAGTTCGCACGTGGTGGCCTGGGGACCAAGATGCTCTGGGACTGGTCGACTGCCGGCAAGCGGGGGCCCGACGGCAAGCCGTTGTTCATCAAGAACGACCATGGACATCTGATCTACTCTGCCGAGAAAGGCGACTTCGAGTACGGCGAGAACGTGCGCCCGGTATACAAGTGGTACAACGGCGTGGTTCATCAGATCGCGATCACCGACAGGATCGACGACACGAAGGTCCTTGAGCTCAACGCGGTCGAGGGCTCGGCGAAGGACCCCAATGCCCGCATCTGGCCGTTCAAGGTCATGCACGGCAAGCAGCCCTACGACAAGGTCAACAAGACCCTGGTCGTCAATCATGTGTACGGCAAGGACGATACCGCCTTCTGGGGCAACTTCGATTACGCCAAGTCAATCAAGGCCGGCATGGATTACGCGGAGCTTCCCTACAGCGGCGAGTTCGGTTTCATCGAAACCCGCATGAACTGGTTCATCACCCACATGGTCGCGCCCAAGGAGAAAGCCGTTCCGTGCCAGGAATGCCACACCCGCTCCGCCGACGGCCGCCTTGCCGAGATCACGGACATCTACATTCCGGGTCGTGATCACAACAAATGGATCGACATGCTGGGCGGCATGCTCATCGCCGGCTCCATCGGCGCAGGCCTGCTGCATGGCCTGATCCGCATCGTCACCCGTCGCAGGAGGCATGAACAATGAGCACCGGACGCATCTACATCTACAAGCGCTATGAACGGTTCTGGCACTGGTCGCAGGCTGCGCTGATCATCATCATGATGATTACCGGTTTCGAGGTACACGGCAGCTACGCGCTGCTCGGCTTTGACAAGGCCGTGAGCGTGCACACCGTGGCCGCATGGTCGCTGCTGGTACTGTGGGCCTTCACCATCTTCTGGCAGTTCACGACGGGCGAATGGCGGCAGTACCTTCCATCAATGAAGAACGTGCTGGCGATGGTCAACTACTACACCATCGGGATCTTCAGAAACAGCCCGCACCCCTTCCACAAGACCGCGCGCCACAAGCACAACCCCTTGCAGCGCCTGGCCTACCTGGCCTTGCTGGCCTTCATCTCACCGCTGATCTGGGTGTCGGGCCTGCTGTATTTGTTCTACGGCAACTGGGGGCAGCTCGGTCTGGCGCAATACCTGTCGCTTGAGTCGGTTGCGCTGGCGCATACGATCGGGGCCTTCATGATCACGGCCTTCTTCTTCATCCACGTCTATCTCACCACCACCGGGCATACGGTCTTCGCCCACATCAAGGCCATGATCACGGGGTGGGAGGAGTCCGACCAGCCACATTGACCCTGCCGCGGCAGCCATTCCCACGCAAGCGCACTCGCCCCGGCGGAAGCTTCGTCTTTCCGCCGGGGCGAGTCCGCTTTCACGCCCGGCATCGGACTGAGGATGCAGGGAATTGCAGTCGACAGCGAAATACTGTATTTTTTTACAGCAAATCAACTAGCCGCTGTTTTCAGCCCGCGCACCTGCGCGGGCATCGAACGCCTGTCACCTGCCTTGAACACCATGACCAGTGAGATCGACATCAAGCTCGTCCGCCTGTCCGAACCATCGCTCGACGTCTGGCTGGGGCTGCTGGGCGAGCACTTCGGGTGGCTGCCGACGACAGTGCGGCGTCCATCGACATTGACCGAACTGCTCGGTGCGGTCGGCACGCGGGCGCGTGTCAAGGAGGGCGGCGTGCTCGAACTCTCGGCAAGCACAGCCGCCGATGAAGAGGTCTTTCTCAGGATTCCGGCAGACAGCTGGGCGTGGGAGTAGCGCTCACCGCAAGCCGTCAATGAAGCTCATTGCGTCCTGCTGCCGCCGATCATGTGCAGGAAGAGCATCAGCATGCCCACGCGCCGCCCTTCCTCGACATCTTTTGGATGTTGCGTCGGCGCTGGTATTGGCTCCGCAGTCTGAGCCGGGCATTGCGTCCCGCTCCCGGGCGCCTTCTCACGCGTGGGGTCATCCGCCGCATGTTCCGGCTCACACGGCTCGGCGGGCGGCACGTCAAGGCTGGCGATCACTGCACCAGCCTGCCCTGCCAGGAGAGCGAAACTGCATGTCAGCACCACCAAGCCCTGCCTGATCGAAGGCCGTCCGGGTGCCACATGATCAGCACCTTCGACACGCGGACCGTGGCGCATCAGACACCCTGCCTCAAGTACCTGAGCGGGCCCCGCCTTCAGCAGCCTCAACAACCGTTTTCCGTAACGCATGCGCTCACCTCCCATTGTCCGCGGACGGACCCATATGAGACATGAACCGGTCTCAGGCCGATCTCTCCCACCCTTGCAGGCCTTGCGCCCCGTGGCGCGTGCTCGCCGTCAGCTTCACCTTACGGGGCATTGCCGACCCGGGTAATACCTGAATCGTCGAATACGGGCTACCGGGACGATGGTAGTGAGCGCCAGCCCCTTCAAGCGCAGGGCCTTGTCCTCACCGCGACAATGCCTGCATGGCATGAGACCGGAAGCCATGCCGCAATCATCTGCAACGGAAACCGCCAGTGCGCTCAAACCCGGTCCCCACGCGCCAGATCTGGGTTGCGGGACGAGCTGCCTCTCATCCAGCCCAAGAGGAAAACCGCAGCACGGATTGCTGCACGCGGCTCTGCGCGCGTCCGAATCCGGCCGAAAAAGCGCTACCTGATTTCAGGTACTGCGCAAAATGTCTGGATTTGTTACTTTTGTCGCATAAGCGCAAGCACATGCATCGCCCACGTCGCGATTCATGCGCATAACAGACCAGCGCAGGAAGGGACACCGGGTGACAAACAACAACACAGCGCCCTCTGCCGCCTCGCTACCCACAGCAAAGGCGGCGCACGATGGCGTCACATCCGCACGACGCCGGCAGGATGGGGACGGCAGACCGCCGTTTGCACCTTCGTTCACCATTTCGACCAGCGCCCGCTCTGCCGCGAACGCCCAGGCGGCGCGCGCAGCACAGTCGGCTCCCACGAGATCCCCTTCCATCCCGCCCGGGTGGGATGACTGCGCATGTCTCGATCGGATTCTCGATCTGATCCGCCAGCGTCATGACTGCAATTTCAGCCAGTTCAGGCAGGACACGCTGATCAGCCATATCCGCCACCGCATGGCGCTGCATGACCTGCATGCGCTCCCGGATTATGTACGCATGCTCGATTCGGACCCGGGTGAAGCGGAAGCCCTGTTCAAGGTGCTGCTGATCGGAGTCTCCGTGTTCTTCCGCGATCCCGAGGCATGGGAGGTGCTCGACACCGACGTCCTTGCGCCAATGATCGAGGCCGCGGTGGCAGGCGAAGCGATCCGGGTCTGGGTGCCCGCCTGTTCTACGGGTGAAGAAGCCTATTCGGTCGCGATCCTGATCCTCGACGCGCTGCGCCGTGCGGATAAACACTGCCCGCTTCAGGTGTTCGCTACCGACATCAACGATGCAGCCCTGCAATATGGGCGCCGCGGGATCTATCCTGATGAGATTAAGGATCATGTCGCTGCAGAGTACCTGGCCCGCTACTTCGTCCCGTGCGACCCGGATGGCCGTTATCAGGTGCGCACGGAAGTGCGCGACTGCGTGGTCTTCGGCGTGCAGAATGTCATCAGCGACTCGCCCATTTCCAGGGTGGACCTGATCTGTTGTCGCAACCTGCTGATCTACCTTGATGACAGCACCCGGCAGGCGCTCTTTTCATCGTTTGACTTTGCCTTGAACCCAGGCGGCCATCTCTTTCTCGGCTGCGCTGAAACCCCTGGACGGCGCACGGATCTGTTCGTGCCGGTTTCCAGAAAATGGCGCATTTACCGTCACCGGGATCGCTGCAAGACTTCAGGTGTGCCCATGCCCACTAAACCGGACAGCTGGTCTGTGACCGTACCCGACGCCAGGCCGTCCGCGTCGCGGGACGATGACGTGGCGAGCCTGACCCGCAGACTGCTGCAGGCGCATTTTCCGCCAGCGGCCGTGCTGGTCAGCACCAGCTTCGAAACATGCTATTTCTGCGGCCCGACGGAGCACTTCCTGCAGATGCCCCGTGGCGCACCAACCCTCGACCTGCTCGCGCAAGCCCGTGAAGGCCTTCGGTCACGGCTTGGATGCGCGCTCAGGCAGGCCCTCAAGCAGGGAACGACGGTCACTGTCGACGATGCGCGCATACGCGATGCTCACGGCTACCGGCAGGTGCGTTTCAGCGTCGTCCCGGTTGCGGAGCCCGACGGAGGCGACTGCCGGTATCTGCTGGTCGTGTTCGAGAACGCGGGCAATCCACCGGCGAGCGGCAAAAAGACTGGCGATCCGCTGGTAAAACAGCTGGAAGACGAACTGCGCGCCACCCGCGATGACCTGCAGAGCGTGATCGAGCAACTGACAACGTCCAACCATGAGCTGCTGGTTTCCAACGAGGAAGTTGCCGCGATGAACGCGGAGCTGCAGTCTGCGAATGAAGAACTCGAGATATCGCGGGACGGACTGAAGTCGCTCAACGACACGCTGAACGCCACTAACCGCACACTGCAGGAAAAGGTCACAGAACTTCAGACGAGCAACGCCGACATTAGCAATCTGCTGGCCAGCAGTGAGATCGCCACCATCTGCCTCGATCATGCATTCCGCATCAAGTGGCTGACGCCGGGCATGGAAGCCGTCGGCAACATCATCGCGACCGACGTTGGCCGCCCGATAACGGATTTCTCTACTGACGGGCTCGGCACCGGCATTGTCGAAGAAGCCAAGCAGGTGCTGAAGACCCTGCAGCCGGTTCAGACCGAGTTCAGATCGCGTGACGAGCACTGGTACCTGCGTCGCATCATTCCCTACCGCACCGAGAGCCATCACGTCGAGGGCGTCGTGATGACGTACAGCGACGTGACCGAGGCCAGAATTTCCTCCGAACAGGCCACCGCTGCGATGCGCACGATGGCGACCTCGCTCGAGAGGCGTGTTCGCGAGCGCACTGCGCAGTTGCGGACGCTGATGGCCGAGCTGGCATTGAGTGAAGAGCGGGAGCGCCGGCTGCTGGCGCGGGACCTGCACGACGACCTTGCCCAGACCCTGGCCATCGTGAAGATCAAGCTCACATCCCTCGAGGGCAGCGAGCGACGGGGCGTACTCAAGGCAGCACTGTCGGAGATGGAGGAGCTCATCGACCAGGCGCATCGCTCGGTTCGCTCCCTGATGCTGCACCTCAGCCCACCGATTCTGGGCACCCTGGGTCTGGTGCCGGCACTCGAATGGCTGAGCGAGGAGATGGGGCGTCTGTACGGACTGGCGGTCCACATCGAGCGCGAGGACGACCTGCCCGTTCTGGAAGAACCCGCACGCACGACCATCTTCCGAGCCATCAGGGAGTTGCTGATCAACGTCTCCAAGCACGCCGACACCAACCTCGCCAGCATCGACTGCCATCGCCAGGAGGGCGACCGGCTCTCCGTTACGGTGACCGATCAGGGCCGGGGCTTCGACTACGAGAAGGCGGTGTCCTGTCCGGCAGGCGAAAGTGGTTTCGGGCTCATCAGCGTCAGGGAGCGCATTGAATTCATCGGTGGCGAAATGGAAGTCAGCAGCAGACCGGGGGCTGGCGCCACGATCAGAATCATATTCCCCGCAAGAAAAAGGCAGACACTCAGGGAGGGGCAACAGGATGACGATTCGAGTCCTGCTGGTAGACGATCACAAGATACTGCGTGAAGCGCTCAAGGTCGTCCTTGAGCGCGAGCTCGACATTGCGCTGGTCGGGGAATGCAGCGACGGGCTGGACGCACTGACGCTCGCCCGTGAGCTGCACCCGGACGTCGTGCTGATGGACATCGGCCTGCCCGTGATGGGCGGCATCGAGGCGACACGCAGCATATTGGCCGAACAGCCGAAGATCCGGGTCGTCGCCCTGTCGACCTACTCGGATCGACGCATCGTGCTGCAGATGCTCGACGCCGGCGCGTCGGGCTATGTGGTCAAGTCCGCGGGCCGGGACGAACTCCTGCGCGCGATCCGCGCGGTATCAATGGGCCGCACCTACCTGTGCAATGAAGCGGCCGCGACCCTGGTCGACAGCGTGCGGACGCAGGCGCCAGCGGATCTCCGCAACAACGAGAAACTCGGGCGCCGCGAACGCGAAGTGCTGCAACTGCTAGCCGAAGGTCACACCTCGCCCGAAATCGCAGACCGCCTGTGCATTGCAACGAGCACGGTGGACGTGCACCGCCGCAACATCATGCGCAAGCTCGAACTTCACAGCGTTGCCGAGCTCACGAAATACGCGATTCGCAATGGCCTGACCTCGCCCTGAGGAGCGCCCCACCGCGGACGCGTTCTGTCCGCTCCGTGGCATCCCGACGGCACTTGCAAGCGCCCGTCCCAACCGCATCAAGCCTGCGCAAGAAGGACGCCCTCGAAATCCGGTGCCGTTTCAAGGATCGGGCGCTTCAATCTGCATCTCCAGTTCGCCGCGTTCATGTAACCAAAGTTACACAAGCATCCGGCATAAGGCGTTTAATAATTATTTACTTATATAATAATAAACAACTTCAGTGCGTGGCTGATCCTGTGTCCTGCATGAAGCTGGTTTTCCGGACAGGAGGAGAGGACGTATGAACACAAAGAACCACCCCATTCAGGTACCCGCAGATAAGCATGACGCAGGACGGCGTCGTCTGCTGCTGGGCATGACCGGCCTGCCCCTTGCATCGGGTGTCGGGTTGTCGGTCGTATCATCGGAGTCGAAGGCCGCGCTGCAGACATCTGCGCGCATCGTCATTGCAGGCAGCGGCCTCGGCGGTCTGGCAATCGCCAACCGGCTTGCACGCGAGCTTGAGGGTGCGAGCATCACCATCGTCGACCGCAAGGAAATCCACAACTACCAGCCCGGCTACACGCTTGTCGCTACAGGCATCTGGCCGGTCGATAAAGTCAGCGATCGAAATGCCGACCTGATCCCGGCAGGCGTCGAGTGGGTGCGCGAGATGGTCGCCGAGTTCAACCCCGAGGCCAACGAAGTGGTGACCGAGAGCGGAAAACGCATCGGCTATGACTATCTCGTTGTCGCCACCGGTCTGCAGCTGAACTTCGACCAGATCGAGGGCATGGACGTGAAGGCCATTGGCCAGAACGGGCTGACCAGCGTCTACCCCAGCCCGGACGCGGCTCAGACCACCTGGAAAACAATGAATGCCTTCCGCCAGAAAGGCGGAACCGCGCTGATGACCCTGCCTGCCACTGCACTCAAGTGCGCCGGCGCGCCCTTGAAGATGACCTTTATGGTTGCCGACCGCCTGAAGCAGGCTGGAACGCGCAGCAACTCGAAGGTGCTGTTTCACTCCGCGCTCGGCAACATCTTCAGCGTTCCCAGCATCAACGAGGAAGTGCTGAAACGCTGGGCCGTGCTCGACATCCCGGTGACGTTCAACAGCAAGCTGGTCGCGGTTGATATCGGCGCCCAGCGCGCCACCTTCGTCAGCCCGGAGGGCGAGCGCACCGAACTCGGTTACGACTTCATTCACGTTGTACCGCCGATGAGCGCGCCCGATGTCGTCAAGAACAGCCCCCTGTCTTGGAAAGAAGGCGGTTTCGCTGCCGGAGGATGGCTCGAAGTCGATCGTGAGACGCTGCGTCATCGTCGCTTCCCCAACGTGTTCGGCCTTGGCGACATCAACGGCACCCCCAAGGGGAAGACCGCCGCAACAATCAAGAAGAGCGCACCACTCGTCGCCCAGAACCTGCTGGACGTGATCGCCGGACGCGAACCGTCGCAGCGCTTCGACGGCTACACCTCCTGCCCGCTGCTGCTTCGAGAAGGCGCGGCCCTGCTGGTCGAGTTTGACTACGAAAACCGGCTCACGCCCTCGCTGCCAATGATCGACCCGCTGCAGGACAGCTATTTTGCCTGGCTGATGAAATACCGCCTGCTCAAGCCCGCCTACATGGCGGTCGCAAAAGGCCGGGTATAAGGAGAACGAACCATGTATGAAATCTGGCTTGCAATGAATATCGTCTTCGAGCTTGGCTTGATGTATCTGCCGGTCGTCATCGGCGTCGCTGCCCTGCTGATCATCCTCTTCGTGATTGCGATCGTGCGCGGTCGCCCGGCGTGGTGTGGTGCGGTAAAGCCTGCGATTGGGGTCGGCCTGATCGCACTCATCGGCGCCTTCCTGCTCACACCGGGGATGACGAAATCCTCATTCGAAAACATGGGTTACTGGGTGGACTGGGCAAACCTGTTCGCCATTTCCGCAGGCTTTGGTGCTGTCGCTGCGGCGCTCACCCTGCCCCTGGCCGCAACCCTGCGCCGCCAGCGCTGACCGCCTGCCTCATCAACCAGGAGGAAACCAACATGAAAAAACTATTGCTGGCCTGCTCGCTCAGCCTGCTGAGCCTGGGCGCACACGCGCTTGATATCGGCATCAGCGCGGAAGAGACCCATACCCGGGTTCAGGCCCAGGAAAAGAACCTGCTGTTCGTCGACGTCCGCGACCCGGTTGAAATCATGTTCATCGGCTTCACCGATGAAGTGCATGCTAACGTGCCCTTCATGCTCGTCGACCGTACGCAGTGGAACGAGAAGCGCGGTGTGTTCCGCCTGTACCAGAACCCCGACTTCGTCGCGCAGATCAAGGCTGAACTGGAAAAGCGTGGCCTCGGCGCGGACACCGAAATCATCACCATGTGCCGTTCCGGCAGTGAGCGTGGCGAACCGAGTGCAGCATTCCTGCGCGAAAACGGGTTCCCGAATGCAAGGTACGTGATCAACGGCTTTCAGGGCGCAGCGATCAAGGAAGGCGCTCAGGCGGGCTTCCGCCTGCAGAACGGCTGGCAGAACAGCGGGCTGCCATGGAGCACGAAGATGAATCCGGAAAAGGTCTACCGCCTCGACAAGCGCTGACCGTTCAGTGCCGGCGTCTCTTGCGGAAGACGCCGGCGCATCCCCGCCTTACTCGGCTTTGACCGGCGCTGCACGATTCTCTCTCTGATTGAACAACTGCCCGATCAGGTCGACCGGCACCGGAAACACCAGCGTCGAGCTCTTATCACCCGCCACCTGCGTGAGCGTCTGCAGGTATCTCAACTGCATTGCCGCCGGCTCGCGTGACAGCATCTCGGCCGCATCCTTCAGCGCCTCTGCTGCCTGGCGCTCGCCTTCAGCATGGATCACCTTTGCGCGCCGTTCGCGCTCGGCTTCCGCCTGCCGAGCGATGGCACGCACCATGTTCTCGTTGAGGTCGATGTGCTTTATCTCGACGTTGGTCACCTTGATGCCCCACGAATCGGTCTGCGCATCGAGAATCTGCTGCACATCGAGATTGAGCCGTTCGCGCTCGGCCAGCATCTCGTCGAGTTCATGCTTGCCCAGCACCGCGCGCAAGGTGGTCTGCGCCAGCTGACTGGTGGCGACGAGGAAATTCTCGACCTGGATGATCGCCTTCTCGGCATCGACCACGCGGAAGAACACGATCGCATTCACCTTCACCGAAACGTTGTCGCGCGAGATCACGTCCTGCGAGGGTACGTCCATGGTGACCACGCGCAGATCAACTTTCACGATCTGCTGGATGCCCGGAATCACGATCACCAAACCCGGGCCTTTCACCTTCCAGAAGCGCCCGAGCATGAAGATGACGCCGCGTTCGTACTCGCGCAGAATCTTGATCGACGCGACGATCAGGAAGATGAGAAGCAGGATGAGCGGGCCAAGGCCCAGTTGCAGGTCAATCATGATGTTCCCCCTAGTTTGGTGAGGTGCCGGCGGGCGACACGTTCACGATGAGTCCGTCCAGACGGTCGACCCGAACCCGGGCGCCCGGCACCAGTGGCACATCCGAGTGCGCGCGCCAGTTTTCGCCATGCACCCTCACCCACCACTCGCCGCCTCCGGCATCGCCGATGACGGTACCCTGCGCGCCGGCCATCTCCTCGCGCCCGCTGACGACCGGCCGTTTGAAACTGCGTGCCGCAAAGCTGCCGATGGCGAGCAGCACGGCCGCGCTCGCAAGCGCCAGTCCGGCCACCAGCGCGAGCGGCACCCCGAAGCCCGGGACCTCGGTATCCATCAGGAACAGTCCGCCTACCACGAAGGCGACGATGCCCCCGACCCCGAGCACACCGAAGCTCGGCACGAAGGCCTCGGCCAGCATCAGGCCCGCACCGATCGCCACCAACAGCACCCCGGCCCAATTGACCGGCAACAGCTGGAAGGCGTACAGCGCGATCATCAGCGAGATTGCGCCGGCCACACCGGGCACCCCGAAGCCTGGCGATGTGAACTCGAAGAACAGACCGTAGATGCCGATCATCATCAGGATCAGCGCGACCTGCGGATTGGCGAGCGTGCCGAGAATGCGATTGCGCCAGTCGGGCGCGACACGCTCGATGGCGACCTGTGCGGTAGAAAGGACGACCGTGCGCTCACCCATCTTCACCTCGTGACCATCGATCTGAGCCAGCAGGTCAGACAGATCGGTCGCGACGAACTCGATCACCCCCTGCTCGAGCGCTTCCGCCGCGCTCATGCTCTCCGCATCGCGCACCGCACGCTCGGCGAACTCAACGTTTCGACCACGCAGCTGGGCCAGGCTGCGAATGTATGCGCTCGCATCTGCCACCGACTTGGCCGCCATCGCGTCGCCGCCGGCGGCTGGTTTTGCTGCAGGCTTTGCGGCCGGCGCCTTGGTTTCTTCGTCGCCCGGCGCGGCATCGCCTTGCCCTGTTGCCTCATCGGGAGCGTCCTTGTCCGATGCGGACGACAGAATCGACTTCGCCGCTTCGGCAAGCGCCTTCTCTCCACGCGCGGACTCGCCGTCTTCGTCCGGAGAACCGCTTCCCGGACGCGCGCCGCCAAAGCCGATCGCGACCGGCGTCGCCGCCCCCAGGTTGGTGGCTGGCGCCATCGCAGCAATATGGCTGGCGTAAAGGATGTAGGTCCCCGCGCTGGCTGCACGGGCGCCCTCGGGAGACACGAAGCCTGCAACCGGAACCGGCGAGGCAAGAATGTCCTTGATGATCGAGCGCATTGCGGTATCGAGACCACCGGGCGTATCCATCTCCAGCACGACCAGCCCCGACTTGCGTTCAGCCGCGCGGGCGAGCCCGGCTTGCACATAGTCGGCCGTCGCCGGCCCGATCACGCCGTCGATCCTGAGCACCAGCACCTCACCACCGGGCGCAGCGCTTTGTGCAGCGCTGCCGGCAGGAAGAACGAGTGCTGCCAACAGCAACAGCCCCGCCTGAAAAACCCTCGAGAACCACCTCCGCATCATTCAGCCACCTCCCGATCTTGCACGTACCGGAAACGGAAAACCTTGATGTGCTTCTGTATTCGGAGTGTCTCGCTCCCAGGTAAGTTCAGCGCAGTACGTCCGATCGTTATTCGATTTTCTTGCTTCGTTATACCCGCTGGATTCGCTAACCTATGTGCGATTGCCCGCAATGGCGTCCCGCAGGCAGCTGCGCTGCACCCCGGACGCTGGCTGAGCGCGCGGGCATGCACGACAACCAAAAATCAACACTGAAGAACTGGAGTCACGAGAATGTCGAACTGGTATTCCGACAACGCAAAGTCGATTGGTCGCACCCCGCTGGTGCGGCTCAACCGCGTCATTGATGGCGCACAGGCAACCGTGCTGGCCAAGATCGAGGGTCGCAACCCGGCCTATTCGGTCAAGTGCCGCATCGGCGCCGCGATGATCGAGGACGCAGACCGCCGTGGCCTGCTCGGCCCGGGCAAGGAACTTGTCGAGCCGACCAGCGGCAACACCGGCATCGCGCTCGCCTTCGTCGCCGCGGCGCGCGGCATTCCGCTGACGCTGACCATGCCGGAGACGATGAGCATCGAACGCCGCAAGCTGCTGGTGGCCTACGGTGCCAAGCTGGTGCTGACAGAAGGCGCGCGCGGCATGGCCGGCGCCATCGCGAAGGCGGAGGAGATCGCCGCCGCCGACCCCGATCGCTATGTACTGCTTCAGCAGTTCAAGAACCCGGCCAACCCCGCCATCCACGAAGCCACTACCGGTCCGGAAATCTGGAACGATACCGACGGCGAGATCGACATCCTGGTGTCGGGCGTCGGCACCGGCGGCACCATTACCGGTGTATCGCGTTTCATCAAGAAAACCCGCGGCAAGGCCATCCTGAGCGTGGCCGTGGAGCCCTCGGCCAGCCCGATCATGACGCAGAAGCTCGCCGGCGATGAACTGAAACCCGGACCGCACAAGATCCAGGGCATCGGCGCCGGCTTCATCCCCGACGTGCTCGACATGTCGCTGATCGACCAGGTGGAAACGGTCAGCAACGAGGACGCGGTCGAATACGCCCGCCGCCTCGCGCGCGAGGAAGGCATCCTGTGCGGCATCTCCTGCGGCGCAGCGACCGCGGTTGCCGCCCGCCTCGCCCGCGACCCGCAGCATGCCGGCAAGACCATCGTGGTCGTGCTGCCGGATTCGGGCGAGCGCTACCTCAGCACGGTGCTGTTCGACGGCCTCTTCGACGAAAGCGGCCGGGCCGCCTGATCAGGGCAGCAGCGACAAAAAAGGCGACCCGCGGGTCGCCTTTTTCATTTTGCCGTTTGCCGCTTACTTGGCAGCGGCACGAGCCTGATCAAGCCAGCTCTTGTAGGTGTCGGCATGGCCTTTCACCCAGGCGTCGACGTGACGCGTGATGTCGGCTGCCTTGTTCTCACCGTCGCGCATGCGCTTGTTCTGAGCGCTGATGTCGTTGTTCGACAGCTTCATGATGGCAAACAGCTTGGCCGCTGCCGGGTTGGCATCGGTAAAGGCGCGGTTGGCCACGATGTGCTGGTTGTTGGCCTGGAAGCCGTAGTTCGAACCATCAGGCAGCGCGGTATCAACGTTCTTGCGCTCACCCGGCAGTGCGGAGAACGGCACCTTGAGCCAGGTCACGTCCTTGCCCGGAACCAGCACCCCGCTCACCCAGTACGGCGTCCAGGTGTAGTACAGAACGGACTCACCCTGATTCTGACGGGCGATGGTGTCAGCGATGATGGCTGCGTAGGAACCCTGCTTGTGGGTGATGCGATCACGCAGACCGTAGGCATCGAGGTGATGCTCGATCACCTTTTCGCAGCCCCAGCCCGGGTTGCAACCGGCCAGGTCAGCCTTGCCGTCACCGTCGGTATCGAACAGCTTCGCGAGCTTCGGATCCTTGAGCTGGTCGATGCTGGTGATCTTGTACTTGTCAGCAGTGGCCTTGTCGATCAGGTAGCCCTGCAGCGCGCCGCCGGAATACACGCCTTCACGATACAGCTTGGCGTCGCCACCGGCCTTCTCGTAAAAATCGACGTGGAGCGGGTTCCAGTGGTCAGCCATGAAGGTCGCGTCGCCATTGCCGAGCGCGATATGACCGGCCGCGTATTCGATCTCCTTGATCGGAGCCACGTCATAGCCAAGATCGGTCAGCGCACGCATTACCAGTTCGGTCTGGAAGGTTTCTTCGGCGATCGAGCTCTTGATCGGCTGGACCTTGACGCCCTTGCCCGGCATCTCCGCAGCAACGGCGTGGACCGGCACGGCAGTGGCGAGAACGAGGGCTGCACCGCCCAGAATCTGCTTCAGGAAATTTCTCTTTTGCATATGTAACTCCTTTGTGAATGGTCAGTGACGAATTGAGACGCGAAATTACGCACTCTTCGCCGCATCGCCGGTGCTGTTGGTGCGCCGGGGCGCAAAGAACAGACCGAGCGGACCCGATTGATACCAGCGCCCGGTTTTGCGACCCGGACTTGCCATTGCCTGCGTGATGCGATCAAGCATGATGGCCAGAATCACGATGCCGAGACCGCCGACTGTCGCCAGTCCCATATCGAGGCGGCCAATGCCGCGCAGCACCATCTGCCCCAGACCGCCCACTGCGATCATCGAGGCGATCACCACCATCGACAGCGCGAGCATCAGGGTCTGGTTGATACCGGCCATGATGGTGGGCATGGCCAGCGGCAGTTGCACTTTTGTGAGCAGTTGCCACGGCGATGCGCCAAATGCGCGCGAGGCTTCGATCAGGTCAGCACGCACCTGCCGGATGCCGAGGTTGGTGAGACGGATCAGCGGCGGCAGCGCAAACACGATGGTCACCACCACGCCGGGCACATTGCCGATACCGAACAGCATCACCACCGGAACCAGGTACACGAACGCAGGGGTGGTCTGCATCGCATCGAGCAGTGGTCGTGCAACCGACTCCAGACGATCGCTGCGCGCCATGGCGATACCCAATGGCAAACCGATGACCATGCAGAACGCAACCGAGGTCAGCACCAGCGACAGCGTCACCATGGCTTCGCTCCAGGCACCGATGAAGCCGATCATCAGCAGCGACAGGACCGAACCGATCGCCAGGCGCCGTCCGCTGGCCTGCCAGGCGATGAGACCGATCAAGGCAATCATCAGCAGCGGGGGCACGGCGAGCAGGCCATGCTCGATACCGGTCAGCGTGGCGTCGATCGGCACCCGGATCGCCTGAAACGCAGGACGGAAGTGATCGACCACCCAGGTCAGACCGGAGTCGACCCAGTCGTCGAGCGGAATGACCGCATTGTCGAAGGGTTGCAACCAGTCAAACGGCTTGTCGGGTACATCCGAGGCTGGCACCGACTGCGCAAGCCAGTCGTTCGCGGCCTCGCCGCCGGCAGGCGCAGCCGGCCCGTCCGCAGGTGCGGCACCGGCCCAGGGATTGTCGGCAGGTGCTGCGGCCGGGGTTTCAGACGTGGCGGCCCAGGGGTTTGCTGCCGGCGCTTCGGCCGGCGTTTCCGTTGTCGCGGCCCACGGATTGGCGCTGTTCTGCTCGCTCATTGAGTCGCCTCCGAGGTTTGCTGATGCAGGAACTCAAGCATCATGTTGCGGGTGATCGAACCGCGATAGCGTCCCTTCTCGTCCACCACGGGCAGACCGTAGGGATGCTTGGTCAGCGGCTCATAGAGTTCGGCAATCGACTGATCCTGTGCGACGACCTGCACATCGGGCAGGAACGCGTCGCGCAGCTTCGGGTTCTCGCTCTCGCGCGCAGCCTTCTTCAGTGAATCGATCGACACCACACCCATCAGGCGCTGGTCGGGGCTCACCACGTAGCCGAATTCGCGATCGTGGGTACGCAACCGCTCCAGTGCGCTGCGCACACCCATGCCGGCATGGTCGATGATGTTGATCTGGGTGCGGCGCGCGATATCCGCGGCCGACAGGATCGAGGTTGCGTCGACGCCGCGGAAGAAGGACTTCACGTAGTCGTTGGCCGGATTGCGCAGGATGTCTTCTGCCGTCCCGACCTGCACCACGTTCCCGCCTTCCATGATCGCGATGCGGTCGCCGATACGGATGGCTTCATCAAGGTCGTGCGAGATGAAGATGATGGTGCGCTTCTGACCCGCCTGCAGCTTGACCAGTTCGTCCTGCATTTCGGCACGGATCAGCGGGTCGAGTGCCGAGAAGGCCTCGTCCATCAGCAGTACCGAAGGATCGTTGGTCAGCGCGCGCGCCAGACCCACCCGCTGCTGCATGCCGCCCGACAGTTCGTCGGGATAGCTTGCGGCCCACTGCGCCAGACCGACCTGCTCCAGCGCGACCATGGCGCGTTCGTTGCGCTTGGCCTCGGGTTCGCCGGCCAGCATCAGGCCGAATGCAGTGTTGTCGAGCACCGAGAGATGGGGCATCAGCGCAAAGGACTGAAACACCATGCTCATGTGCTTGCGCCGGAATTCGCGCAATTCGACATCGGACATCTTGGCGATGTCCTGCCCATCGACCACCACCTGGCCAGCCGTGGGTTCGATCAAACGGTTCAACAAACGGACAAGCGTAGACTTCCCGGAACCGGAAAGGCCCATGACGACGAAAATCTCGCCCTCATAGACTTCAAACGAAGCATTGTTGACGCCAAGCGTCTGACCGGTACGGGAGAAGATCTCGGCTTTGTCGAGCCCCTCCTCCACCAGCTTCATGGCATCGCGGGGATGATCCCCGAAAACCTTGTATAAATTCTTGACAACGAGTTTTGCCTGCATCGAATGGGCGCTGGCGCCACGACACGGTACTTGGATACAGGGGGTAACCGGTGGCGCTCTACCCCTGCTTGAAGCCAGGGAGGAAGTCCGAGATTGGGGACTTCAGGGCAACCGGTAACGCCGGGTCGCAGGCAGGCACACATGGTTTGTCATATGTACCTGGAAGGCCAGCATAAATAGTTTTGAAGCTGCAATTGTAACACACATTTTTGCGCAAATATTATTTGCCCCATCGTGCTCGCATGGTACACAGGCTTCGCCAATGCTGCCAGCGCGACCCCTGCGGCCCGCTCCCGCTACTCGACGACCGCACGTTCCACGCACACGGCCGTCATGCGCGGCCGCACCGGAAGCCCTCGTGCCTGCAGATTTGCCCTCGTGAAAGCAGCGCCCAGGAGCAGGATCAGGGACGAGTAGTTCACCCACATCAGCAGCAAAACCAGTGAGCCCGCAGCGCCATAGGTGGAGGCGGTGGCAGTCGTCGACAGATAGAGCGCGATCAGCATCCGTCCGAAGCCGAACAGCAGCGCCGTGACCACCGCACCCAGCCAGACATCCCGCCATGCCAGCACCACGTCGGGCAAGACGCGGAAAATCGTCGCAAACAACAGCGTGACGACGACCAGGGACACCACGCCATCGACGCCTAGCAACAACGGCGGCGGGATTGGCAGCCAGTCCTGGGCAAACACGACCACCGCACGCACGATGACGCTGAGCAGCAGCGACACCAGCAGCACGAATCCGATCCCGAGCACCACCGTCAGCGACAGCAGCCTGCCCTTGATGAACACCAGCAAGCTGCTGCGCGACGGGCGCGGCGCAACACCCCAGATCGCATTGAGAGAGTTCTGCATCTGCGCGAACACCGTCGTTGCGCCAAACAGCATGGCACCAATGCCTGCCAGCGTGGGCAGGATGCCGCTGCGCTCCACCCGGCTGCCCTCCACTGCGGTCTGAACCGCGGCAGCGGCTTCCGGCCCGATGGCCGCTTCGAGCTGCTGGGCGATCTGTCCTTGCGCAGCGCTCTCGCCCAGCACCAGGCCGACGATGCTGACCGCAACGATCACCACCGGCGCCACCGAAAAGACCGTGAAGAAGGCAAGCGCCGCCGCATGAATGAACACCTGTGCGTCCAGCCAGATCCGCACCGTCGCCTTCACCACGCCCAACCAGTAACGCATCCACCCCATCATCGCAGCCAGCCTCATGTCCGTTTCGATTCTTGTAGCCGATCAACGGGCAAGTGGGCAAGCCCTCGCGGCGAATCCCCACCCGTCCGGTGACAAGGGAAGAAATGCGGGCGAAGCACGCAGCATCACCTATGCTGAAATCACGCGCCAACTCAGACAGGGGACTAACTACCATGCATAGGCCATCACAACTGATTCTTGCCCTGCTCCTGGCCGGCACGGTCAGCGCAGCGGGTGCTGCCGACCGCGCCAGTGCCGAGTTGATCGACCGCAGCGGCAAGGCGACCGGAAGCATCACCCTGACCGAAGCGCCCACCGGAATCCTGATCCAGGTGTCTGTGAAGGGTCTTGCGCCAGGCGCAAAGGGCATTCACATCCACAGCGTCGGCACGTGTGAAGACCCGGACAAGGGCTTTGTCGCTTCGAAGGGGCACCTCAACCCGACCGGCAAGAAACACGGTCTGATGAACCCCGAGGGGCCGGACGCAGGTGACCTGCCGGTCATTTTCGTGCACGCGGACGGCTCGGTCGAGGCCGAGATGTTCACCTCGCTTGCCAGCCTGCGTGGCGCAGGCGACAGGCCGGCCCTGCTCGACGCCGACGGCGCAGCGATTGTCATCCACGAGAACAGGGACGACCACGTGACCCAGCCGATCGGGGGGGCAGGTGCGCGCATCGCCTGCGGCGTGGTCAAGGCCGAGTAGCCCGATGAAGCGCCGGCATGTGCTGCTGCCGGCCGCTTGCGTGACAGCTTCCTGCCTGCTGGTGACAGGCAGCGGCATGTCGGTGGCGAAAATGGAGGGGCGAGCGCCGGATTTTCAGGCGCAGGGCGTTGGCCCCTTCCTGCTGGAGCGTCCGCTGCGCGACGCAGCCGCCGACGCGCTCCGCTTCGACCCTGCCGCAGCCCATGTCGGACCGGGCTGCGATGCCCGCGACCAGGTCACTGTGCAGCTGACCGTCGCTCATCGCGCGTTGAGCGTGATGTCCATGGCCGGCACCGATGGTCGCATCGAGGAGATTATCGCCTTGCCGCTTGGGCCTCTGCCCAAGGCAGGGAGTGCAGCCGCCTGCGAGGCACTGGGAAGCGATTTTGCAGCGTCGCTGCGCGAACGTCTCGGCCCCTTCGAGCCTGCCGTCCATATGCAGAAACCCGTTTCAGACGAGTATTCCTACCGTTTCGCAGGCGGCGCCCGCGCAGTCGCCCGCTGGTTTGGCGGTGGGCGAACCTGCGATATCGCACTTCACTTCGAAACCTTTCACTCCTGAGCCTCGGCCCGGGGCCAAGCCCGTGTATGCGTTCGGGTCGGGGGTCGGATCGCAGGACACATCCCGCCCTGCAGTGGCAGCCTCAGTGCTTGAAGCGCGAAACCATGGCGCTCAGATCCTTGGCAACACGCTCCAGCGTATGAGCCGACTCTGAGGTGTTCTGCATCGACACGCTGGTCTCCTCGACCATCTGGGCGATGGACTCGACCTGCTGCGCGATCGCATCGCTCGCGGCGCTCTGCTCGTGCGTTGCCGTGGCGACATCGCGCAAGCGGTTGAGCATGTTGTCCGCCCCGTGCCGGATGTCACGGAGCGACTGCGCTGCGTCCTGCGCAAGCCCCACGCCGTGCTCGACCTGCGGCAGCACCTGCTCCATCGTCCCCACGGCCCGACTGGTATCGGCCTGAATCGCGCCGATCATGCCGCCGATCTCCTCGGTTGCACTCGACGTACGCTCGGCCAGCTTGCGCACTTCGTCGGCCACCACAGCAAACCCGCGTCCCTGCTCGCCTGCCCGTGCAGCCTCGATCGCCGCGTTCAGGGCAAGCAGGTTGGTCTGCGCGGCGATCTCCTTGATCACGTTCGCAATCGAGGAAATCTGGTTGGTCTGGCTCTCAAGCGAGCGCAACTGATCTGCCGCGGCCGAAACCGACGCCCTGATGTGATGCATCTCGCTGGTGGCGTTCGCCACCTTTTGTTCGCCACTTTCAGCCATCTCGGACGCGGCGTTCGAGTCGCGTTCGTTGTCCTTGGCGTTGTCGGAGATGTGGTTGATCGAAACCGTCATCTGCTCGATTGCCGCAGCCATCGACGAGGTCGAGTCGGCCTGCCTGTGTGCCGCAATCGCGACCTGGTCGGAGGCATGCGTGATGCCTTCGGCCGTGCTCGCAAGCCGGCTCGCTTCGCCCGAGATCTGGCCGATCATTTCGCGAAACGCGCGCAACATCCCCGACAGTGCCGCCAACATGCTGCCCTCGGGCGCAGCCCCGACCTCGACAGTCAGATCCCCCCCTGCCGCACGTGACATCAAGCGCACGGCCTCTGCCGGTTCGCCGCCAATCTGCCGCAGAATCGAACGCGCAACCAGGAACCCGAAACCGACGATGAAAGCCATGATCAGCGCCGCGATGCCGAGATCGCGCATCATGCGGTTGTTGAACTCAGCCTCCACGCTGTCGACGTAGACGCCGGTACCGATGATCCAGTCCCAGGGCTGAAAGACCATCACGTACTGCAGCTTGTCGACCGCCTCCTTCTGCCCCGGGCGGGGAAACGAGGTATCAACGAAGCCGCCGCCACTCGACCTGGCAACCGCCAGAATGTCCTTGATCGTGTAGCGCCCCTGCCCGTCGCGGATCTCCTCGCTCATGTTCTTGCCGCGCCACTCCGGACGGAACGGGTGCATGACCGACGCCCCGCCGGTCGACCAAACGTAGAGGTACTCGGTCTTGCCGTCCTCACCGCCGTAGCGCATCGTGCTCAGCACCTGCAGCGCCAGGCGCTTGGCCTCATCCTCCGGGAGCTCCCCCTCTGCGACCTGATCGTGGAACCCGGCAACGAGCTGGACCGCCGCCTGGATCGTCGCGCTGATCTGCAGCTTGTGCCCTTCCATGAGCTCACGCTTGACCTGAAACGCAGCGATTGCGTTGGTGAGCGTGATGCCGAGAAAGGCTGCGAGGATGAGCAAGCCAATCCGGGTTCTGAGAGTGAGGTTGTTGATCATGGTCGTATCTCGGTCCTGGGGCCAGGGTTAACGGCGCATGTCGGGAAAAGTTTAGCGCTTTCGACCTAGGCCCTGACGGCATCCAGAATCTGCCGCCGCTCATCCTGCGAATCATGCAGCAAGGACTGGAGCTCGGCCGGATCGATGCCGAACCCGTCCGTGGTCGCAGGCCCCCGCTGCGGATGGCGGCCGAGCAGGCCGTCGAACGGATCGGGAAATTCGGACACCATCGACGCAATCTGCACGATGTGGTGCAGGTCAGCCGGCGGCCATGCTCCGGTGTAACCGTCTTCTGCATCCAGGCCGTCGAGAATGGACTCGGGCACGTCGAACACATCGAGCACGGCCCGCCCGACATCGACGTGCAGTCGATCCACGAGCTCGGCGAAGCGGTCGATATTGCGCTCCATCGCAGGGTAATCGGACGCCCGTGCAATCAGGAAGAACTGTCCGATCTGGGTCAGCATGCCCGCCATCAGCGCGGTATCCGGGTTGCTTGCCTGGGTCCTGCGAGCCAGGGCGAAGCACCAGGAGGCAACATCCAGCGAGCGCATCCACAAGCCCTGCGCAAGCGTCCGCATGTTGGGCGAGCGGTGATCCCCGGCGAGCTGCTCGGATGCGACCGCAAACGCCAGGCTGCGCAGCGACGACAGGCCAATTCGCCGCACCGCCACGCCCACCGAATCGACCAGCGCACCGTAGGGGTTGAGTGCCACCGTGTTGGCCATGCGGATGGTCTTCGCAGCCAGCACCGGCTCTGCCTGAACGACGGCAACAATCTCGTCGAGACTGGAATCGGGGTCATCGGCAAGGCGCTTGATGCGCAGCGTCACCTCCATCGACACCGGAAAGACCAGGCGCCCGTCATTCAACTCGGCATTGATCGTGTCGGTAAACGTGCGTGCCTGTTGTTCGAACTCGTTCATTTCTCGCTCTCCTCGCTGCAAGCCTTCGCATGACGTCCATCGCGCCGACGCAGTGCGCCCTGACTTGCGGTTTTTGGGCGAATGTACCAAAGAATGCGGCAGGCCGTCGGCATCGCGTTGCAGAACACAGCCTCACCCGAAAAGCATTGAGGCGCTGTTGAGACGCTGATTCGGCGATAGCACGCCATCATCACAGGAAAATCCGGTTCGTGTGTCAGTGTGGTTACGTTTAACGAAAGTGCAATCTTGATGGCGGAGGATCAGGGCCTTCGTGCAACAGCGCACGCAACATCATCACCTGATTCTTTAGTCGTACTACGTGACCAAAACCACTTCGCCCGAGCCACATCAGTTCCTCGCCACGCCCGCGCAGCCGGCCACCTCGGGAGCCGGGTGCGCAGACGTCCGTCCTGCGCCCACCTGGCGCCGCCTGTTCAACGAGTGGTCGCTGACGAGCCTCGGGCTCGTCGTCTTCTGCGCCATGCAGATCCTTGGCGTGTGGGAACTTCATGTCGCCGAACAGGGCGAAGCGCACTCTGGACTGGCACGCGCCCTGACCCTGCTGCTGCTTGCCGGCACGGCCGTTATGCTGGCCATGGTGGATCGCTGGCGCAGACGCCATTTCGAGCAGTGCGCAGTCCTGCTGCAAACCACCCGGATGAACGCCCAGTTGCGTGAAGAAAAGGGGGCGGTCTACCAGCTCGCATCCTTCGACCACCTCACCGGCCTGCCCAACCGCATGCTGTTTACCGAACTGGCGAACAGCCACCTGTCGAGAACACGGAGAAGCCACGCGCCATTCGTGATGATGTTCCTCGACCTCGACCGCTTCAAGCTCATCAACGACACGCTCGGGCACCGCATAGGAGACCTTCTGCTGCATGGCGTGGGGCAGCGCCTGAGCGGTACGGTACGCGAGGCGGACATCGTTGCCCGTCTTGGCGGCGACGAGTTCGTGGTGCTGCTGACCGAACTGGAGTCCATCGACGACGCAGCGAGGGTGGCAAACAAACTGATCGATGAGATCGGTTCGCCGATGCAGATCGAGGGGAACGAACTCGAGATGCGGCCAAGCATCGGCATCGCGGTGCACCCACGCGACGGGCTCGACCTTGACGCGCTGATGCGCAATGCCGACTCGGCGATGTATGAAGCCAAGCGTGCCGGGCGCGGGTGCTTCCGCTTCTACGACCCGTCGCTGAACTCACGCTCCATCCTGCAAGCCGACCTGAGCAGCCGTTTCAGACGCGCGATCATGGGGGACGAGTTCGTTCTCCATTATCAGCCACGCATTTCGCTCAATGGTTATCGCATTACCAGCCTCGAAGCCCTGATCCGCTGGCAGCACCCGGAGCGCGGGATGATATTTCCCGGTGAATTCATCGACTACGCCGAGCAGGAGGGCCTCGTGGTCGAACTCGGCAACTGGGTGTTGCGCGAGACCTGCCGCCAGATCGCGGCGTGGCTGGCTGAAGGCATCTCGGTGGTACCCGTGGCGATCAACGTGTCACCCAAACAGTTGCGTGACCAGACCTTTGTCAATTACATCCGCGAGGTCGTGAGCGACTACGGTATTCCTGCGAACCTGCTCGAAATCGAAATCACCGAACGCTGCGTGGTCGAGGACTTTGAACGCCCTCGCCAGGCGCTTGAGGCATTGTCCGGGCTCGGACTGAAGATCGCACTCGATGACTACGGCACCGGCTTTTCCAGCCTGAGCTTCCTCAAGCGCCTGCCGATCAACGTCATCAAGATCGATCGCAGCTTCATCAGCGACATCCGCAACCAGAGCAATGACGCCGCCATTGTCGCGTCAACCATCGCGCTCGGCCACAATCTGGGCCTGACCGTGATCGCCGAAGGCGTCGAGACCCGCGAACAGCTCATCTATCTGCGCGCCGCCGGATGTGACGAGGTACAGGGCTACTATTTCCAGAAGCCGGTAGCCGCCGCAGAGATAGTGGAAGCATTGAAGGCCGGCGAAGTGGTGCGCTGAGGGGCGTGCTGCCAACTAGTTGGACTTGGGTGGTGTCGCGGTTCCTGGCAGGCTCAGCTTGCCCTCGTCGCGAAACCGCATGCCGCGAAACAGACCGCCGCCCAGCTTGCCGCTCAGCACGTACGGCACGCTGTCAGCCGGTTCGTCCTCAACCATGCCCATAGCCTGACGCACGAAGGAAATCGCCGACACCGTCACCGGCACCACGATCACCGTTTCCCCATAGCGCGGCACACTGCCCTGCGCGTCGCTCACGCCGGTCGCAAACGGCTTGCCGTTAAGCTCCAGCTCGAGCGCCACGCCATCGAAATCGATCGCATCGTCATTGGGGTTCTGCACCCGCAGCTTGAGGCCGAAACGGATCTCCATTCCCACCCCGGGCAGCGGCTCCATCCCCACCACGTTGATCCGCACCGGATCACGATCCACCACGCTGGCGCAACCACCGATCGACAGCGCGAGCAGCAGGACGAACGCAAGATGCAGCCAGGACAAGGACGCACGGGAAGAATGAATCGACATGACCGGCACCTCGAAAGTCGGGAGTGATACAGCGCATTGTACGCACCCCGCACGCGCTGGCGTCCGCACCACGCTCGGGCCAGGTGCGGATCGAGGTCAGCGCGGGCCTGAAAAGGCTACCCCAGGTGGGTGTGCCGCTTGCCGGTTGGCGTCGTCTCCATCGCCGCCAGCCCGCGCAGGATGCCGCAGGCGTCCAGCCCCTGTTCGGTCTGGCATTGTTGCCTGAGCGTGCTCAGTTGCTGCTTCAGTTGCTGCAACTCCTCAATGCGGGCTTCCACATGACCGATGTGCTCGTCGAGCAAGGTATTGACTGCGCCACAGCCATCCAGCGGACCGTCCATCAGCGTGAGCAGGGCCCGAATCTCGTCGTGCGTCATGTCGAGCGCACGACAGTTGCGGATGAAGCGCAGGCGCTCGAGGTGAGCCGAACCATAGCTGCGGTAGTTGCTTGCGCTGCGCTCGGCCTCCGGCAGCAGGCCTTCCTTCTCGTAATAGCGGATGGTTTCGGTTGTGCAGTTCGCCGCACTCGCCAGTTCGCCAATCTTCATGCGACCTCCTCAAAACGCTTGACCCTGAAGTGGCTTTAAGGTGTCGAATGCAAGCATACGACGAATGAAGAGGCTCAGCCATGTCGAGCTGCTGCGACCACAATCCGGAAAAAACCGCTGAGCGCGCACACGCGCATGAGCACGAACATGCTCACGGAAATGCCCACAGCCATTGCACGGAAGGTGCCGATTGCTGCGCACCGGCCCTCGTCCAGCTCGGCGCGCTGTCTGCGCCTGCAGCCACTGCTGAAGGCATCCGCACCTCGATCCGCATAATGCAGATGGACTGCCCCACGGAAGAGGCACTGATCCGCAAGAAGCTGGGCGCCATGGCGAGCGTCAGCACCATGGAGTTCAACCTGATGCAGCGGGTACTCACCGTGGTGCACGCGCCGAACGCACTTGACCCGGTCATGGAGGCCATCCGCTCGCTCGGTTTCGAACCGGAGCTGCCCGCAACGGGCGAGCAGCCCGCGCCGGTCGCCGACACGCCACGCGCCCCCTGGTGGCCTCTGGCACTCGCAGGCGCTGCGGCACTCGCGTCTGAGATCGCCGACTGGATGAGTCTGCCCGGCCCTGTGCCGGCCGTGCTTGCGATTGCCGCCATCGCCGTTTGCGGCTTGGGCACGTACAAAAAGGGCTGGGTCGCAATTCGCAACGGCAACCTCAACATCAACGCCCTGATGAGCATTGCAGTCACCGGCGCCCTCCTTCTGGGCGAATGGCCGGAAGCGGCAATGGTGATGGTGCTGTTCACGATTGCCGAGCTGATCGAGGCCCGCTCGCTCGACCGGGCACGTAACGCCATCAAGGGCCTGATGCAACTCACGCCGGACACCGTGACCATGCAGCAGGCCGACGGCAGCTGGCAGCAGGTGGCAGCATCTGCCGCAACCGTGGGCTGCGTGGTCCGCGTCCGGCCGGGCGAGCGCATCGGGCTCGACGGCGACATCATCACCGGGCGCTCGACGGTCAATCAGGCGCCGATCACCGGCGAGAGCCTGCCGGTGGACAAGTCCGTCGGCGACAGCGTCTTCGCTGGCACCGTCAACGAATCCGGCGCCTTCGAATACCGGGTCAGCGCAGCCGCGAACAACACCACCCTCGCCCGAATCGTTCACGCGGTCGAAGAAGCTCAGGGCGCCAGAGCGCCGACGCAGCGCTTCGTCGACCGGTTTGCCCGCGTCTATACGCCAATCGTGTTTGCGATTGCCATCGGCGTCGCAATCCTGCCCCCGCTGCTGATGGGCGGAGGCTGGTACGACTGGGTCTACAAGGCGCTGGTGATGCTTGTCATTGCCTGCCCCTGCGCACTGGTGATCTCGACCCCGGTCACCATCGTCAGCGGACTCGCCGCTGCAGCGCGTCACGGAATCCTGATCAAGGGCGGCGTATATCTTGAGGAAGGGCGCAAACTGAAGTGGCTTGCACTCGACAAGACGGGCACCCTCACCCACGGCAAGCCAGTGCAGACCGACTTCGAATGCCTTGGCACGATCGATAGCGAAAGCTGCCGGCGCCTGGCTGCGAGTCTGGCAGCACGCTCGGACCACCCGGTCTCGCAAGCGCTCGCAAAGACCGCCAAAGACGACAATATCGCACTCATGGACGTCGACGCGTTCGAGGCCCTTCCCGGTCGAGGCGTTCGCGGCATGATCGACGGCGCGCGCTACGTGCTGGGCAATCATCGTCTGGTGCACGACCTCGGACGCTGCTCGCCTGCACTGGAAGCGCGGCTCGAAGCACTTGAGCAAGCCGGAAAGTCGGTGGTCGTACTGTTCGACGATCTTCAGGTCCTCGCCCTGCTCGCTGTCGCAGACACGGTGAAGGACAGCAGCCGCGCCGCCATCGACGCACTCCACCGTCTCGGCGTGAAAACCGTGATGCTCACCGGCGACAACCCGCACACCGCCAGCACAATCGCACAACAGGTCGGCATCGACGAAGCCCGCGGAAACCAGCTCCCCGAGGACAAACTCAAGGCCGTGGAAGAACTCTCCGCCAGGGGCACCGTGGGCATGGTTGGTGACGGCATCAACGACGCACCCGCACTGGCGCGCGCCGACATCGGCTTTGCGATGGGCGCGATGGGCACCGACACCGCGATCGAAACCGCCGACGTTGCCCTGATGGACGACAACCTGAGCAAGATCGCGACCTTCGTCCGGCTGTCGCAGTCCACCCACACCTTGCTGGTGCAGAACATCGCGCTGGCGCTGGGCATCAAGGCCGTGTTTCTGGCACTCACCGTCGTCGGCATGAGCACGATGTGGATGGCCGTCTTCGCCGACATGGGCGCCAGCCTGCTGGTCGTCGGCAACGGTTTGCGGCTGCTGCGCAAGTAGCAAGCACGATCAACACTGCCCCTCCGCGCCCTCCGCGGCTCCGCAGCTCCGCGTGGAGAATATTTCTGCCGGGAGATGCTTCAGACCACCGGAAGAGCATGACTCACGCGGAGGCGCGGAGAGCGCGGAGGGGAGGCGGTGCGTGTTTCGCTGACAGCGCATGGGGACGACGCATCGTACGGGTGTCGTTCGCCTGGCAGGGAACCGGTTCGACAGGGCCAAACCACCATTCTTACAGCGAGCGCGACGCGCCTCGCACCCGCCCAAGGGCCCAGGACGCAAAAAAGCCAGCTCCACGGAACTGGCTTAAGCGCTTGAATCTATTGGTGCCCCCGGCAGGAGTCGAACCCGCGACCTTCGGTTTACAAAACCGCTGCTCTACCAACTGAGCTACAAGGGCAACACATCAGGTCGCGGATTATAGCCGAACTCGCGCGCAGCGCCAGTGGCACGCATGCCTCAGACGACAGAAAGCACTTCCATTTTCCGACTAACTGTATAAACTTACAGTTATCGAGACAGCGCACAGCCCTGTCTCATTTCCCCACAAGGAGAGAGACGATGGAACCGAAAATCAATCGACTGTTGATGAGCTTTGGTCTGCTGGCTGGACTGATGCTGGGAACCGGAAACACCGGCGGTGCAATCGCGATGGCGCTGGCAGGTGCCACAGGCGCATGGCTGTTGCGCACGCGTCCCGGTCAAGAACGCAGCCTGTGGTAAAGCTGAGGAAGCCCGCCGAAGAAAGGCGGGTTCAGCGACTCAATGGAATTGGCGTGCTGCCATCGACGGCAACAGCGGTCACGCTGTTCTTGGGGCTGCCATCGACCAGCTTGTCCGAGTAGGTGAGATACACCAGCACGTTGCGGCGGGCATCGACCATTCGTACAACCTGCAGGCGCTTGAAGAGCACAGATAGTCGCTCGGAGAACACCTCTTCCTGCTGCGGGATCGGCTCACGGAAGCGAATCGTACCAACCTGCCTGCAGGCGATCGAGGCCTCGGACAGATCTTCTGCGAGCCCGACTGCGCCGGAAAGACCACCGGTCTTGGCGCGGGAGACGTAGCAGGTCACGCCTTCCACACGCGGGTCATCGTAGGCTTCGACAACCACCTTGTGGTTGGGGCCGATCAGCTTCCACACCGTAGACACTTCCCCGACCCGCTCCGCATTGGCCGGCGCGCTCGCGACGAGCACGGCGACCATGGCTGCAGCGGGAAGAAGACGGCCAGGTGACATCATTTTCCGAATTTCGTCATCAGCTGCTGAAGCTTCTCGCCGCGACGACGCTCGGCTTCTTCACGCTTGCGCTCGGCCTCCTCGGCTTCGCGCTTCGCACGTTGCTGCTTGGCAGCTGCAGCAAAACGCTCCTTGAGCGTCGCCGAAGCGTGAGCGCGCTGCTCCTCGGTCACCTCTCCGGCAACGTTGCCTTCGAAGTCGAAGCGCTCTGTCGCCTTTTCCATTGCCTTCAGATACCGCGTGGACGCCGTGTGCATGCGCAGCGCACTGCGCAGGGTCTTTTTCTCGAACTCGGGGAAGCGTTCGAGAATATTGGTATCGATGCGAATGGCCAGCGGCTTGCAATCGCGGAACGTCGGCGACTGCTCCTGCAGCTTCTGCAACAGGGCACGGGGTTCGAGGGCGGGTTTCGCGGAGGGCGTTTCGGTTGTCATGACGCAGCGGGCTGTTCGGCTTGAAGACTGCATTCTACCCGAGCTACGCCGCAGGGTGCCCGATTGCCGACAATACCGTGTTCGCTTCAAGCGCCCGACGCAGTGTGATGCACAGCACAGAACTTTTGATCGCTCCGCCCCCTCTCTTGAGTACCGGGCGGTCTTCTCGGCTAACGACAATCATCGTTTGCTTATATAATGCCGAAAGGCTGAAACGCGCCGCGTTTGAAACGTCCGCACTTGAACAGGACAGACCATGACGACCAAAAACTGGAAGCGCCTGCCCGGATCGCGCACCGAGCCTGCAGGTCAGGAGCGCAAGGTCTTGCGCAAACTGCCAATGATTGCACTTGCCGGCACTGCCGCATGTGTGAGCGTTTCACTCCTCGCGCGTCTGGCCTGGTGGGGCGACAAGACCGACGACACGCTCCGTGCGTTACAGATGATCGACATCTGGGTGATCGCTGCTGTCGTGCTGCACTGGACCGTCGTGCTGACCGTCGCCATCTTCTGTTTCATTGTTTTCGTCATGAAGGGCCCAGGCTACATTGCCGACGGCTACACCCTGCCGGACAAGAATGCGCCCCTCTGAACACATGTCTGACCAGACTCCCCGCGCCTGCCAGCCCTCGCGTCAGGCAGGCACGCAACCCTGCGACATCCCCCAAATACCGGAATAAATCACCATGAAAACCGCGCACGATCTCGTCACCGCAGCCAAGGCCAGAGTTCAGGAAACCCCGCTTGAGAAGGCCGATCAGGCGATTCGGGACGCGGATGTTCTGATCGACGTCCGTGAGACGGAGGAATACGCATCCGGCCACATCCCGGGCGCGGTTCACATCTCTCGCGGCATGCTCGAATTCAAGCTCAGCAACATGCCCGAGCTCGCGTCCCGTGACCTCAAGATAGTCGTTTACTGCAAGACCAGCGGCCGCGCCGCGCTCGCTGCGTGTGCGCTTGCGGACATGGGCTATCTTGACGTGAAATCGATCGCCGGCGGATTCGATGCCTGGGCGGCGGCGGGAAAGCCTGTCGCAAAGCCGGAACTGCCGAGCTTCGAGTAAGACGGACGGGTTGCCACGCCAGATGCGCAGCCGGGCATCTGGCGCATTCGGACCAAGGCCGTAGCGCCGGACCTTGCATTCACCGCGCCGGCCTTGTGGCCTCAACGATCGCGGCAATGATGTCGACATCGTGATCGCGCCGGCTTGCTCGGGCGCCGGCCACTGCCTTTTTGTCGGTCTTTTTCTCCGTCTTTTTTTCCGCCTTTTTCCCTGCACTCCGCTTCTGTTCGGCGCCCTGCCGCGCCCGTTTCGCCGCCGATCCGTTTTCTGTCGCTGCAGCGGCCTGCAATCCGCTGACCGCGGACGCCCCCGGCAGCCGCGTGTCGTCGACTGCTCGCGTCACTGGCAAGGCGCGGATCGTGGCCACACCGCCGTCAATGGCAGCGCCTTGCGGATCGTAGGCCGCCGCCGGGGCGCACGCGGCCGTCGCACCCGCGATTTGCGCAGCGCCCGCGGGCACCGAAGTTCCGCAACCATCACCCGCCACAGCGCTCAGCGCGCGATCCGCAGCGGCTGCGCCCCCATCGGGTAGTAGCGCCCCCTCATCCCCGCTCGCCATGCAGATCATCCCCAGCCGGAAGGCGAGCGCCAGAAGCACGAGCGCCAACAAGCCCCGTGCGGCGCCGGGCAACCCACGCCAGCGCGCCTCGCAAGCGGACACCCGGGGAGGCGGCGACAGGCCGTCGAGAATGCTGAAAGGGGCGGCACTCGATGTCCTCGTGCCGCTCGCGACCAGTGTCGGGCCGGATTCGCCACCCCCAATCCATTTCTTTGTCATTTTTTTGCGCCCGATTATGCCATTTGCACATTCTAATGTCTTAAAATCCGGTTCCACCCGTCGCAGCAGAAGATTTTTCCCTAACCCTCGCGCTAGTCGTTTTGGCGCAACCAGCCGCAAAACACGCAATGACCCTGGTCCTGTCCGCCTATTTCCTGAGCATTGCTGCTGCAATCAGCCTGATTGGATTCGCCTCGCTGCGGCGCGCGCTGTTCGGCTGGCTGCCGCCACTGATGCGAGGAATGAGCGGACCATGGCAGACCGGGTGCGCGAAGGCACGGGACGCATGGCGATTCGCCATCGAAGGATTCCTCGCAGCGGGCGGGCTGATCCGACGCCGCATGACGTTCACGCTCGCAGCACTTGTGCTGATGAGTGCCCCCGCCCTCCTCATCCCGCACTTCATTGCGCCGTTTCCGCTCCCTGAACAGGTCGGAAGCCCGACATCCGGAAGCCGAATTGCGGCGCTTCTCGAAGGTGAGCAACTCTCTCCACCCCCGCCATTGCCGCCCGACATCTTCGCGACCCGTGAGGTCGAGCACCTGCGGCCGGCCACACCGGACGCGAACCGCGACTGGATGCGCCTCGACACCGAGTTTCGCCAGCGCCTGCTCGCCGCATTCACGCTCATGCGCGACCGGCATGGCTACGAAACGGTGCTGATCGAAGGCTACCGGAGCCCCGCCCGACAGAATCAGCTGGCAGCCCTCGGCGACAGTGTCACCCGGGCATCGGCACACCAGAGCTACCACCAGTACGGACTGGCTGCCGACTGCGCATTTCTGCGCGAAGGCCGCCTCGTGATATCCGAGCGTGACCCGTGGGCAATGCAGGCCTACAAACGCTTGGGGCGCATCGCTGAGGAACTCGGACTCACCTGGGGCGGGCGCTGGACCCTGCAGGACTTCGGCCATGTCGAATTACGCCATCCGTCCGCGCACGACCGCAGGCCGCGCACCGCCGGCAACACCCTTCACCTCCCCACGGACGACCAAAGCTGAATTCATGTCCCGATTGCACGCCCCCCTCACAGACGCACGATTTCTCGCCCTGCTCGGGTTTGTCGCCCTGGCCGCTTTCATCGTCTTCGCCACCGACATGTTTGGAATTCCTGCATCCTGGGCGATCACAGCGGGCATCGTGCTCGTCTCAGCCTGGATGCTGGCCACGTTCCTGCACAGGCGAAAGGCACGCCAGCACGCTGACGCCTTGCACGAGATGCTCGATCAGCCGGTCGAGAAGCAGGCCGGTTCGACTGCAGGGGCCCGGCTCGAACAGGAAACCCTGCGCCAGCGCATGCAGGAGGCCGTGACCACCATCAAGCGCTCGAAACTGGGTCGCGTGTCGGGTCGCTCGGCCCTGTATGAGCTTCCGTGGTACGTCACGATCGGGAATCCTGCTGCCGGCAAGAGCTCGGCCATCATCAATTCCGGGCTTCAGTTTCCGTTCGAGGATGGTACCGGCAGCGTGGTCAAGGGCATCGGCGGCACCCGCAACTGCGACTGGTTCTTCACCACAGAAGGCATCCTGCTCGACACCGCAGGGCGCTACTCGGTCTACGAGGACGACAGGCAGGAATGGCTGTACTTCCTTTCGCAGCTCAGGAAGCATCGCCCGCTTGCCCCGATCAACGGCATCATCATCACCGCAAGCATTGCCGAACTCAGCTCGAACCCGCCCGAGTTCGCCATTTCCCTTGCCCGCAGCCTGAGGCAGCGGGTACAGGAGCTTACCGAGCGTCTGCAGGTCTTTGCGCCGGCCTACGTCATGTTCTCCAAGGCGGACCTGATCGCGGGCTTCAACGATTTCTTTCAGGATCTGGACTGGAACGAACGCGACAGGGTGTGGGGCGCCACCCTGCCCTGCACCAGGACGGGGCGCGACAGCGCCATCGACCTCTTCGACCGCCACTTCGACATCCTTCACGAAGGGCTTCGCGAACTCGGCGTGGCCCAGATGGCGCGCGCCCAGGGTGAGCGCATGCCACCGGGCATGCTCGCCTTCCCGCTGGAATTTGCCGCGGTGAAACCTGCGCTGAGAGTGTTCATCGCGACACTGTTCGAGGACAACCCCTATCAGTTCGAGCCGGTTTTCCGCGGCTTCTATTTCACCTCCGCCCTGCAAAACGGCGAGGCGCAGAGCCTTTCCGATCGCAGGATCGAAGCACGCTTTTCACTCAAGGGCGAAGGCCCGCTGCCCGAGCGCGTCGGATCGCGCAACGGCTTCTTTCTCCGCGACCTGTTCTCTCAGGTGATCTTCGCCGACAGACAGCTCGTACGCCAGTATTCGGGAACGCGGCAAGCCCGGATGCGTCAGGTCGCGATCATCGGGGCCATCGCAGCGCTCGGCGTGATGTTCGGCGGCTGGAGCTGGTCGTACTCGAACAACCGCAGTCTGGTCGCTGGCGTCACCGCCGACCTCGAAAGCGCCGCTGCCATGCAGGCGGACAATACCGGACTGCAATCCCGCCTGGCCGCACTCGAGCTCATTCAGGACCGCATCGCCCAGCTTGAGGACTTCGACCACAACCGCCCGCTTTCACTTGGGCTGGGTCTCTATCAGGGCGAGGCACTGAAGGCCAAACTTTTCGACGAATATCACGCCGGCATTCGCAGCGTCCTGCTGACGCCGGTGCGCGAGCAGCTCGAAGCCTTCCTCACCGAGGTCAGCACCTTCGAGGGCGAGCCGGGTCAGGTCGCGCACGATCCCGCAGCAAGTCCCGCGCCCCGCGGCGGAGGACCATATGTGAGTGCGAGTCCGTCCAGCGTCGAAGACGCCTACAAGGCACTGAAGACCTATCTCATGCTCGCAGACCGGGCGCACCTCGACGCAGGTCATCTATCAGACCATCTGACCCGGATCTGGCGCGAATGGCTGGAGGCAAACCGCGGGACAATGGGGCGTGAAGAGATGATCCGCAGGGCGGGGAAGATTCTTTCGTTTCATCTCGCCCACACCGGCAAACCCGAATGGCCGCTGATCGAAAACAATCTGGCGCTCGCTGATCAGGTGCGCGAACGCCTGCGCAAGGTCGTCCGCGGGCTGCCAGCGACCGAACGCATCTATGCGGACATCAGGACGCGCGCGTCGACTCGCTTCCCGGCGGTCAGCATCGCCGGCCTGACCGGGGCGGGCAACGACAGTCTGCTCACCGGCAGCCACGTCGTGTCGGGTGCATTCACGCATGATGCGTGGAAGGCATACGTCAGACAGGCTATTGACGATGCAGCGACAGGCGAGTTGCAAAGCACGGACTGGGTATTGCAGAGCGCCCGCCATGACGACCTTACCCTCCAGGGCAGCCCCGCACAGATCCGCAACACCCTCACCACGATGTACAAGCAGGAGTATGCGGCGGCGTGGGGGCAACTGCTGCAAGGCGTCAGCATCAGCCGTTTCGACGGTTTTCCCATGGCCGTTGCGGCAATGGACCGCCTTGGCGATCCCCAGCGCTCGCCAATCGGAAAGCTGATGCGCACAGTCCACGCTCAGACCGCATGGGACAACCCATCGGCTGCCGCAGCGGGTCAGGCCCAGGGTCAGACGCAGGCAGCCCGCGGGGTCGGCGACTGGTTCAGACGCACGATTCTGCGCACACCCGTCGCCAGCGACGCGACCGATGCTTCGGCCCCGCATGAGGGCATGCCGCCATCGCGAGGTGAGCTCGGAGAGGCGTTTGCCGGCGTCGACAGGCTGCTGGCTCCGCGCGATGACGGCGGAAGCCTGCTTGAGCGCTATCTGCTGCAACTGTCACAGCTTCGCTCGAGGCTGAACCAGATTGCCAATCAGGGCGGCCCCGGACCGGGTTCGATCAGACTCATTCGCGACACCCTTGATGACCGAGACTCGGAACTCGCCGCCACTCTGCGCTTCGTGGATGAGCAGATGCTCGCAGGCATGGAAGATGCCCAGCGCGCGGTGCTTCGGCCATTGCTGATCCGCCCGCTGCTGCAGACTTTCGCCGCCAGTGCCCGGCCTGCGGAAGACGAGCTCAACCGCATCTGGCTGGCACAGGTCCATGAGCCATTCACCCGCCGCCTCGCGCTCAAGTACCCGTTCTCCGCTGAAGCCGATATCGAGGCCACACCGGCGGAGATTGCGCAGATATTCGGCCCGGACGGGGCGATTGCGCACTACGTCGACGGCGCGATGGCTGCGCTCGTGGTGCGCAGGGGCAACACGATTGCACCACGCACATGGGGGGATCTCGGCATTCGCCTGCAGCCCGACCTGGTCGCAGGCTTTCCGCGCTGGGTCGGCGCGCTTGAAGGTGCTGCAGCCTCTTCCACCAACAACGCCCCGCAAACCACCTTCATGCTGATGCCGCACCCCGTGTCCGGCACGACCGGATACCTGATCGAGATCGACGGGCAGCGCCTGCAGTACCGCAACGGCGCTGCGCAGTGGGCGACCTTCATCTGGCCCAACCCCGACGCCAACCCGGGCGCACGCATCGTGCTCACGCGTTTCGACGGCAGCACGGTCGAAGTCGCAGCTTTTGCCGGCCGCTTCGGTCTCGAGAAGCTGATCAACTCCGCACAACGGATTCGCAAGCCCGACGGCTCATTCACGCTGTCATGGGGCGCAGACGAACTCCAGCTCAGCGTTGGTTTGCGCATCATCAGCAGTGCTCAGGCACAGGCCGGTAATGGCGCAACGCCGCGGGAAGGGCTGGGCGAACACTTGCCGCAACGTGTTGCCGGCCTTGATCCTGCGGCGGCGCCTGAGCCTCCCTCCACAGACCGCGCCGCCGTTGCACGGGTGGTCCTGAAATGAGCGTCGAACCGGTCTGCGGCGTCAGCTATTTCGGCAAACTGCCCGCGCGCGGAGATTTTCTCAGAGGTGGCAACCAGATGCAGTTGATCGGGCTGCTCGACCGCTGGACCTCCGCCTGCATGGAGGCTTTTGCGGAGAACCCGCGCTGGAAGCTGCTGTTCGACAACGCCCCGGCGCTGGACTTTGCCTTTGTCGGGGCTCACAGCCGACTGTCCGTCATCGGGCACCTCAAGCCGAGCCGCGACGCAGCCGGACGGCGCTTCCCGTTCATTGCTGCGGCAGCAGTCGAACGCAACGACCCGCTCCCCTTTCGCTGCGGCCCGGTCGGCTTCACCGCGCTATGGGGCATCCTGCGCCGCGTCGTCGGTCAGGCCTGCAGCGCGGCCACGCCCACCGATGCGCTTGGAGAGCTCGCCTCCCTCGATTGCGGCGCCAGCATCGAACATGCACTCAAGCGCCGACCGCTCGACACCTATGTGCGTAGCACCACCCTCGGCCAGCTCGCCACAAGCCTCGGCGCCCACGCATCGCCACAATCCGTGCGGCGCCAGATTCTTGCCATCGGCCTGCTGATGCGCCCCCTGCTCGGTCGCAACACCCTCAAGGTCGAAAAAGGGCTTTGCCTCCCATTGCCCGCCAATGTTTGCGAGCGCAACCGCGTCGCCGCCCTGTGGCTGTTCCTCGTCACCTTGGTGCTGAGCGACACGCCGTGCGAGCTGCAACTGCTGCTGGGCCGAATCAATGGCCAGGAGCGGATGCTGATCGGCTTTACCGGTGCGTCGCCACGACCACTGCTGAGCCTGCTCTCGCCCCTGAGTCTCGAGGAACACATGATTGTCCTCGACGACCCCGAATGGATAGAACGGCATCCCGACCTTGCTGCGGATCGCGGGGTCGCCCGGCTCTCCAGCTATCTTGCGCAACCCGCGATCACGCTTGAATCCGCGCTGATCACGTTCAAGGAGGTCTTTACCGGATCATGAACACGATCACCAGACGGCTCGCCCGCATCGGCTTCGCGCTCGCGCTCTCCTCCCCGCTCTCCTGCCTCGCACAGTCAGCACTGCCCGCACCGGGGGCACCGGTGATACTCAGCGGCACCGTCCCCGACGAATCCTCGCGTGCCGCCATTGTGGCAAGTGCGCGCACCCTCTACGGCACGGAGCGAGTCGTCGATCGCTTGCAGGTGGGCGGGGTCACGCCCCCACCCAACTGGAGCACTCACGTCCAGCGCTTGCTGGGCCCGGATCTCAAACATGTTCACCAGGGAGAACTGCAGGTCGTCGGCACACGCGTCACACTGCGTGGCAAGGTCGCCAACGAAGCCCTGCGACAACAGGTCGTCAGCACCACGGCAGCCTCGCTTACCCGGGCCTACGTCGTGAATAACGCACTGGAGGTGGGCACCAATGCTCAGGCCGTGCTCGATCAGACCCTTGCCGACCGTGTCGTCGAGTTCGAGAGCGGATCGGCCGTACTGACGGCCCAAGGCCGTCTGCTGCTCGACGAGATGGCGGCCAGCATCGTGAGCCTCGATACGCCGCACGTTCAGGTGGTTGGGCATACCGACAGTGCAGGCAATCGCCTTGCCAACATCGGCCTGAGTCTGGAGCGCGCCAACGCCGTGCGTGATTACCTCGTAATGAAGGGGGTTGCAGCGGATTGCATAGCCGCGCTGGGCGCAGGCCCGGACCGGCCAGTTGCGGACAATGCAAGCCCGGAGGGGCGGGCGCGAAACCGGCGCATCGAGTTCAGGATCGCCCGCTGATCAGCCTCTGCCGTCAGTCGTCGCGCCCCCCTCCCTCACCCCGAGCAGTTCCTCGACCCGACACAGTGTCCCGTCGTCACTGACAACCGCCCGCAACCATTCCAGCAGGGACATCTCGCCCCAGTGCGCGGCCTTGTCCGCGAGATAGGCCACCGGACTATGGGGCTCGGTATGACGGAAGAAGGACGCCACCTCGCGCAGTTGAGCGAGCGCCTGCGTCCGGTTGCAGATGGACGATCCGCCGGCTACAGACGTGGCAGGCGTCAGTGGCGTCATCGGCGCAACCCCTTCCGCAGCCCCATTCGCAGCCCCGTTGCCGCCAGCTTCCGCCGGCCCGGTTTCAGCCGCTTCCCCGTCACCCGCTTCCAGTGCAAACCGGCGCAGGGTGGCGATCAGCGTCTGCAGCGCCTCCCGTGCGGGCTCGAAGCTCGGCCCCTCCGCGCCCAGGTGGCCGTCGATCACGCGCTGCAGTGCATCGAGCGCGTCCAGCGCACGCACTGCATGTTCGCGACTGCTGCGATAGAACGCTGCGGGCGTTTCGCTTCGTGCGGCATCGAATGCAGCAGGGCTCAGCGGCGCATCGCGCAGGATCGCCTCGGCCTGAGCGGGATTGCGCTCGATCTCACGGCTCACTGCACGGACACGTTCAAGGTCGATCCCCGTGCAGGCCTCAGGCCCGGACGCCGTGAGCGGCAGTTCTGCGACCATCCGTACCGATTGAGCGAGCAACCAGGCCAGACTCCCCACACGCAAGGCCTGATCCCCATCATCCGGCAGCGGATGGATGTCGGACCAGTACAGTTCGCACAAATGTGCAAGAAGGCTGTAGCCATCGGCGAGTCCGGCGACGCCCCGGGTTTTCGCAAGCCCCTCCACCAGCCACACCGCAACCCTGAGATCCTTGGTGCGCGCAGCGAGCAATTGCGTGCACGAGGACACGACCGCAGGCCAGTCCGCCTCCTTGCGCGCCGTCACCCACTCGCCCTGGTTCAAGGACGGGTCATCGAAACGACGCGCCTCCTGAACACTGTCAAACTCGGGTGAGAACATCATGTCCTGGCCGCAGCGCGATTGCCCCGCCAGCGGACGAAGAAGAATTTCGAGCTCCATTTTCCGGCCTTCAGATAATGACATCAGGATTATATCCACGTCAGCCCGACTGCGCCGGTTGCGCCCGCAGTGCCGCAGACAGGCAACACTGGCGGCCGGGGCAATCGCGGATCGCAGCCTGCATCACACACGCCGGCATCCGATTTCGGGGACGGATGCCGGGACTTGGTCGGTGATGCGGTAAACTGCCGGGTTTGTCGCACTCGACGTCCGACCGGACCACAACGGAAGAAAACAGACCTTGAAAACCCGGCAAGACACCGCGCCCACTGCAGACGATTTCCCCGGCCACACGCCAATGATGCAGCAATATCTGCGCATCAAGACGCAGCACCCGGACACGCTGCTCTTCTACCGCATGGGCGACTTCTACGAGCTCTTTTTCGACGATGCCGAGAAGGCCGCGCGCCTGCTCGACATCACGCTGACCACCCGCGGCCAGTCCGCCGGCAAGCCGATCAAGATGGCCGGCGTGCCCTTCCATGCGGTCGAGCAATACCTGACGCGCCTGGTCAAGCTGGGTGAATCCGTGGTGATCGCCGAGCAGGTTGGCGAGCCCGGCGCCACCAAGGGCCCGATGGAGCGCGCCGTCAGCCGCATCGTCACGCCCGGCACGCTCACCGACGCGGCGCTGCTCGACGATCGCCGCGACGCGCTGCTGCTGTCGGCCAACATGCATCGTGGCGTGCTCGGTCTGGCCTGGCTCAACCTCGCCAATGGCGATCTGCGCCTGATGGAGTGTCCGGCCGAATCGCTGCAGGCCCAGTTCGAGCGTCTGCGTCCGGCCGAAGTGCTGATTCCCGACGGCCTCGCCCTGCCCTTGATCGAGAGCCTTTCCCCCGCGTTGCGCCGCCTCGCCGACTGGCAGTTCGATGCCGAAACCGGCGTGCGCCTGCTCACCGGACACTTTGCCACCCGCGACCTCGCCGGCTTCGGTGTTGATGAACTGCCGGTGGCGCTCGGCGCAGCCGCGGCACTCTACGACTACGCCAAGACCACCCAGCGCCAGAGCCTGACCCACATCACCGGCCTCACCGTGGAGCGCGAGTCGGAATACCTCCGTCTCGACGCCGCGACCCGGCGCAATCTGGAGCTCACCGAAACCCTGCGCGGCGAAAGCTCACCCACCCTGCTGTCGCTGCTCGACACCTGCGTCACCAGCATGGGCTCGCGCTGGATGCGCCACGCGCTGCATCATCCGCTGCGCGACCGCAGGCTGCCCGCGGCCCGCCACCATGCAGTTGCCGAACTCGTCGGCGAGGGCGACGGCCAGATCGCATCCGCTGTGCGCAGCGCCTTGCGTGGCGTGGCCGACGTGGATCGCATCACCGCCCGCATCGCCCTGCGCAGCGCGCGCCCGCGCGATCTGTCGGCCCTGCGCGAGAGCCTGGTGCGCTTGCCCCAGCTTGCTGAAGCGCTGGCCTCGACCCGCAGCGAACTGCTGGCGGGCATCGCTGGCGGGCTGGCGATCTCGCCCGACGCACTCGACCTCCTTGCCCGCGCAATCACCGACGAACCGGCAGCCATGGTGCGCGACGGCGGCGTGATCGCGACCGGCTTCGATGCCGAACTCGACGAACTACGCGACATCCAGACCAACTGCGGCGAGTTCCTGATGGCGCTGGAGGTGCGCGAACGCGAACGCAGTGGCATTGCCAGCCTCAAGGTGGAATTCAACCGTGTGCATGGCTTCTACATCGAAGTCAGCCGACTGCACGCAGACAAGGTGCCGGAGGACTATCGCCGGCGCCAGACCCTGAAGAACGCCGAGCGCTACATCACCCCCGAACTCAAGGCCTTCGAGGACAAGGCCTTGTCGGCGCAGGAGCGTGCACTTGCGCGCGAGAAGCTGCTCTACGAACAGATCCTCGACGCGCTGGCCCTGCACATCCCGCCGCTGCAGGCCATCGCCCGCGCACTGGCCACGCTCGACGGGCTCGCCGCCTTTGCCGATGCCGCGCTGCGCTACGGCTATGTCGCCCCGGTGTTCTCCGAACAACCCGGCATTGCGATTGCAGGCGGACGCCACCCGGTGGTCGAGCGCCAGGTCGAGGACTTCATCCAGAACGACGCCCGGCTCGCACCTACCCGGCGCATGCTGATGATCACCGGCCCCAACATGGGTGGTAAGTCCACCTTCATGCGTCAGGTCGCGCTGATCTGCCTGCTCGCGCACGTCGGCAGCTTCGTCCCGGCCCAAAGCGCCACCCTCGGGCCGCTCGATGCGATCTTCACCCGCATCGGCGCCTCGGACGACCTCGCCTCGGGCCGCTCCACCTTCATGGTCGAGATGACCGAAGCCTCGGCCATCCTGCACGGCGCCACCGAACACAGCCTGGTGCTGATGGACGAGATCGGCCGCGGCACCTCCACCTTCGACGGTCTCGCGCTGGCCTTCTCCATCGCCCGTCACCTGCTGGAGAAGAACCGCAGCCTCACGCTGTTCGCCACCCACTACTTCGAGCTCACGCGACTCAACACCGAATACCCCGAGTGCGCCAACGTGCACCTGGACGCAGTCGAGCACGGCCATCGCATCGTCTTCCTCCATGCGCTGGAAGAAGGCCCGGCAAGTCAGAGTTACGGGATCGAGGTCGCCGCGCTGGCCGGCATTCCCGCCACGGTCATCCGCGACGCCAAGCGCCGCCTGCGCGCACTGGAGAATCGCGAGATCGGCAACGGCCCCCAGGCCGACCTCTTTGCCACCCTGCCCGAACCCGAGACGACCCCGCTGTCGCACCCGGTGCTCACCGCGCTGGCCGACGTCGACCCGGACAGCCTCAGCCCGCGCGAGGCGCTCGAACAACTGTATGCACTGAAACGGATGAGTACATGAGTACGCCGATCGACATTTCCGAAGAAGCCGGCGTCCGCTATCTTCACTTCGGCTCGGAGTGGGTGCAGGGCGCCATGCGTATCCGCAAGCCGAATGCACTGGAGCTTGCCTATACCCGCGAGATGATGGCCGGCCTGCTCCTGCGCGACGGCCTGAACGAAGACGCGGGCGAGTGGCCGCGACGGGTGCTGCTCATCGGATTGGGTGCAGCCTCGCTGACCCGTTTCATCCATCATCATCTGCCGCAGAGCCGGATTCAGGTGGTCGAGATCGCCCCGTCAGTGGTGGCCGCAGCCCGTCAGTTCTTCCGCCTGCCGCAGGAAGATGCGCGCTTCTCGATCCACATTGGCGACGGCGCCCAGTACGTGATGGAAAAGGACGCCCGCTACGACTACATCCTTGTAGACGGTTTCGACCGCAACGCGCGCGCCGGCGTGCTCGGCACCCTGCCTTTCTACCAGGCGGTACGCACACGGCTGTCGGACCAGGGCCTGATGTCGGTAAACCTTTTCGGGCGCTCGCGCGGCTACAAGGCCAGTCTCGAGCGCATCCTCACGGCTTTCGACGATCGCGCCATTGCGTTCCCGTCCTGCGACAGCGGGAACGTGGTCGCCTTTGGCGCCGCAGGCGACAGCCTTAACCGCCCGATCGCGGAGTTGCGAGAACGCGCGATCATGCTGAAAGCTGCGACAGGACTCGACCTGCTGCCCACCGTCACCCGCCTCGAGCAGGCCGGCAGCCTGCCGGGCGGCACACTCGTTCTTTAAGAACGCAGCCGCTCGCGGTATTGTCCACCCCGTATATCATTGCGACTTCAACTGGAACCGACATGAGTACATTCATTCTTGCACTGCTTGTCGTTGGCATCGTGATTGCTGCGATGGCCATCGGCGTCATTTTTGGGCGCAAGCCAATTGCCGGCAGTTGCGGCGGGCTTGGCGCGGTCGGCCTCGGATGCGAAGGCGGCTGCGAGAAACCCTGCCCCAAACGGCTGGCCCGCATGAAGGCACAGGCCGAACAACAACAAACCTGATCACCATTTAGGAGGCGCGATGCTCCATTCACTGCTCGTCAAGGACTACATGATCGGCGACCACCTGGCGCTTCATCCCGAGGACGAGGTTCTGCATGCCATCCACACTCTTCTTGAACACGGTCTAAGCGGTGCTCCGGTGGCCAATAGCAACGGTCATCTGATTGGTTTCCTTTCGGAGAAGGACTGCCTGAAGGTCGCACTCAATGCTTCCTACTTCGAGCAACAGGCCGGACTCGTCCGCGACTACATGAGCAAGAACGTGGTGTCAGTCACCGGCGACAGCAGTCTGATCGACGCCATCGAACTCTTCCTCGGACAGACCTACCGCTGCCTGCCGGTGGTGGAAGGCCAGCGGCTTATCGGACAGATCTCGCGTCGCGACATTCTCAGAGGTCTGGAAAAACTCCGGATCAGCCACAAGACAACCCGCATCCGCGGCGGCTGACGCCTACCCGGCGCGCCCATTACGGGCACGCCGGGCATCGCTGTCCTCAGGCAGCTTCCTCAACCGCCGGCTCTGGCGGCAACCACAGACACAAACCCTTGTTTGCCTTGGCAATATCGGCCAGCAGCTGATCGTGGGCTTCAAGCTCGGCCGCAGAGGCACGCTGAATCAGCTGCGGGGGCCGCTCGAAGCCGCCGCCGGCAGCGTCGGACTGCGCCGAACCGGGCTCTTCCTCAAGCGTCATGATCAGGCTCTCCTGACCACGCGTCATTGCCAGATAGACCTCGGCGAGCAACTCCGCATCGAGCAATGCACCATGCAGCGTCCGATGGCCATTGTCGATCGCAAAACGGTCACACAAGGCATCGAGCGAGGCCTTCTTGCCCGGGTTCTGCTCTTTCGCCATCTTCAACGTGTCGATCACGCCGCAGCACAACTGGTCGATCGGCGGCCGCCCCAGCAGGTTCAGCTCGTGATTGAGAAAGCCCACGTCAAAGCTGGCGTTGTGAATGACCAGTTCCGCATCGCGCACAAACTCCTCGAAGCTCTGCGCGACGCCGGCGAACTTCGGCTTGTCGGTGAGGAACTCCAGCGAAATGCCATGCACCGCCTCAGCCTCGGCGTCGATTGCGCGCTCGGGGTTGATGAAGACGTGGTAATGGCGTCCGGTCAGATTGCGGTTGAGCAACTCGACACAGCCGATTTCGATCACCCGGTCACCGTTGCGCCAGTCCAGACCGGTGGTTTCGGTATCGAGAACAATCTGTCTCATCAGTACTTTCCTTCGTGTTTCATGCCTGCGCCGTCCGGCCCGTCTTGCGTATCTCTTCGACCCCGCGCCGTGCGAGTTCGTCGGCGCGTTCGTTCTCGGGGTGGCCCGCATGTCCCTTCACCCACAGCCACTTCACCTGGTGCATGGCGACCGCCGCATCCAGCGTGCGCCACAGGTCTGCATTCTTGACCGGCTCCTTGGAAGCCGTTTTCCAGCCCCGCGCCTTCCAGCCCTTGATCCACTCCGAAATGCCCTTCTGCACGTACTGACTGTCGGTATGCACGCGCACCGTCACCGGCCGCCTGAGGAGTTCGAAAGCGCGGATCACAGCCATCATCTCCATGCGGTTGTTGGTGGTCTGGAGCTCGCCGCCCCAGATTTCCTTCTCGTGGCCACCGCTGCGCAGAATCGCTCCCCAGCCGCCCGGACCGGGATTGCCGCTGCACGCACCATCGGTGTAAATATCGACTTCTTCCATTTCTATTGGGTTTTCCTTGTACTTCCCGGATGAATTTCACGCTGGGCCACGGCCGACAGACGTTTTGAACGGGCACGCCGCTCGTTCCAGTTGGGCATGATCAGCCGCGTGCCCTGCACGCGCTTGATGCCCTGAACCACATATGCCGCCCCGCACACCGGCCACCAGCGGGGTCCAAACCTGTCCATGAAGCGCCACCGGTCCAGCCATTCGGGCGTGGTGACGGCGGGTACATAACAGCCAAAACCGCCTGGCTGGGTTTCGAATCCGAGCAGCGAGAACCAGTCCCTGATTCGCGGCACCGACAGATACTGTCCGGTCCACGGCATGACCCCGCCCTTGCGCGCCGCCAGCCGGCGCACACCCCACAGGCTGTAGGGATTGAAGCCACTGATCACCACACTGCCTTCCGGCACCAACACACGTTCGACCTCGCGCAGCACCTGATGGGGGCGAGCGGAAAACTCGAGCACGTGTGGCAGCACGACCAGATCAAGGCTGGCGCTGGCAAAGGGCAGGTCTTCATGCGAGGCAACAACCGCGACATCGCCGCGGCTCGCGCAGCGAAAACGGAACGGCATGCGGTTCGCGCTCAGGAAGTCCTGACCAGGCAATCCGAGCTGGATCGCGTTATAGCCAAAGATATCCGCCACCACCGCCTCAAGGCGCTTCTGCTCCCACTCGAGCAGATAGCGTCCTGGGGGTGTTTCCAGCCATTCCGACAAACCGGGGATTGACACGAATCGTCAGCGCTTCAAAATCCTGAAGATGCACATTATCCCTCTTCCTGCCTTCCGCGATAACTACATCTGGCTGATTCACGACGATCGCCACGCGGTCGCTGTCGATCCAGGTGATGCCGCGCCCGTCCTCGACTATCTTTCGGCGCATGGCCTGACGCTGTCCGCCGTGCTCGTCACCCACCATCACGCCGACCACGTCGGCGGCCTGGCAGCGCTGCTGAAAGCCTGGCCCGTACCCGTGTTCGGCCCCGCCAGCGAACGCATTGCCGGCGTCAGCAACCCGCTGTCCGATGGCGACAATGTCACCCTGCCCGGACTCGGCCTCAAGCTGACGGTACTCGATGTCCCTGCGCACACGGCCGGGCATATCGCGTATCACGCCCCCGGCCTGCTCTTTTGCGGCGACACCCTGTTCTCGGCGGGCTGCGGCCGCCTCTTCGAGGGTACGGCGGAGCAACTGGAAAAGGCACTCTCCCGTCTCGCCGCCCTCGATGGCGACACCCGGGTCTATTGCACCCACGAATACACCTTGTCGAACCTGGCCTTTGCCCGCGCGGCCGACCCCGACAACCCCGAACGTGACCGCTACGCCGCGCATTGCGAAACCTTGCGCGCAAAGGGTCGCCCCACGCTGCCGAGCACGATCGCGCTCGAAAAGGACATCAACCCCTTTCTGCGCACAAGCGAGCCCAGCGTGATCAAGGCGGTAAGCGAACACACGGGGAAGACGCCGGAAAGCCCACTGGACTGTCTGCGCGCGCTGCGCACCTGGAAGGACACCTTCTGACAGCCGGAAGGCTGGGGGAATACCTCGCCACGCAAGCCTGGATCGCGCGCTGCGGAGCCCGGCCTGGGCTCAATGCGGGCAGCGTCGACGCACCTTGGCCGCCGCGCCGCTGCAGGCGCCTTGCACCCGGAGAACCCGCTGCCCTACTCCGTCATGCTCAGGCCGAGCACGCGCGACACCGTCTCGATCACGCGCGCCGAGTTGAAGGGCTTGAGCACCATCCCCACCGCCCCCTGATCGACCACCGTAGTCACCGTCTCACGATCGCTGAGACCGGTAATCATCAACACCTTCAGCGTGGGAAAACGCTCACGCAGCTCGGTCAGAACCTCAAGCCCGCTGCGCCCCGGCATCATCACATCCAGGCACACCAGATCCGGCCCCAGTTTCTCGACCAGCTCGATCACCGCCTCGCCGTCGCGGGCCTCACCAACGACGTTGAAGCCCGCCTGCCGCAGAATGGCACGCAGCGCCATGCGGATGACTTCATTGTCATCCACAACAATGATTTTCTTGGACGCTCTCGTCACGCTTGCAATCCGATTTCCATATCATCTTGCAGACCCGCTGCAACCCGGTTCCGGCCTGACTTCTTGGCCCGGTACAAGGCATCGTCCGCTGATTTCAGCAAACGCTCAAAACCGTTCTCGTCACCTCGGGCAGGCACCATGCTCGCCACGCCCGCGCTGATCGTCACCACGTTTGCGGCCACCGAAAAGCGGTGCGTAATGGCAAGCGACTCGACACCGTCGCGCATCAGTTCCGCGACCCCAAGCGCGCCTTCGAGCGCGGTTTCGGGCAGGACGGCAGCAAACTCCTCGCCGCCGTAACGTGCCACAAGATCGGTGGGGCGGCGCAACTTCTGTTCAAGCGTACGCGCCACCGCCTTGAGGCATTCGTCGCCCACCTGATGCCCGTAGTTGTCATTGAAGGGCTTGAAGCAATCGACATCAACGATCACCAGCGACACCGGCGACTGCGCGCGCGATGCACGGCGCCACTCACGTCGCAGACTCTCGTCGAAACGACGGCGGTTGGCGATTCCGGTCAGACCATCGACTGCGGACAGGCGGGTCAGTTCCCGGTTGGCATCATCGAGCTTGCGTGTGAGAACGAGCAGCGAATAGCGCATCTGCGCGATCCGCTGCATCGCCCCGACCTTGGCCTTGAGCACGACCTCGGACACCGGCTTGACCAGATAGTCGTCTCCGCCGACCTCGATGGCCCGCTGCAGGTCGCCGTCGCTCGCGCGCGCGGTGAGAAAGATGATCGGCGTCCAGTCGCCGTCCCGCTCGAGCTGACGGATGCGGTGCGCAACCTCGAACCCATCCATGCCGGGCATGATGATGTCCAGCAATACAAGATCAGGGCGTTCGCGCTTGAACATTTCGATCCCGCTCGCCCCATCCCGCGCGTGCGACGCTGCCAGTCCCATCTTGGTGAGCTGATGACAGACCAGTGTCGCACTGGTGACAGTGTCCTCGATAACCAGAACTTTCATGTTTCCCGCAAGACGTGAAATAGGGGCATCCCGCAATCCTACCAAGGGAACACCCAAACTGTTGCGTCTTTCCGTATGTGTAAGTCCGTTTGACGCCCTTCCGGGTGCCCGATAGACTCCTTCGCTTTTCGCCGGTTGGGTCCGATGGCGAAGCTCTTTTCGCTGCTTTTCCTCGTCTTTGCGCTCCAAGCGTTCGCACCCGTTCAGGCTGCCGACAGCACGGACACGTCTGCGACGCTGCCATCCACCCCGGCGCCGAGCCCCCCGCCTGTTGCCGAGCCGCCCCCCGCACGGGTGCTGACGCTCGACCTGACTCGTGACGCCAACGATATCTGGGACCGCATCCGGCGTGGCTTTGGCATGCCAGATCTCGACAGCCCACTGGTGGCCGAGCAGCAGATCTTCTACCTGAACCGCCCGGGCTTCCTCAAGCAGGTGTTCTCCCGCGGCGGGCGCTATCTCTACTACATCGTCGACGAACTCGAACGGCGCGGCATGCCCACCGAGCTGGCCTTGCTGCCGATGGTAGAGAGCAGCTACAACCCCCTCGCCTACTCCCGGGCGCACGCATCCGGGCTGTGGCAGTTCATCCCGTCCACCGGGCGCAACTTCAACCTCACCCAGGACAGCTGGGTGGATGAGCGCCGCGACGTGATCGCGTCCACCAACGCTGCACTCGATTACCTGCAGACCATTTACGAGATGCATGGCGACTGGCAGCTTGCACTCGCCTCCTATAACTGGGGTGAAGGCGCAGTCGGACGCGCCATTCAGCGCAATCGCGACGCCGGGCTGCCGGCCGAATACAGCGAACTGAAGATGCCCAACGAGACCCGCAACTACGTTCCAAAGCTGCAGGCCATCAAGAACATCGTCGCCGAGCCGGAACTGTTCCATCTCGAACTGCCCTACGTCGCCAACGAACAGCACTTCGTCACCCTCAACGCACCGCCCGGCATCGACCTCGCAACTGCGGCGACATTTGCAGACATGTCGCTGGAAGAGTTTCTTGCACTCAACCCGGGATACAACCGTCCCGCCATCACCTCGCCGGGACAGACCCTGGTCGTGCCTGCCGACCGTGCGAGCAGCTTCGAAGCCCGCCTCGGCGAATTCGCGCTGTCGGGCAAGGGCTGGCGCACGCATGATCTGGAGCCCGGCGAAAAGCTCAACACCATTGCCGACCGTCACGGCCTCACCCTCGCGCAACTGATGCAGCTCAATGGCCTGGCCTCAGGCAGCCGGCTAAGCGCCGGTCACACCCTGCTGGTACCTGACGGCATCGATCCGAGCGGCGCCCTGGCAATCAGCCGCCTGCTGCCGGGCAACAGCCGCCTCTCCTCCCCGCCGGCCGTGAAGCTCAACACCAGCTCGGTCCCCAGCAAGAAGGCTAAGACGCCCGCAAAGGCCACGGCCAAGTCGTCGAAGCGCACGAACAACACCGCGAAAACACCATCCAGGGCGACTCAGCCGGCAACAAAGAGCACGGCGAAAACAAAACCTGCGCCCACCGCCAAGTCCGCTACTGCCAAGCCCACTACTGCCAAGTCCGCCGCAGCAAAGCCGGCCGCGACCAAGCCGGCCAAGGCAACGACGAAGCCGGCGTCCGCGAAGAACTGAACGCCAGCAGCCGCTTCGCCACAACAAGCGCGCAGGCAGCTGTCTGCCCCCGCCCTCGCTCAACAGTTGAAGCGCTGACCAACAGGACGAATGACTGCTGTGCTATCGTTTGATCAGAGGCGAGGGAGCGGCGACGGCATGCCAATTGGCATCGCATCGAGCCGAACATTGTGCACACCGCCTCCTGCAAGCAAACCACTAACGAGGAGATTGCACATGGCTACGAAACAACAGGATCAGTACAACGAACTCCAGAAGAAAAACCTTGAAGCTGCCATGCGCCTGGCACAACTCTCTATCGAGAATTCCCAGCGCGTCATGGAGATTCAGGTCGCCACGGCCAAGTCACTGTTCGAGGAAGGGGTGCAGAACGCCAAGGCGCTCGCAGCAATCAAGGACCCCAAACAGGCCGTCGAACTGCGCACCCAGTACGCGCAGACCACAACCGAAAAGATGCTCGCCTGCGCACGTGACATGGCTGAGATCACCTCGCGCACCCAGGCCGAGGTCGGCAAGCTGGTCGGCGAGCAACTGAGCACCGGCAGCCAGGATGTGTTCGAGGCCATGCAGAAGATGTTCCAGGGCATCCCGATCTCGGATCAGAATGCAATGAGCGCAATGCAGACGGCCATGGACACGACCCGCGCCGCCTTCGAACAGATGACCCGTGCCTCGACCCAGGCCTTCCAGGCGTTCTCCCAGCCGCCCTCCAAGGGCCGCAAGTAAGGCACAAGCTGGTCCGCAGCAAAACGGCGCCCGCAGGCGCCGTTTTTCTTGATGGTCCGCGTTCCAGGACCATCACATCACACTGCACACCGCCTCAACGGCGCTGCTCGATTTCGTCCCAGTCTTCGGACCAGCGCTCGGCAGCAGAGTCATCGCTCTCGCGCGCATCCACCCAGCGCGCCCCTTCCGGCGTTTCCTCCCGTTTCCAGAACGGCGCCCGGGTCTTGAGGTAATCCATGATGAAGGCGCAGGCCTCGAAGGATTCGCCCCGATGTTCGCCGGCAACGCCGACAAACACGATCTGGTCTCCGGGCAACAAGGGCCCGTAGCGGTGAATCACACGCACGCCATGCAGCTTCCAGCGCCGCCTGGCTTCGGCCACGATATCTTCCAGCGCCTGCTCGGTCATGCCGGGATAATGCTCCAGCGTCATCGCCGACACTTCGCTCCCCTCGCTAATGTCGCGCACCAGCCCGACGAAACTCGCGACGGCCCCCACTTCCGGGCGCCCGGCCGACAACGCGGCAATCTCTGCCCCCGTATCGAAATCTGCCTCCTGCACGCTCACGCTCATGGCTCAGCCTCCGGTAACCGGTGGAAAGAACGCCACCTCGTCACCCGCGGACAGTGCTGTGTCCGCCCCCGACATGCGCTGGTTGAGCGCCGCCCGCACATTGCGCCCCACACCAAGCGCCTCCCAGCCCTCTCCGCGTGCGGCCAGAAACGCGCGCAAGGCCCCAAGCGTGCCAACATCTGCGGGCACGTCGAGCTCCTCGCTGGCGCGGCCCACGGCCTCGCGAAGGCTGGCGAAATAGAGAATTCTCACTTTCATGGAACTCACCATAGCAAATCGCCGTAAGGCAGGAAACGGACCTTTTCGCCACGCGCGATCTTCGTGTCCGCCGGAATATCGACCAGACCATTGGCCCAGGTCGTTGAATTGAGCGCCGCAGCGCCCTGGTTGGCAAACAGTTCGACCGTGCCCTCGCTGGTCATGCGTGCGCGCAGGAACTCACGCCGGCGGTCGGGGCGGGTCCAGTCAAAGGCCGCAGTAAGCGTCACATCCTGCGACGCGACTTCGCTCACCCCCTGCGTGGCAAGAATGAATGGCCGCACCATCAGCAGGAAGGTGACGAAGCTCGACACCGGATTGCCCGGCAGACCGATGAAGGCCGCGCCATGCACCCGACCGTAGGCCAGCGGCTTGCCCGGCTTCATCGCGATCTTCCACATGTCCAGGCTGCCTTCGGCCTCGACCGCAGGCTTGACGTGATCCTCCTCGCCCACCGACACGCCGCCACTGGTGACGATCAGATCATTACCGTGGGCCGCCTCGCGCAAGACCTTGCGCGTGGCATCAAGATTGTCCGGCACGATGCCGAGATCAACGACCTCGCACCCGAGCTGGCTCAGCAGCGCGCGCAGCATGAAGCGGTTGGAATTGTAGATGCCACCCGGCGGCAGGGGCTGGCCGGGCATCACCAGCTCGCTGCCGGTCGAAAACACCGCGACCTTCATCCGTCGCAGCACCGGCAAGCGGGCCAGGCCCACGGATGCGGCCAGCGCCAGATCCTGCGGACGCAGGCGCGTACCTGCGGCCAGCACTTCGGCACCGAGCGCGACGTCTTCGCCGGCACGACGCACGGCTTCGCCAAACTTTGGCGCGTGATTGACGATGACCGAGTCGCCGTCGTGTTCGCACAACTCCTGCATCACGACCGCGTCCGCCCCGTCGGGCAGTGGCGCGCCGGTAAAGATGCGCGCAGCTGTGCCGGGCTCGAGCGTCGTCCCCACCGAGCCCGCCGGAATGCGCTGGCTCACCGGCAGGCGCGTGCCCGGCGCAGGCACATCGGCCACGCGCAGCGCATAGCCGTCCATGGCGGAGTTGTCCATCGGCGGCTGGCAGATCGGCGAATGCTGCGCAACGGCGAGCACCCGGCCGGCGGCCATCATGGTGTCGATCTCGTCGATCTCGTGCACCGGTCGTGCGTAGCCGACAATGCGGCCGAGCGCTTCATCAAAACTGAGCATATTGGCGTTCATGAGGCTTCCGGATAATCAAGAATGAATTGAACCACGACCGCCGGATCGTTCAGGGGCAGGCGCGGCATCGGGCAGTCGATATCGGCATCGCTGGCCACCGCCACCACATGCGGATTCTCCGGCCACAAGGGCGGCTTGCCGTGCGCCGGGCGGTGAATCTCGATCTTGGGCACGGCCGCGGCCTTGTAACCCTCGATCAGAACCACGTCGCAGGGCGCGAGCAGGCGCAACTGCTCCTCGAGCGTCGGCTCGGCACGCCCGCGCAGTTCATGCATCAGCACCCAGCGATCGTTGGACAGCATCAGCACCTGGGTGGCGCCCGCCTCGCGATGTCGATACGAGTCCTTGCCCGGGCGGTCGAGATCGAAACCATGGTGGGCGTGCTTGATCACCGATACGCGCAGACCGCGGGAGGTGATCTCGGGGATCAGCTTCTCCACCAGCGTGGTCTTGCCCGAGCCGGACCAGCCGGCAATACCAAATACTTTCATCATCGTGCGTCTGACCGACGTCTCGTTGTTCGGGACGAAGAGCATACAACAAGCCGGCACAGGCCGGACTTGATCGCGAACAGGCTGTGCCGGTGTGCGGCGCAGCCGGATTCAGTCGGCACTTCGCGGTGGAGGCAGGTTTTCGAGAAAGGCGACCGCCTCGCCCTCGACACGGGTCCTGCGCATCGGCGGCAGGCTGCGCCACACCACCTTGCCGTAGGACTTCTCGATCATGCGCGGGTCGCAGATGCACAGCACGCCGCTGTCACGCTCGGTACGGATCAGCCGCCCGGCGCCCTGCTTCATGCTGATGACCGCACGTGGCAACTGATGGTGAATGAAGGGGCTCAAGCCCTGACGCTGCATGTGCTCGACGCGGGCGGCAAGCACCGGATCGTCAGGCGGCGCAAAGGGCAGCTTGTCGATCACCACCAGCGAGAGCGCGTCGCCGGGCACGTCGACGCCTTCCCAGAAGCTCTGGCTGGCCACCAGCACCGCATTGCCGAGCTTGCGGAAACGGTCCAGCAGTTCGGTGCGTGACCCTTCACCCTGCAGCAGCAATGGCAGCGGATCATTGGCCTGCTGCAGCCCGTCCGCGATCAGCTCGTGCACCCGGCGCATCGCGCGCAGGGAGGTGCACAGCACGAAAGCACGCCCGCGCGCGGCGCGGATCAGCGGCAGCGCGGTACGGGCAACCGCCTCGATGTAGTCGGGCGAGTTGGGGTCGGGCATGCCTTGCGGCGCATACAGGAGCGCCTGAGTGGCGTAGTCGAAGGGGCTGCCCCAGACCGCGGTTATCGGCGGCGGGTCCATCCAGGCCAGCCCGAGCTCGCGGTTGTAGTGACCGAAGTCAGCCTTGCCCACCGCGAGCGTGGCCGAGGTAAACACCCAGGCCCGCGGCTGTGCCTCGAGCTGACGCTTGAAGACATCGGACACATGCAGCGGCGTGGCATTGAGCGCCAGCGACTGGGCAAAGATCTCCACCCAGCGGATCAGGTCCTTCTCGTCAGGGCTGAGCCAGCGCCGCAGCCGCTCGCTCATCTCCTGCGCACGGCGCAAGCAGTTCGCGAGCCCTTCCGAGCGTTCGGCCTGGGTGTCGAGCACCGCCTCCATCTTGTCGAGCGCCGCTGCCAGCGCATCCACCTGCGCGGTGAAGTCTTCCTTCTCTGCCGCCTGCGCCGCAGCCATACGGGTGCTCTCAGGGCCGAACACCAGTCGCAGGTCACGTGCCGCCTTCTCGAGCGCCCGCGTCTCGTCGATCAGGGCGATGCAGTCGCGTGCGCCGGATACGGTCTCCGAGCGCGTATCGCGCGCCAGCTCCAGCACCTGTGAAGTCGACACCGTCTCGCCAAAGAACAGGCTGGCCGTCTCGGGCAGCTGGTGTGCCTCGTCGAAGATCACGGCATTGCAGGCAGGCAGCAATTCGCCCATGCCTTCGTCGCGCAGCATCACGTCGGCAAAGAAGAGGTGATGGTTCACCACCACCACATCGGCCTCCATTGCAGTGCGTCGTGCCTGCATGACGAAGCACTCCTTCACCTGCGGGCAGTCCTGTCCGAGGCAGTTGTCGCGGGTGGAGGTCGCCGCGATCCACGCTGCGGAGTCTTCTCGCACATCGGTGCATTCGGCCTTGTCGCCGCTCTGGGTGACGCGGGCAAAGCGCGAGATGGCGCGCAGGTCGGCCGCGTCCTGCGGCGTCTGGAAGCGCCCGTCGCGCTCGTTACGCTCGAGGTGGTAATGGCACACGTAATTGGCGCGCCCCTTGAGCAGCGCAATCGACACCGGCACCTTGAGCGCGGCCCGCACCGTGGGCAGGTCGCGATTGAAGAGCTGATCCTGCAACGTCTTCGTTCCGGTGGACACGATCACCTTGCCGCCCGACATCAGTGCCGGCACGAGATAGGCGAAGGTCTTGCCCGTTCCGGTGCCCGCTTCGGCCACCAGCACCCGGTTGCCACGAATGGCCTCACCGATCTTCTGCGCCATCTCGACCTGCTGCGGGCGCGGGCGATAGCCGGGAATCGCCTGCACCAGCGGGCCATCGGACGAAAAGAGATGGGCGAAGTCGGTCATGAAAAGCGCAGGCAAAGCGGCATTCTAAGCCAAGCGCCCTGCCCGGTGCCCGTTGGCACACGCGTAATCGCACGAATGTGGAGCAGACTCGATCATGTCCCCGGGCGCCGGGACCGTCGCGCAGACACGGCATCGCCAGGCGCCAGACACACTAATTGGGGCGCGGATGAGGTCGCCGCGCTCCGTTTCACGCCATTGCAATATGTCGTGCCCAGAATCCGGATCTCTTATCCCCCCGGAGAACCCGAATGTCTCAGTCAACGCCGCTCGATTCCGAAGACCTGCCGACCAATACCTCCAGCAACGAACACTTCCAGTCGGTCGTAAATCGCGCCGTCAGCCGCCGTGGCTTTTTCAAGACCGGTCTCGGCCTGTCGGCCGCAGCCTTCATGTCAGGCGGTCTGAGCGGCTGCATCATCGAGGTCAATCCCAAGCCGCCGGCTGGCCCGCTCCTCGGCTTCACCGCCATCCCGACGTCGACCGACGACAGCGTCGCCGTCGCCCCGGGTTACACGGCAACCGTGTTCGCGCCGTGGGGCACGCCGCTCTTTTCCACCGGCGCAGGCTCGACCTGGGCCAGCGACGCCAGCGACGATGCCGCAGCGCAGGCACGTCAGGTCGGCGACAACCACGACGGCATCCACTACTTTGCGCTCAACGGCAGCAAGGAAGGCCTGCTGGTGATGAACCACGAATACGTGAACACTCGCCACCTGTTTGCCGATGGCGTGTCGAACAGCGCTGACGATGCGTACAAGGCCATCCACGCCCACGGCGTATCGGTCATCCACATCAAGCTCAAGAGCGGCAAGTGGGAGATCGTCATCGACTCCCAGTACAACCGTCGCATCACCGGCGACACGCCGATGCTGATCACCGGCCCTGCTGCAGGCGACGCGCTGATGAAGACCAGCGCCGATGCGTCGGGCACCCTGGTTCGCGGCACGCTGAACAACTGCGGCAACGGTTACACGCCGTGGGGCACCTACCTGACCTGTGAAGAAAATTTCAACCAGTACTTCGGCACCCGCAGCGGCAGCGACACGCGCACGACTGCGCAGAAGCGCTATGGCGTCAGCGGTCAGACCACCGGCTACGGCTGGGAGGAATACATCGACCGTTTCGATTACGCAAAGGAGCCCAACGAATCGAACCGTTTCGGCTGGATCGTGGAGATCGACCCCTTCGACCGTCATTCGACACCGAAGAAGCGCACCGCACTCGGTCGCATCAAGCATGAGAACGCTGCCTACACCCTGACCCCCGACAATCATGTCGTGGTGTACATGGGTGACGACCAGGCCAACGACTACATCTACAAGTTCGTATCCGATGGTGTCTACACCAAGGGCAACGACCGCGCCAACGCCAACCTGCTGGACTCGGGCAAGCTCTATGTTGCCCGCTTCAACGATGGCTCGACCACGGGCGACTTCATGGGCAATGGCGAGTGGATCCTGCTCGACAAGACGGCCAATGCCACCCTGGCCGCCGATTCAAGCTTTGCCAGCCAGGCCGAAGTGCTGATTCATACCCGCCTTGCTGCAGACGCTGTCGGCGCCACCAAGATGGATCGCCCGGAATGGGTCACCGTTCATCCGAGCACCGGCGAAGTCTATGCAACCCTGACCAACAACTCGGGCCGCTCCGTCACCGACGACGCCAACCCCCGTACCGCCAACCGCTACGGCCAGATCGTGCGCTGGCGCGAAACCGGTGGCGACGCAGCCGCACTGACCTTCGAGTGGGACATCTTCGTACTGGCCGGCAATCCGAACGTCTACCCCGATCGCAGCAACCTCAAGTCGGGCTCGGACAATGTCACCGTCGATAACACCTTCAACAGCCCGGACGGCCTTGCCTTCGACGACGTCGGCCGCCTGTGGATCCAGACCGACGGCAACTACAGCAACAGCGGCGAGTACGCTGGCCAGGGCAACAACCAGATGCTGTGCGCCGACCCCACGACCAAGGAGATCCGCCGCTTCTTCACCGGCCCGAAGGAGTGCGAGATCACCGGCGTCACCTTCACCCCGGACAGCAAGACGATGTTCATCAACATCCAGCATCCGGGTGAAGGCGGCAACAGCAACTGGCCGGAAGGCGGCAGCGCACGCCCGCGTTCGGCCACGATCATCATCACCAAGAACGACGGTGGCGTGATCGGCACCTGATCGTTCCAGCCCCGCCCTTGCCTCTGCGGGCAAGGACCGAGCCCGGCGCTGCATTCCCGAGTAAGGGGATGCAGCGCCGGGTATTCCTGCACTCCTGAACCCGAGCCCGATACCCCCCGGTCTCGATCCACTCTCAACCCGCTCTCAACCCATGCCTTCATGTGCTTGCTCCACCCTGCTGCAAGCCCGGCAGCCTCATTCATCGCAATGATCTCCCTGCCCGCCATCGTCCGTCGCCTTGAGGCCTGGCTGCCTGCACTGGCCTGGGGCCTTGCGCTGAGTGTCGCGGCGTGGACGTGCGCGACGCTCTTCTGGCAACTCACCGCGCCCGAGCCGGTCAGCGCACTGCCGTCGCACACCGCAGACCCCAGAAGCGCGGCGCGCGACATCGTGCGTGCGCTCGGCAGCGGCGAAAGCGAACCCGCGCCCCGCGCGCAAGTGCACACCGACTATCAGCTGATCGGGCTCGCGACCGGCTTCGGCCAGCGACCGGGCTTCGCCCTGCTGCGCAGACCAGACGGAGAAACACTTGCACTCCTGCAGGACGAAACGCTGGCAGACGGGCTGCGCCTGGTGCGAATCCTGCCCGACCGCATCGAACTCGCTGCGGACGGACGCACCGTGGCGCTGCGCATGACAGGGGCGGACAGCACGATCTCGCCCGTCGCCACCAGCGACACCCGCACCGATGCCATCTCAACGGATTGAACCCAAACCACCATGCTGCTTGTCTCCCGCCTGCGTCGTCTCGTCCTGCTTGCCGCCTTTCTGCCCTTGCCATTGTTCGCAGCCGACGACCCGGTGTCGCTCAACTTCCAGAACGCCGACATCGATGCGGTCATTCAGGCGATCGGCAAGCTCTCCGGCACGAACTTCCTTGTCGATCCCCGGGTAAAGGGCAAGATCAACATCGTCACCAACACGCCGGTGGCACGCGAGCTTGCGTATCAGATCCTGCTCTCGGCCCTGCGCCTGCAGGGCTATACCGCCGTCGAGGACAAAGGGGTAACCAAGATCGTCCCCGAGGCCGATGCCAAACTGCATGCCGTTCCGGTGGGCAGAAACGTCGCAGCAGCCGGGGGCGATCGCCTGGTGACACAGGTCTTCGCACTCCGTCATGAGTCGGCAGCGCAGATGGTGTCGGTCATTCGCCCGCTGGTTGCGCCGAACAATTCGGTGAGCGCGTTTCCCGCGAACAACGTGCTCGTGGTCACCGATTACGCCGGCAACATTGCCCGCATCGCCAGCGTCATCGAATCGCTCGACGTCGTGCAGGGCGACCTCGGCGTCATCGAACTGCGCCACGCTGCGGCCGTCGACCTCGCGCCCCTGCTGTCACGCCTCCTCGCCGAACGCGGCGCAGCGGCCGGCGGCACCGGCGCCGTGCAGATCCTCGCCGAACCCAACAGCAACAGCCTGCTGGTGCGCGCCGACACGCCCAGCCGCATCTCCGCGGTACGCCAGCTCGTGGCAAGCCTCGACCGCCCCGGCGCCGCAGGCAACATCCATGTGGTTTACCTGAAGAACGCTGACGCCACGCAGGTCGCCGACACGCTCAATGCCACGCTGAGCGGCAGCGGCGTCACCGATACACAGGGCAGCGCCATGCTGAGCAGCACGGGTGCGAGCAGCGCCAGCGCAGCACCGGGCGGCGACGCGATGGGCATCGCCGCGTCGGCCTCGCGCAGCAGTTCGACGAACAAGCGCACGCGAAGTGACACCGGCACGGGCGGCGTGGTGCAGGCAGACCCGGTCAACAACGCGCTGATCATCAACGCCCCTGAGGCCATCTACCGCAACCTGAGAGTGGTGATCGACCAGCTCGACCGCCGCCGCGCACAGGTATACATCGAAGCCCTGATCGCCGAGATCTCGACCGAGCGCGCTGCCGAATTCGGCATTCAGTGGGCGGCGGGCGACAACAGCGGCAGCGCCGCCATTGTCGGCGGCACGTCGTTCAGCAGCGGCGGCAACAACCTCATGCAACTCATCACCGGCGCAGCAAGTGGCACCATGGCCACGCCCGGCAACGGCCTGACACTCGCCGTAGGCAACGGCAAGGTAACCATTCCCGGTGTTGGCGAGATCATCCGCCTCGGCATGCTTGCCCGCTTCCTCGAAAACGAGGTCAGCGCCAACATCCTGTCCACGCCCAACATCGTCACCCTCGACAACGAGGAGGCCAAGATCGTCGTCGGCCGCAACGTGCCCTTCGTCACCGGCCAATACACCAACACCGGCTCCGGCAGCACCGTCAGCAACCCGTTCCAGACCATCGAGCGCAAGGACGTCGGTCTCACGCTCAAGGTCAAGCCGCAGATCTCGGAAGGCGGCTCGATCCGCCTGGCGATCTACCAGGAAGCCTCGGCCGTGGTCGCCAGCACCGACACCGGCAACGGGCCGACCACCACCAAACGCTCGATCGAATCCATGGTCATGATCGACGACGGCGCCATCATCGCGCTCGGCGGACTGGTGGAGGACAGCTACAGCGGCGGAGAGGAGAAGATTCCGCTGCTGGGCGACGTCCCGGTGGCCGGCGCCCTGTTCCGCTACGACACGCGCAAGCGCACCAAGACCAACCTGGTCGTGTTCCTGCGTCCTGTCATCCTGCGCGAGCGCGAGGACTACGCCGGCATCACCCGCTCGCGCTACGACTATGTGATCGGCGAACAACGCGCCTCCGCCAGCAAGCGCGATCTGCTGAGCGGCGAACCCGGCACGCCGGAGCTGCCCGCCTTCGGCAGCCCCGCCCCGGCGGTTCCGCGCACCGCGCCGGCACCGGTCGAGGAAGCCGAAGTCCGTCGCATCGACTAGGCGATGAACGTGAATCCCAACCTGCCCTACGCCTTTGCCCGCCGCCACGGCGTGCTCGTCACCGCGATCGGCGCTGAACACGCCGACGTGCTGCTGCGCGAGGATGCCAGCCTCGCCGCAGTGGCCGAGGTGCGTCGTCATCTCGGCCTGCCGCTGCAGCTCGCGACAGTGCCAAAGGCGAGCTTCGACACGCATCTGGCGGAAACCTACAGCGCCGGAGACGGCAGTGCCGCCGAGATCGTTGCCGACGTCGGGCTCGAGGTCGATCTTGCGCAGCTGATGACCGAACTGCCCGCGGTCGAAGACCTGCTCGAATCGCAGGACGATGCGCCAGTGATCCGCATGATCAATGCGCTGCTGACTCAGGCGGTGCGCGAAGCGGCTTCGGACGTGCATATCGAACCCTACGAGCATCATTCGGTGGTGCGCCTGCGCCGCGACGGCGTGCTGCGTGACATCGCGCGCCCGCACCGTGGCCTGCATGCGGCGATGGCCTCGCGCATCAAGATCATGGCCAGCCTCGACATCGCCGAGAAGCGTCTGCCACAGGACGGCCGCATCACGCTGCGGCTTGCAGGCCGCCAGGTGGACGTGCGCGTCTCCACCCTGCCCACCACCCACGGCGAGCGCCTGGTGCTGCGTCTGCTGGACAAGGGCAACGCGCTGATCGGGCTCGAACGCCTCGGCATGGCGGACGACATTCGCGGGCGCTTCGTGGACCTGCTCACGCAGCCTCACGGCATCCTGCTCGTCACCGGCCCCACCGGCTCGGGCAAGAGCACCACGCTGTACGCCGCACTGCAGACCATGGACTGCGAGCGCCAGAACATCGTCACCGTCGAGGACCCGGTCGAATACGACCTCCCCGGCGTCGCCCAGATCCAGGTCAATCCGCGCATCGAACTCGACTTCGCCCGCGCCCTGCGCGCCATTCTGCGCCAGGACCCGGACGTGATCCTGATCGGCGAGATCCGCGACGTCGAAACCGCGCGCATCGCCGTTCAGGCCAGCCTCACCGGCCACCTCGTGCTCGCCACGCTGCACACCAACGACGCGGCGTCGGCCATCACCCGTCTGGTCGACATGGGCATCGAGCCTTTCCTGCTCGCTTCCAGCATCCGCGGCGTGCTCGCGCAGCGACTGGTGCGGCGCCTGTGCCCGACCTGCCGCAGTCCGCAGTCTGCCAGCGACAGCGAACGCACCCTGATCGGCTCCGACTGCCCGGAGACCCTGTGGCAGGCCAGCGGCTGCGCCGAGTGCGGGCATACCGGCTATCAGCGCCGCAGTGGCATCTACGAGTTGCTGACGGTGGACGTCGAGGCTGCCCGCCTGATCCATGACGACGCCGGCGAAGCCGCCCTGCGCACCCATGCGCGCAAGGGTGGCGCCCGCGGACTGCGCGAGGACGGCCTGCGACTGCTCGCCGACGGTACGACCACGGTCGAAGAACTGCTGCGCGCCACCCGCGACTGAGGCCCGGATGACAGCCTTCCGCTACAGCGCACTCGATACCAGCGGCCAATCCACCCAGGGGGTGATCGAGGCCGAGAGCGGCCGTGCCGCGCGCACCCTGCTGCGCGAGCGCGGGCTGTTTCCGCTCGATGTCGTCACCGTATCCGCCGCACCCGGCAGCGCCCGGCGGCCACGCCGGCTCAAGGACAGCGCGCTCGCGCTGCTCACCCGTCAATGGGCCACCCTGCTCGCCGCAGGCCTCACAGTGGAACAGGCGCTCGCCGCGCTGATCGAGCAGGCCGAGGACGAAGGTCCCCGTCAGCTGCTTGCAGGACTGCGCTCCGAGATCCTGTCCGGCTACAGCCTGCGCGCGGCGCTGGACCGCTATCCCGCAGCCTTCCCCGCGATCTACCGCGCCTCGGTGGCGGCCGGCGAGAAGTCGGGCGAACTTGCCGAGGTCATGAACCAGCTTGCCGACTATCTGGAGCAGCACGGGCAACTGCAGCAGAAGACGATGCAGGCCCTGCTCTATCCGCTGATCGTCGCCGCCGTTGCCCTACTGGTGGTGATCGGCCTGATGACCCATGTGGTGCCCCAGGTCGTCGGCGTATTCGCACAGACCAAACAGGCGCTGCCGCCACTTACGCGCGGCCTGATCGCCGTCTCTGACCTTCTGCGCGACTGGGGCTGGCTGCTGATGCTCGCGCTCGCCGGCGCCGGCCTCTGCGCTCATTTCGCCTTGCGCAACACCGCCGTACGCAGACGCTGGGAGACCCGCCTGCTCGCCCTTCCCGTCGTTGGCCGCCACCTGCGCACGCTCGACGCCGCACGCTTTGCCAGCACGCTGTCCATCCTCGCCGGCAGCGGCGTGCCCCTGCTGACCGCGCTCGAAGCCGGGGGCCGCGTAATCGCGCGCCTGCCGATCCGCGATGCGGTCGAGGCCGCTGCCGCCCGCGTGCGCGAGGGACAGAGCCTGGCGCGGGCGCTCGGTGCCACGCGCGCCTTTCCACCGCTGCTGGTGCACATGATCGCCAGCGGCGAGACCACCGGCCGGCTCGACGAACTGCTGGCGCGTGCCGCCCGCCTTCAGCAACAGGAACTCGAAAGCCGCGGCGCCGTGCTCGCGAGCCTGCTCGAACCCGCACTGCTGCTGGCGATGGGCGGCGTCGTGCTGGTGATCGTGCTGGCGGTGATGCAACCGATCATCGAAATCAACACCCTGATGAAGTGAAGACCATGAAGACAGCCCTCCCCCCGTCCTGCCGCGCAAACGGCCCGCAAGCACTGCGCCAGCGCGGCTTCACCCTGATCGAGGTCATGGTGGTGATCGTGATCCTCGGTGTGCTCGCCGCACTTGTCGTGCCCCGCGTCATGAGCCGGCCGGATGAAGCGCGCGTGGTTGCCGCCCGCCAGGACCTCGCCTCCATCATGCAGGCGCTCAAACTGTATCGTCTCGACAACCGGCGTTACCCCACGGCGTCGCAGGGACTCTCGGCCCTGGTCAGGAAGCCGGACACGACGCCGATCCCCGATAACTGGAAGCCCTATCTCGAGCGCCTGCCGGCCGACCCCTGGGGCGGTGACTACCAGTACCTCAACCCGGGCATCAATGGCGACGTCGACGTCATGAGCTTCGGTGCCGACGGCAAGACCGGCGGCGAAGGCTTCGACGCAGACATCGGGTCGTGGCAGTTCTGATCCACACCCGCCACCTCGCACGCGGCTTTTCGCTCGTCGAACTGATGGTGGTGCTGGCGATTGCCGGCATCATTACCGGCGGCGCCAGCCTGGCAATCGACGGCTTCCGCGCCAACGACTCGGATCTTGCCGTCGAACGCCTGCGCAGCGTGCTCGAAGCCGGAGCCGAACGTGCTGCGGTCCAGGGTCGCCCACTCGCGGTTGAGTTTCTGAGCGACGGCTACCGCTTCGCCCAGCTAGACGCGGATGGCCGCTGGCGTGTCGTGGACGACGATCCGCTTTTCGCCCCGCGCACGCTTCCCGATCCACTCAGTCTCGGCGCGCTGCAGGTGCATCAGCGCGTACCCGCACTGAACACCCAGCCCGCGGGTCAGGAACGCCGGCGCCTGATCTTCGGGGCCCGCGCGCCGCACTTCGATCTCGTTGTGCTCACCGGGCACGGCAGCGAGCTGCTGCGCGGACAGCCGAATGGCCAGGTGACTCGGATTCGTCGTGGCGAGGCGATGAGATGACTGCTGCCACACACCGGATAGCCCGGCCGGCACGCGGCTTCACGCTGCTCGAAACCCTGGTCGCCCTCGCCATTGTCGCCATTGCCCTTGTGTCGGCGCTGCGTGCCATGGGCAGCACGGCACTGGCAAGCGCCGAGCTGCGCGATCGCACCCTCGCCGACTGGGTGGCCCACGACCGGCTCGCAGCATATCGTGCCAGCGCGAGCTTTCCTGCTACCGGTGTGCACCAGGGGCGGACGCGCCAGGGACCCTTGGAGTTTCAGTGGCGCGAGCGTATCGCCTCTGCATCGAACCGCTCGTTTCGCCGCATCGACGTCGAGGTCATGGACACGGAAAGCGGCCATGTCCTGGCCCGCGCCACCGGCTACATCACCCGGGTGCCGCAATGAGCACACCCCTGCGCAAAGCCGCGCGCGGCATGACCCTGATCGAACTGCTGGTCGCCCTCGCCCTGTTCTCGGTGCTCGGCATGCTGACCTGGCGCGCCACGGCGCAGATGATCGACACACAGGCACGGGTGAGCAGCGAGGTCGAGCGCTGGCGCAGCATCGCGCGTGCGATACACCTGATTGAACTCGAGATCCTGCAGATCGCCGCGCCTGCGCTCCCCGCCACCAGCACGGCATCGCCGGCACTGGCGTTGCTGCGCAGTGCAAACGGAGCCGACAGCGAGCTGCGTCTGATCGCACTCGGCGGCGAGGGAGAAGGTGCGCGCCGGGTCGGATTCCGCTTCAGCAACACCCGCCTCGAATGGCTGATCTGGCCCGACCGTGAAGCCCTTGGCGCACCCGAGATCTACCCCCTGCTACAGGATGTCCAGGCCGTGCGCTGGTACTTCCTGACCACCGACGTGGGCAGCGCGCAAACACGAAGCACGCACTGGCCGCTCGCAGGCGGCAAGGGCGACATCTTACCTGCCGCGATCGAACTCGAACTGGACCTGCCCGATGCCGGCACGATTACCCGCCTGTTCGCGCTGCGCTGAGCGTCAGCGCGGCGCCGCCGTCGTGCTCGCCCTGCTCACGGTCACCTTTGCCGCGATGCTGGCCGCCGCTGCGCTGGCCGATTTCGGGCGCGGCCTCGAAGCGGTCACCGGCCGCCGCGATCAGGCACAGTCACGCCAGCTCGCCCGCGCCGCAGTTGACTGGGCACGCCAGGTCCTCGCCCTGGACATGCTGGAAAGCAATGTGGATCACGGAGGCGAAAACTGGACCATCAGGATTCCGCCGACGCAACTCGGCGAGGACGCTGCAGACGGGACGATCGCAGGCGAGATCATCGATCTCTCGGGGCGCTTCAACCTGAACGACCTCGCGCCCGCTGGCCTGCGCAGCAGTGCGGCAGGCGCGCGACTGCAGCGCCTGATGGAGCTGCTCGGCACGTCCCCCGAGTCAGCGCGCGCAAGCGTGATCGCAATGACGGAATGGATCGCAACAGCCCCGCGTGGAGACACTGACCACGCCCCGCACTCAGCACTCGTCGTTGCCGACGAAGTGGCTTCCATTCCGGGCATCGATCACGCGCTGCTGGCGCGGCTCAGACCCTATGTCACCGCCGTGCCGGCACCGGCGCCCGTGAATGTGAACACGGCTGCGGCCGAGGTTCTGTCCAGCCTGGTCCCGGGCCTCGGCATCGACTTCGCCCGGGTGCTGGTTGCCGAACGTGAGCGCGCATGGTTCCGCGACCTGGCCGACTTCAACGCGCGGCTACCGCAAGACACAACACCGCCTGCGGCGCAGCTCGCCAGTGTCAGCAGCCGCCACTTCCTGGTCACGATACACGCCAGTCACGGCATCTCCGTCACCCGGCTCGAAGCCCTTCTCGATCGCCAGAAACCCTGGCCCGAACTCCTGTGGTACCGCATCCCATGACGACACGCCTGCTCATCCGCATCGACGAACACTGGCCACGCGACCCGGCTACCCACTGGGTTCTGCTCGACGCAGCAAACACGGTAGTGCAACAAGGCCACAGCGGCCCCGCGCACTGGCCGGCAGCGGATGTCTGCGAGGGCGTGCTCGCCGGCGCGCAGAGCACCTGGCTTGAAGTCCTGCTGCCCGCAAGCCCGCGACGCGAGCGCCCACGTCTGCTGTCCTATGCGCTTGAGGAGCATCTGGTTGGCGATCCGGACACGCAGCATGTGACCGTGACCCACAGCCACCCCGAAGACAAGCTGAATCGCACCGGGGTCATCACCGTCGCACGCGCACGCATGACGCAGGTCCTCGCCCAGTTCGCGCAGATCGGCCGCCCGCTGCGTCGCCTCTGCAGCGCGCTGGAAACAGTCCCGGCTGCGGAAGCACACTGGGTGTTGGCGATCGACGCACACTGCGCCATCCTGCGTCCGGGCCTTGAACCGGCGATTGCTTTCGACGGCTCCACGCCTGAGGCGTTACTGGCTGCGCTGTCATCTGCCCTGCCCATCGCGCTCTCGCGTCGCCGCGCCAGCACCGCGTTTCCGGCAGCACTGCAGCTCCGTATCGCTGACACGTGCACCACACCCGATACAGGCGCCACTGCGTCGCTGCCACTGCGCATCGAACCGGGTCCGGCCTGGCACTGGTGGGAACACGTCGATGCAGCCAGTAACCTGCTGCACGGCGAATTCGCCTCACGGCAGGGCCGTGACGCACAGTGGCAGCGGTTTCGGGCGCCCGCAACAATCGTCGCCATCAGCGCAGTCGCCCTGTTCGTCGTCAACCTCACTCAAGTTCTGGGTCAGCGCCAGGCCCTGGCAGAACTCGAAGCACGCAGCGCGCGGCTGTTTGAACAAGCCTTGCCCGGCACACCGGCCGTCGCGCCCGCGGCACAGCTCGGCCGCGCACTGGACCGGGCGCGCAGGCAGGCGGGCCAGCTCGGCACCGATGATCTGCTTGCGCTGCTGCACGGCCACCTTGCCGCCACCGGCGTGACACCGCTGACGGTCTCATACGAAGCCGGCACGCTAAGCCTCGCACTGCCCCCCCAAACCGAACTCAGCGTACTGCTCACCCGCCTCTCGCTGCACGGCATCAATGCGCAGGCGCGTGAAGGCAGCCTGTTGTTGAGCGCCGCACCTCAGCCCTGAGCATCGCAGCCCTGAGCGCCGCAACCGCAAACACACCTTCAGGACCGATCATGATCAGCCTCTCACGCTCACGCCTGTACGCCTCCCTTCAGGCGTGGCTCGCAGCACGCGCACCGCGCGAACGTCAGTTAATGCGGGTGGCCGGCTTGCTCCTGCCGCTCGCCGCGGCGTGGGCCGTGTTCGACTGGACGTGGTCTGAACAGCAGCGCCTTGCCCTGCGTCTGCCCGCTGCGCGGGCCAGCTTCGAGCGGATGCAGGAGGACGCAGCCGAGCTCGCCCGTCTGCGCGCGCTGCCTCCGGTCACCGCCGTCTCATCCACCGCACTTGTTGCTGCGACAAGCACTGCAGCGGAAGCGCGCGGACTGCGTGTCTCTGCCGCGACGAGCGCTGAAGGCGTCGTCGTCAAAGGCAGCGCCACACTTCCCGCACTGGTGGACTGGCTCGCAAGCATTCAGGCCGACCTGCGCCTGCGCCCGATCCGCATGAAGACAACGCCCGGGGGTGACGGACAGTTCGAGGTGGTCCTGCAAGCGTATGACGACGCGGGACTGAACGGCGGATGAAACGGGTTGCACTCTTCGTCCTTGCGCTCCTGTGCGTGACCGTCGCTGCCGCACCGTCCGTGTTGCTGGACACTGCACTGGCATCGGCAAGCGAAGGTCGTGTCCGGCTTGCATCGCCCGATGGCAGCCTGTGGCATGGGCAGGGCTATCTTGCGCAAGCAGGCGAAGGCAAACACCTCAAGCCCTGGCTCAAGCTCGGATGGCGTTTTGACCCACCTGCCCTGCTGCACGGTGAAGGCGCGTGGGACGTGGAGGCCGACGGGAAGTCCGCCGCGCGCGTCGTACTTGGCCTGGATGGCTGGCGAATGGAGGGGCTTGAAATCACCTTGCCGGCGCAGCCCCTGTTCAGGGCACTGGCCCACCCCGCCTTTCATTTTGGCTGGCGGGGATGGCTGGAGGCAGACGGCAAGGGTCTCGAATGCGATTGGCGAAGCGTATGCACCGGCAATTTCGCCCTGAGCTGGCGCGCAGCCAGCACCGACATCCTGCTCGAACCCCGGCTGGGTGACTACCGGGCCGAAGTCGACGCGGACGGCAGCTCGCTGAGCCTGCAACTATCAAGCACAGCAGGCAGCCCGCTCCAGATCAGTGGCCGCATCCACCTGAGTCCGGGACTGTCACCGGCGCTTGACCTGACCCTGGATGGCAAGCCGGCCATCATCGACCGCCTCGCACCGCTGATCAACAGCATCGCGCAACGCGATGGCACACGCCTGCGGATCCGGTCACCGTAACGAACCCGCATGCATGTGCGGCTTACTCCACGCGGTGCGGTTCCGCGAGGTAGTCGCGGGTCCGCATTTCCATCAGCCGACTGACGGTACGCACGAACTCATGTGCGTTGTGCCCTTCGGTATACAGGTCGTGCGCTTCGACCTCCGCGCTCATGATGAGCTTGACCCGATGATCGTAGAGCACATCGATGAGCCAGGTCAGACGCCGCGCCTCGGACGCCTCCCCACCGCGCATCCGTGGCACACCGGAGAGCAGCAAGGTGTGATGCTCGCGGGCAATCTCGAGATAGTCGTTCTGCGAGCGGTTGCCACGGCACAGCGTGGCGAAGTCGAACCAGATCACGCCTGCTGCGCTTCCGAGTACGGGCAGGCTGCGGCCGAAGACTTCGATCTCGCCCGGGACGACGTCGGTCGCTGCGAGTCGCTTGAAGTCGTCGCGCATTTTCTGATCCGCTGCCTCGTCGGCAGGCACCAGATAGATCTCGATCTTCTCCAGCGTGCGCAGTCGATAATCGGTGCCGTGGTCGACTTCAAACACATCGAAGCGACGCTTCATCATCTCGATGGTGGGCAGGAAATTCACCCGCATCAGACCGTTCGGGTACAGCCCCTCGGGCGGGTAGTTCGAGGTCATAACGAAGATCACGCCACGCGCGAACAAGGCGTCGAGCAAGCGGCCGAGAATCATTGCATCGGCAATGTCGGAAACGTGGAACTCGTCGAAACACAGCAGACGCGTCTGCCGGGCGATACGGTCGGCAACCTTCTGCAGCGGATCCGCTTCCTGATTGTGATCCTTCAGGTCGTTCTGCACTTCCTGCATGAACGCATGGAAGTGCACCCTGCGTTTGCGCTGATACGGAACCGAGTCGTAGAAGCAATCCATCAGAAAGCTCTTGCCACGCCCCACGCCACCCCAGAAATACACGCTGCGCGGCATGCGCGGCCGCGCGAACACCTTGCGCAGGGCCGTGCGTCGTGCGGCCTTGAAAGTCACCAGCTCGGTGTAGAGCTGCTGCAGGCGCTGAACGGCAGCGCGTTGCGCCGGGTCGGATTTGTATCCCCGCGCCTTGAGCTGCGCATCGTAGGCATCGAGCATGCCTCGTTCGGGAACATTGAGGGTACGGTGAGGCATTGAAGTGACCGCTTAATGATTGACGAATGATGAGCACAATCATGCAGCCCGCGAAGCGGAGTGCATGGGTAAAAAAGCACAAGGGGTGAAAAACAGGGACAGCGCCCCTGTTTCCCACCCCCTGCTTGCTTAAGCGAACGCTTAGAAGTGCAGCGGGCGCTTGTCGCAGGCGAGCGCTGCTTCGTGCACCACTTCCGACATCGTCGGGTGAGCGTGGCAGATACGCGCCAGATCTTCGGAGCAACCGGCAAACTCCATCGCCACCACGGCCTCGGAGATCAGCTCCGAAGCGCCGGCACCGATGATATGCACGCCGAGGATGCGGTCGGTGTTGGCATCGGCCAGCATCTTGACGAAGCCCGTGGGCTCGCCCATGCCAAGCGCGCGGCCGTTGGCGAGGAACGGGATCTTGCCGACCTTGTAACCGACACCGGCAGCCTTGAGTTGCTGTTCGGTCTTGCCGACCCAGGCAATCTCCGGGCTGGTGTAGATGACCCAGGGCACGGTGTCGAAGTTGCAGTGTCCGGCCTGACCCGCCATCAGTTCGGCGACCATCACGCCTTCTTCCATTGCCTTGTGAGCCAGCATCGGGCCGCGCACCACGTCGCCAACCGCCCATACGCCCGGCAGGTTAGTACGGCAGTGGTCGTCGACTTCGATCATGCCACGCTCGGTGATCTTCAGCTCTACCGCTTCGGCGTTGAGGCCGTCGGTATTGGGCACACGACCCACTGACACGATCAGACGATCGGCTTCGAGCTTCTGATCCGCGCCGTCCTTGTCCTTGTAGGAAATGACGACGCCCTTCTTGCCAACCTTGACCTCACCGATCTGGACGCCGAAGTTGAACTTCAGGCCCTGCTTGGTGAAGACCTTGAGCGCTTCCTTGGCGACATCCTGGTCGGCTGCGGCAAGAAAGTCGGGCATGGCTTCCAGCACCGTCACTTCGGCACCCACACGACGCCACACCGAGCCCATTTCGAGGCCGATCACGCCGGCGCCGATGACTGCAAGCTTCTTCGGCACCGCCTCGATATCAAGCGCGCCGACGTTGTCGCAGACGATCTTGTTATCGACCGGAATGCCCGGCAGGTGACGCGCCGACGAACCGGTGGCGATGATGACCTGCTTGGCCACGACAAGCTCTTCACCCACCTTGACCTGCCAGCCCGCATCGGACTTGCCGATGAAGGAACCGTGGCCGTTGATCAGGGTGACCTTGTTCTTCTTGAACAGGCCCTTGATGCCGCCGGTGAGCTGATCGACGATGGTGCTCTTGCGGGCAACCATTTTGGTGACGTCAATCTTTGGGGTACCGACGTTGATGCCCTGCGCCTCAAAGCTGTGGCCGGCTTCTTCGAACAGGTGCGAGGTGTGCAGCAATGCCTTCGAGGGGATGCAGCCCACGTTCAGGCAGGTACCGCCAAGACGCGGCTCACCCTTGGGGTCGGCATAGGGGTTCGACTCGCAGCAGGCGGTCTTGAAACCCAGTTGAGCAGCGCGGATGGCCGCTACGTAACCGCCGGGACCACCGCCGATGACGAGTACATCGTATTCATGTGCCATGAAAATCTCCCTTGCAGAATCGAAAAGGGGCACACCCGCTCACGGCGAAAACGGCCGGTTCGAATGTGCCCCTGAAGCGTGTTGTTGTTATACGTCGAGGATCAGGCGAGCCGGATCTTCCATCGCTTCCTTCATCGCCACCAGACCCAGCACGGCCTCGCGACCGTCGATGATGCGGTGGTCGTAGGACATGGCCAGGTAGTTGATCGGACGCACCACAACCTGACCGTTCTCGACCACGGCACGATCCTTGGTGGCGTGGATGCCGAGAATGGCGGACTGCGGCGGGTTGATGATCGGGGTCGACATCATCGAACCGAACACGCCACCGTTGGAGATCGAGAACGTGCCGCCGGTCAGCTCCTCGAGCGAAAGCTTGCCGTCCTTGGCCTTCTGGCCGAACTCGGCAATCTTCTTCTCGATGTCGGCGATCGACATCGACTCGACGTTGCGCAGGATCGGCACGACCAGGCCACGCGGCGAACCGACAGCGATACCGATGTCGATGTAGCCGTGGTAGACGATGTCGTTACCATCAACCGAAGCGTTCAGGATCGGGTACTTCTTCAGTGCGGCCACTGCGGCCTTGACGAAGAAGCCCATGAAGCCCAGACGCACGCCGTGCGCCTTCTCGAACTTCTCGCCGTACTGCTTGCGCAGGGCCATCACCGGCGCCATGTTCACTTCGTTGAACGTGGTCAGGATGGCATTTTCGTTCTTCGACTGCAGCAGGCGCTCAGCGATACGGGCACGCAGACGCGTCATCGGCACGCGCTCTTCGGCACGGTCGCCAGTCGCCACGACAGCCGGGGCAACTGCAGCCGCTGCGGCGGCCTTGGGCTGCGCACCAACGGCGTCTTCCTTGGTCACACGACCACCGCGACCGGTACCGGACACGTCTGCAGCAGACACGCCCTTCTCATCGAGGATCTTGCGTGCGGCCGGGCTTGCAGCACCGGCAGCGCTCGAGGTCGCAGCGGCGGGCGGCGGCGTAACCGGCTGAACCGGGGCGGCTGCCGCGGCAGGCGCAGCACCGGCTGAAGCCTTGGCTTCGGTGTCGATCTGGGCAATCAGGTCACCAGAAGCAACGGTATCACCGTCACCCTTGATGATCTTGACCAGCACGCCATCAGCGGGCGCCGGCGTTTCGAGCACGACCTTGTCGGTCTCGATGTCGATCAGGTTTTCGTCGCGTGAAACCGCTTCGCCTTCCTTCTTGTGCCAGGTCACCAGCGTGGCTTCAGAAACGGACTCGGACAGTTGCGGTACTTTGACTTCGATCAGCATGTGGTTTTCTCCCCTTTGTGCTTATACGTTGGGCGACTGAGGCGTGGCGTCCTGGATCGGACCAAAGGCGTTCTCAATCACTTCTTTCTGTTGCTGGTTGTGTTTGGCGTAGTACCCCACTGCAGGCGACGCGGCGGCCGGACGGCTGACGAGCAGCAGCTTGCGCTTGGTGCCGAGCACGTTGACCAGGTGCTGACGCGAGGCCAGCCAGTACCATGCACCCTGGTTACGCGGCTCTTCCTGAACCCACACCACTTCCTTGGCGCTCGGGAACTGGTTGATCGCCTTGCCGAACTCTTCGGCCGGGAACGGATACAGCTGCTCCAGACGCACCAGTGCGGTATCGGTGATGTTGTGTTCGCGACGGTAGGCAAGCAGCTCGTAGTAGATCTTGCCCTGGCAGATCACCACGCGCTTCACCTTCTTCGGCTCGAGCTTCTCGACTTCGGGAATCACGGTCTGGAAGTGGCCGTTGGCGAGCTCTTCCATCGACGAGATCGCTTCCTTGTGACGCAGCAGCGATTTCGGCGTGATGATGATCAGCGGCTTGCGCAGCTTGCGAATCATCTGACGACGCAGCAGGTGGAAGATCTGAGCCGGCGTGGTCGGAACGCAGACCTGCCAGTTGTTCTCGGCAGCCATGTTCATGAAGCGCTCGGGACGTGCAGAGGAGTGCTCCGGACCCTGACCCTCGTAGCCGTGCGGCAGCATCATCACCAGACCGCTCAGACGCCCCCACTTGGCCTCACCGGAACTGATGAACTGGTCGATCACGACCTGTGCACCGTTCACGAAGTCGCCGAACTGCGCTTCCCAGACCACGAGTTCGTTGGGCTCGGCAGTGGAGTAGCCATATTCGAAACCGAGCACCGCCTCTTCGGACAGCACGGAGTCGAAACACTGGAAGCCGGCCTGGCCTTCCTGGATGTGGGCCAGCGGCATGTAAGTGCCTTCGTCCCAGCGCTCGCGCAGCTGGTCGTGGAGCACCGCATGGCGGTGGAAGAAGGTGCTGCGACCGACGTCTTCACCCGAGATGCGAACGGCGAAGCCCTGCGCCAGCAGACTGGCGTAGGCGAGGTTCTCGCCCATGCCCCAGTCCAGCGGCAGCTCGCCGCGGCCCATCGCTGCGCGATCCTGGATGATCTTCTTGACACGCGACTGCAGGGTGAAATTATCCGGAATCGCCGTCAGGCGCTCGGACAGGCGCTTGACTTCCTGCACCGGAATCGACGTGACCGCTTCGTCGGTGTACGGCTTCTTGAGATAGGGACTCCAATCCACCGAGAACTGACGGTTGTGACCGGACAGCACCGGGTTGTAGAGCAGCTCGCCCTTGTCCAGATGTTCGCGGTACTCGGCGATCATCTTCTCCGGTTCGTCAGCCGCCAGCGTGCCTTCGGCAACCAGGCGATCGGCGTAGATCTTGCGCGTGCCCGGGTGCTGCTGAATCTTGCGATACATCAGCGGCTGGGTGACCATCGGCTCGTCCTGCTCATTGTGGCCGAGCTTGCGGTAGCAGACGATGTCGATGACCACGTCCTTCTTGAACTCCTGACGGAACTCAAGCGCCAGCGCGGTCACGAAGGACACGGCCTCCGGATCGTCACCATTGACGTGGAAAATCGGTGCTTCGACCATCTTGAAGATGTCGGTGCAGTACAGCGAAGAACGGTAGTCGCGCGGATCGGACGTGGTGAAGCCGATCTGGTTGTTCACCACCAGGTGAACCGTACCGCCCGTGCCATAACCGCGGGTCTGGGAGAAGTTCAGCATCTCCTGGTTGACACCCTGGCCGGCAACGGCGGAGTCGCCATGCACCAGCACGGCCAGCACCTGGTTCTTTTCCTTGTCCTTGCGGCGCACCTGGCGTGCATAGACCGAACCCGCCACTACCGGGTTGATGATCTCTAGGTGGGACGGGTTGAAGGCCAGCGTCAGGTGCATCGGGCCGCCCGGCGTCATGACGTCGCTCGAGAAACCCATGTGGTACTTCACGTCACCCGCGGTCAGGTCCGAAGCGGCCTTGCCCTCGAATTCCGAGAACAGCATCGACGGCGACTTGCCCAGGGTGTTGACCAGCACGTTCAGACGACCGCGGTGAGCCATGCCGATCACGGTCTCGGCAACGCCAAGGCTGCCGGCAACGCGGATCAGTTCGTCCATCGCGACGATGGTGGATTCACCACCTTCGAGCGAGAAGCGCTTCTGGCCGACGTACTTGGTATGCAGATAACGCTCGAGCGTCTCGGCCGCAGTGGTGCGCTCGAGGATGCGGCGCTTCATGTCGGCGGAGAACTTCGGCGTGCCGCGCACGCTTTCCAGACGGCTCTGGATCCAGCGCTTCTGGGCGATGTCCGTGATGTACATGTACTCGGAGCCGATCGAGCCGCAATACGTCTGGCGCACGGCTTCGAGGATCTCGCGCAGCGTGGCGCGCTCGGTCGAGAAGCCGTGGAAGGAGCCGACGTTGAAGCTGCGCGACAGATCCGCTTCGGTGAAGCCGTAATACGACGGCTCCAGCTCTGCAATCTGCGGACGCTCGGTGCGCTTGAGCGGATCGAGGTTCGCCCAGCGGTTGCCGAGGAAGCGATAGGCATTGATCAGCTGCAGCACTGCCACCTGCAGCTTGTCCTCGCCACCTTCCGACATGACCGTGCGCACGGGGCCACGCTTGGCCATCTGCTCGAACGCAGCAATGATCGGTCCGTGGGCGACATCGCGCACAGCGGCACCGGCCTGCGCCTGGAGCTTGTCGAAGTAGTCGCGCCAGGCGTCCGACACGGACGCCGGATCAGCCAGATAATTCTCGTAGAGTTCTTCAATGAACGGCGCGTTTGAGCCGAACAAATGAGATGTGTTTTGAAGCTGCTTCATGATGAAAGCCACCTGTTGTGTTCTGAGACCCTGCTTTCTGAAATTTGGGTGAACCAGACCGTAAGTGCCGCACGATGAAAAAACGGGACGGCCGCAAGCGAAGCGACCATCCCGTAGCGGCTAGCGCCGATCCCGTCTCCCTCCCCTCTCCATCGTCTCTTACGGACGCTGACCGATCGGCGTTACGTCGCGGCGTGCCGCGCCAACATACAGCTGGCGAGGACGGCCGATCTTGTACTCCGGGTCGGTGATCATTTCTTCCCACTGGGTGATCCAGCCCACCGTGCGCGCAAGCGCGAAGATGCAGGTGAACATGGAGGTCGGGATGCCCAGTGCCTTCTGCACGATGCCGGAGTAGAAGTCCACGTTCGGGTAGAGCTTCTTCTCGACGAAGTACGGATCTTCCAGCGCGATCTTCTCGAGCTGCATGGCCAGCTTGAACAGGCGGTCGTTCTCGAGACCGAGTTCCTTCAGCACTTCGTTGCACACCTTGCGCATCAGCGTGGCGCGCGGGTCGAAGTTCTTGTACACACGGTGACCGAAGCCCATCAGCTTGAAGCTGTCGTTCTTGTCCTTGGCGCGTGCGATGTACTCATCAACACGCGAGACGTCGCCGATTTCTTCCAGCATGTTGAGGCAGGCTTCGTTTGCACCGCCATGTGCCGGGCCCCACAGGCAGGCGATACCGGCCGAGATGCAGGCAAACGGGTTGGCACCGGAAGAGCCGGCCAGACGCACGGTCGACGTCGAAGCGTTCTGCTCGTGATCGGCGTGCAGCGTGAAGATCACGTCGAGCGCACGCACCAGCACCGGGTTCGGCTTGTACTCTTCGCACGGAGTACCGAACATCATGTGCATGAAGTTCGCCGTGTAGCTGAGGTCGTTACGCGGGTACATGAACGGCTGCCCGGTGTTGTACTTGTAAGCCATGGCGACGATGGTCGGCAGCTTGGCGATCAGGCGGTTGATCGACACGTTGCGGTGCTCGACGTCCGAGAAGTCCATCGCGTCGTGGTAGAACGCAGACAGCGCGCCAACCACGCCGACCATGATGGCCATCGGGTGGGCGTCACGGCGGAAGCCGTTGAAGAAGCGGGTCAGCTGATCGTGAACCATGGTGTGGTTCTTGATCGTGGTTTCGAACTCGGTCTTCTGCGCGGCGTTCGGAAGCTCACCGTTCTTGAGCAGATAGGCTACTTCGAGGAAGTTGCACTCGTCAGCCAGTTGCTCGATCGGGTAACCGCGGTACAGCAGTTCGCCCTTGTCACCGTCGATGAAGGTGATCTTGGACTTGCAGCTCGCGGTGGAGAGAAAACCGGAGTCATAGGTAAAGAGGCCGGTTTTTGCGCCCAGCGTGCGAATGTCGATGACATCCTGACCATGGGTCCCGGTCATCACCGAAAAATCGACGGTCTTGCCATCGACGGTTAGGGTTGCAGTGCGTTCAGTGCTCATAATTCGTCCCTTTTCCTTGCCCGTTTAACTTCCAACTCCCTCATTCATCCCCGACCGGGCCCGTCATCGCTGACTGAGCAGTCCGATCATCTCTTTCCAGCGTTCCACCTCGCATGGCTTGCTACCGTTGACCATCCCCCAGATATCATAGTCGTCGGCACGCAACAGATCTTCAAGATCGGCCAACTGATCATCCGAGAGCTGATCAAAATCCCGCTCCAGGAAGCGCGTGAACACAAGGTCCAGCTCCAGCAGTGCCCTGCGGCACTGCCAGCGCACACGCCCCCTGTTGATGGTCAGCGCATCAGATCGCACGGCGAACCATCATGTCCTTGATCTTGCCGATTGCCTTCGTCGGGTTCAGATTCTTCGGACATACGTCAACGCAGTTCATGATGCTGTGGCAACGGAACAACCGGTACGGATCTTCCAGGTTGTCGAGTCGCGCATTGGCGTCCTGATCCCGCGTGTCTGCCAGGAAGCGGTAGGCAGCCAGCAGGCCGGCCGGACCAACGAACTTGTCCGGGTTCCACCAGAACGACGGACACGAGGTCGAACAGCACGCACACAGAATGCACTCGTACAGGCCATTGAGCTCTTCACGCTCTTCCGGCGTCTGCAGGCGCTCGCGCTCCGGCGTCGGCTCGTTGTTGACCAGATAGGGCTTGATCGAGTGGTACTGCTTGAAGAACTGGGTCATGTCCACGATCAGATCGCGGATCACCGGCAGACCCGGCAGCGGACGCAGCGTGATCGGCTGGGCCAGGCTGTCGACGTCGGTCAGGCAGGCCAGACCGTTCTTGCCGTTGATGTTCATTGCGTCGGAACCGCACACGCCTTCGCGGCAGGAACGACGGAACGACATCGAATCGTCCTTCGCACGCAGGCGCACCAGCGCGTCGAGCAGCTTCTTGTCGGACGGCTCGAGCTCTACGGTGATGTCCTGCATGTAGGGCTTTTCGTCACGATCCGGGTCGTAACGATAGATCTTGAATGAAACGCTACGTTTGCTCATATCGAATATTCTCCCGAGCCGTTAGTAGGTACGCTTGGCAAGCGCAATCGCCTTGACGTCGTCCGACATCGGCTTGAGGTTGACCGGCTTGTAGTCGAGACGGTTGCCTTCGCTGTACCACAGCGTGTGCTTCAGCCAGTTCTCGTCGTCACGACCGTTGGGGTTCTCAGCCGTGTCCGGGGCATCGTCACGGACGTGCGCACCGCGGGATTCCTTGCGTGCCTCGGCCGAAACGATGGTTGCGCGGGCGACTTCGATCAGGTTGTCGAGTTCGAGCGCTTCCATGCGGGCGATGTTCCACACCTTGGACTTGTCCGCGATTTCGGTCCGCTTGGCGCGCTCCGCCACTTCGGCCATCTTCGTCACGCCTTCCTTGAGCAGGTTGTCGAAGCGGAACACACCGGCATGCTTCTGCATGGTACGGCGCATTTCCAGACCGACGTCGAACACGCTCTCGCCACCGGTCTGGTTTTCCAGACGGGCCAGACGGGCAAGCGAGACGTCAGCGGCATCCGCAGGCAGCGGCTTGAGGCTGAGGTTGCCGGACTGGAAGTCCTCGACCACGGTCTCGCCGGCCGACTTGCCGAAGACCAGAAGGTCGAGCAGCGAGTTGGTACCCAGTCGGTTTGCACCGTGCACCGAAGCACAGGCACATTCGCCAGCGGCGTAGAAACCGACGATCGGCGTGTTGGGATTGCCATCCTTCGGCACCACGACCTGACCCTTGTAGTTGGTCGGAATACCGCCCATCTGGTAGTGGCAGGTCGGCACGACAGGAATCGGCGCCTTGATCGGGTCAACACCGGCGAACTGGATCGCGATCTCACGAATGCCCGGCAGGCGCTTCATGATGTTCTCGGGTGCCAGGTGGGTGATGTCGAGCAGGACGTGGTCCTTGTCCGGACCGCAGCCGCGACCTTCGTTGATCTCGGTGGTCATCGCACGCGAAACCACGTCACGCGAAGCCAGATCCTTCAGGTTGGGCGCATAGCGCTCCATGAAGCGCTCGCCGGAAGCATTACGCAGAATGCCGCCTTCGCCACGCACACCTTCGGTGATCAGCACGCCCGCACCGGCCACGCCGGTCGGGTGGAACTGCCAGAACTCCATGTCTTCGAGCGGAATGCCGGCACGCGCCGCCATACCGACACCGTCACCGGTGTTGATGAAGGCATTGGTCGAAGAGTGGTAGATACGACCGGCGCCGCCCGTGGCGAAAATCGTCGCCTTGGCGTGGAAAATCGTGACTTCGCCGGTTTCCATCTCCATCGCCGTCACGCCGAGCACGTCGCCGTTCTCGTTGCGGATCAGGTCGAGCGCCATCCATTCGACGAAGAACTGGGTGTTGGCACGCACGTTGCGCTGATACAGCGCATGCAGCATGGCATGACCGGTACGGTCGGCAGCAGCACAGGAGCGCATCACCGGCGCCTGGCCGTAGTTCATCGAGTGGCCGCCGAACGGACGCTGATAGATCTTGCCGTTGTCGGTACGGTCGAAAGGCATGCCGTAGTGCTCGAGCTCGATCACGACCTCGTTTGCCTTCTTGCACATGAATTCGATGGCATCCTGGTCACCCAGCCAGTCCGACCCCTTGACGGTGTCGTACATGTGCCAGTGCCAGTTGTCTTCGGTCGAATTGCCGAGCGATGCAGCAACACCGCCCTGTGCAGCCACGGTATGCGAGCGGGTCGGGAAAACCTTGCTCAGAACAGCCGTCTTCATGCCGGCTTCGGAAAGTTGCAGGGCTGCCCGCAGACCGGCACCACCGGCGCCGACAATGACCGCATCAAAGGTACGCTTCGCGACGTTCACGCTTACAGCCTCCAAAGAATCTGGGCTGCCCATCCGGCATAGCCGACGAGCAGAAAGAGAGTAACCAGGTGCAGAGCAAGACGCGCACCGGTCGGCTTGACATAGTCCATCCAGATGTCACGAACGCCGATCCATGCGTGATAGAACACCGAGAGGAAGAACAGGAAGCTCAGGAACTTGAACAGTCCGCCCGAAAACATCCCGGACCAGGCTTCGTAGCTCAACTCGGGCAGCATGAGCGCAGAGAATGCAAAGATGACGGTATAGATCGCCATAAAGACGGCGGTACCGCGTTGCGCAATCCAGTCCTTCAGACCGTAGTGCGCGCCAACGACTTGACGCTTCACCATAGTGTCACCCCGATGATCACGGTGAGCACGAGGCTCACAATCAGAACAATCCGTGCAGAACTGCGGGCGGCCTGAAGCTCGACACCCTTGTGCATATCCAGCAGGAGGAAGCGGATGCCTGCACAGAAATGATGCAGGTAGGCCCACAGCAGACCCAGAAGCAACAGTTTGGCAAGCGGATGCGACACCACTGCCGAGAACACTTCAAACGACTCTGCCGAACCCAGACTGCGATCGAGCAGATAAAGCAGGAAGGGCAACATCAGAAACAAGCCTGCCCCGCTGACCCGATGAAGGATCGATACGAAACCCGGCAAAGGCAGCCGGATTTCATTGATGGCCAAGTGTTTCGGCCTCTGTTTGCGCACTGTCACTTCTGACATGAAGACTCCCCTCAACATGCGCGGCGAAAATCCGCCGCAGACTCCCAAAAGCTTGAGATTATAGCGATGAAACACCCGTCATTGCGGCGTTTGACCGCATCAATTCAGCTCATTCAGATAGTAATGCTCCGCCGTCGAGTACAAACCACGACGCCATTCCACCGGCTTGTCGCCGTACGTGTAGGTCACCCGTTCGACCGACAGCAAAGGGGTACCCTCTGCAACTTTCAATGCTTCGCTGGTGGAGCGATCGGCCGCGACCGCCCTGATGCGCTCCTGAGCCCGGATCATGCGAGAGCCGAAACGGCTCTCAAGCAGCGAGTAGAGCGAACCATGCCAATCCTGAAGCGTTTCGAAACTCAGGCCCTGAAAGAGTTCGCCCGGCAAATAAATCTCGTCAACCACCACAGGTTTGTTCGCAAACTTGAGCAGTCGGCGCAGAATGATGATTGGTGCACCGAGTTCGATCGCGAGCATGCGGGATGCTTCCTGACCGGCCTTTGCACGCCAGCAATCGAGCGGCACGCTTTTCGGATGGGACAGATCACCATCGATGGGCACCAGTCGCAGAAACCGGAACAAGGCTCGCGGGTCGTTGTGGGAGGCAACATAGGTACCCTTGCCCTGCTTTCGTACCAGAAGGTTATCGCCGGCAATCTCGTCGATCGCCTTGCGCACCGTACCCTGGGACACGCCGAAGCGTGCGGCAAGTTCCTGTTCGCTGGGAATCGCCTGCCCCGGACGCCATTCCCCCGCCTCAAGCGCCTGAAGAATCAGGGTCTTGATCTGGCGGTAAAGAGGGCTGAATGTGGGGGATTCCTGAGCCATCCGTGTATTTCAGCACAAAATTTTTCATGCGTCTATGGGTCATCATATGTCTTATATAAGATAAAAGACACGATTTGACAGCGCAGGCAGATGATCCTAAGATTTCCGCGCCTCGAAATTGCCGCCAGAGCGACGCACATTGATGCGTATTCCCGCCACCGGGGGTTGCGTCGAGAGCACGAACAATTCACCCAGACCGTCTTGTTTTGAGGGAGTACACACATGAGCAAAGCCCCCGTACGCGTTGCAGTCACCGGCGCCGCCGGCCAGATCGGCTACAGCCTGCTGTTCCGCATCGCCAGTGGCGAAATGCTGGGCAAGGACCAACCCGTCATCCTGCAACTGCTCGATCTGCCCCAGGCCCAGAAGGCGGTCAAGGGCGTGATGATGGAACTCGAAGACTGCGCATTCCCGCTGCTCGCTGGCATGATCGCCACGGACGACCCCAACGTTGCCTTCAAGGACGCCAAGGTTGCCCTGCTCGTGGGTGCCCGTCCGCGCGGCCCCGGCATGGAGCGCAAGGACCTGCTGACCGAAAACGCCAAGATCTTCACCGTTCAGGGCGCAGCGATCGGCCAGTACGCCGACCCCGACTGCAAGGTGCTGGTTGTCGGCAACCCCTGCAACACCAACGCATACATCGCCAAGGAAGTGGCCCAGAAGTTCGGTCGCGTTCCGGCCAAGAACTTCACCGGCATGCTGCGTCTGGACCACAACCGCGCACTGTCGCAACTGGCCTCCAAGTCCGGTCGTGACGTTGCCAGCCTGAAGAGCCTGGTCGTGTGGGGCAACCACTCGCCCACTATGTACGCTGACTATCGCTTCGTCACCTCCAATGGCGACAACGTGAAGGGCATGATCAACGACGAAGCATGGAACCGCGATGTGTTCCTGCCCACCGTTGGCAAGCGCGGCGCCGCCATCATCGAGGCACGTGGCCTGTCCTCCGCCGCTTCGGCTGCCAACGCAGCCATCGACCACATCCACGACTGGGTGCTGGGTTCGAACGGCGAATGGGTCACCATGGGCGTTCCGTCCGACGGCTCCTACGGTATCCCGGAAGGCATCATCTACGGCTTCCCGGTCACGACCGAGAATGGCGAGTACAAGATCGTCCAGGGCCTCGAGATCGACGCATTCTCGCGCGAGCGCATGACCCACACGCTGAACGAGCTGCTCGAAGAGCGCGAAGGCGTGAAGGATCTGCTCGGCTGAGCATTCGCAATCAGCTGCCGGGCATCAGTCCGGCAGATCGCTCGAAGGCGCGCACCCCAGGGTTGCGCGCCTTCTTCGTTTCCCCCCCTGCTGCTATGCTTGCGCCCGGTTCTCAAGGGAAACGCTCATGACAGCAAGCTGCACCACTCACCCGCGCGACATCCTCTTCGCCGGCGAAAAATCTTTCCCCAATCTGCCCGCAGTGGATCACTACGCCGGATCCGAGAAGATGATCGGCAAGGCAATGACACTGCAGCATCAGCTCGGCCCGATCTTCGACATCACCGGTGACTGCGAAGACGGTGCGCGCGCCGGCGCCGAAGCCGAACACGCCGCGATGGTCGCGAGCCTGGTGATGAGCAAGGAAAACCGCTTCGGGCGCATCGGTGCGCGCATCCACGACATCACCCATGCACACTGGCAGCGCGACCTCGAGATTCTGGTCGGGCAGGCAGGAAAGCAACTTGCATTCATCACCCTGCCCAAAGTGCGATCGGCCGCAGATACCGCAGCCCAGATCGCCGAACTGCGTCGCATCGAACAGACCGCCGGCCTGAGTCATGCATTACCGGTACACGTCCTGATCGAAACCCACGGCGCGTTGCGCGAAGCATGGGAAATTGCAGCACTCGACGGCGTCGAATCGATCGACTTCGGGCTGATGGACTTCGTTTCCGGCCACCACGGCGCCATTCCGGGGTCGGCAATGAAGAGCCCGGGGCAGTTTGAACACCCCCTGGTCGTGCGCGCAAAGACGGAAATTTCGGCCGCAGCACTGGCGAACGGCGTTGTGCCGTCACATAACGTTACAACTGAACTCAAGGACCTTGCCGTCATCCGTGCAGACGCGACGCGCGCGCGCAAGGAGTTCGGCTATCTCCGCATGTGGAGCATCCACCCCAACCAGATTCAACCGATTGTGGAAGCCATGCGTCCGGACTTTTCCGAGGTGGAAGAAGCCGGAGAAATCCTGAGCGGAGCCCAGAACGCATCCTGGGGGCCCATCCAGCACAACGGCCGTCTGCACGACCGCGCCTCCTACCGCTACTACTGGGAGTTGCTGCAGCGCGCACGCAGCACCGGCATGCCGCTTTCGGAAGAAATCGCAGAGCGCTTCTTCTAGTCCCGGGCAATACGCCTTGCCGCGCCTGTTCGACGCGGCAAGGCCATTACGTCAGTCACATCAGGCCGAGCATCAAGCCTTGTCTGCCGGCGGAGCGGCCGGTTTGCGCACACGGCGCGGCGCCGCCTTGGCCTTGACTTCGCCAGCGGTCACAGGCGCTGGCGCGGGCTTCGCCGCTGCAGGCTTGGCTGAGGCAGTCTTCGCTGCGGTGGTCTTCGCTGCGGTGGTCTTCGCTGCCGTGGTCTTCGCTGCCGTGGTCTTCGCCGCCGTGGTCTTCGCCGCAGCAGCAGGCTTCCTAGCCGCCGGCTTTGCGCGTGTGGTGCGCGATGACGCTGCCTTGGGTGCCTCGACCGGTGCAGCAGGCTTCGGGCTCACCACCTCGGCATCGACAACATTCGATGTGCGCGCAACGAGATCCAGCATGCGCGCCGGCCCTTTCTCGCGAACCGGTTCGACCTTGACGCCCTCTGCCTCCGTGCTGGTTCCTGCTGCAGCACCGAACAGCGGAAGGGCAGCCCGCATCATCAGTCGCATCGCGGTTTCTGCACCGTGAACATCCAGCGGCACCACGCTGCTCTCGCCACGCGGCAACCACGGCAGAAAGAAATCGATCGCTGGTGGCTGGCCTCTGCGCTCGGCTGCCAGTGCAGGCAGCCACACGTTTGGCACCGACCCCACCGTTTTCAACCACTGCTGCCATTGACTGCCCATCAACTGGGACCAGCCCTGCCAGGCAGTCCACGGCTGCGCACAGGCCGAAAGCCATGCAGATGAAAGGGCCTCAAACGTGGCCGAGGGTGTGGTGTAAGCCGTTCTCATGGCAAATCTCCGGACGTTGAAAATTGGGGCGTTGACGAAGGATACTCCTGCAACGCGCCGCCGGCTGCGCCTGTCACCTCATCCAGCACCTTCAGAAACCCGCGCAGCAACGGGCTCGGCTCACCGTCCTGGTGCGCGACTGCCACCGGAAAAAAGGCGCCATCACCCGCAATAGGGAGGTAGCGTACGCGTGGAATGCGCACACACTCCAGCGGCGCCGGCAGCAGCGCGAGACCAAGACCCGCCGCAACGAGGCCGATCTGCGTCGTGGCCTCGCGTGCAAGCTGGACCACCCGCGGCTCGAAGCCTGCCGCCCTGCACAAGCCTCGCAGAATCATGGGCAAACCGGTGCCCGTGTCCGTCGGAAAGGTAATGAAATCCTCATCTCTGAGGTCGGCAAAGTGCACTGCAGCCACCCCCGCCAGTGGATGCGCCGCGTTGATGACAATGCGCAACGGGTCGCGCCCGATCTCCCGCACGGCAATACCACCCTGCCCGCTCGGTGCCCCCGTACGGACCAATCCGATATCGAGGCTGCCGCGGGCAATGGCATCGAACTGCTCGGCAGAGAACATCTCTCGCAACTGCAGATGAACGTTGGGGTAGCGGCGCCGGTAGGCGTAGAGCACGTCAGGCAGGGTATTTGTATATGGCAAGGACGACGTAAACCCGATTCGCAACTCCCCCGCCTCGCCGCTCGCCACCCTGCGCATCTCCTCCGACGCCTCGACTGCGGCCGACAGAATGCTCCGGGCACGCACCAGGAAACGCGCGCCGGCCTGGGTCAGCATGACCTTGCGCCGGGTGCGCTCGAACAGGAGAACGCCGAGCTCGGCCTCCAGGTCGCGAATCTGCATCGACAAGGGCGGCTGGCCGATATGCAGACGCTCGGCAGCCCGGGTGAAGCTCAGCTCCTCGGCGACCGCAACGAAGTAACGTAGATGCCGCAGCTCCATTGATATCTTCTGTATATGAATAAGACCGATCGAATATATTGGACTGGCGAAGTGGGCACAACCTAAGATCGGCCATCGAACAACACCTCAACCGGACAGATCAGACGTGCCTCACCCACCAACCACAGAGAAACTCGAATCCGGTTCCGAAGCATTCAAGCGCGCCAACCAGGCAATGTTCGTCGGCGGTTTTGCGACCTTCGCCATGCTCTACGCCACCCAGCCGCTGCTCCCCCTGCTCAGCAGCGAGTTCGGCATCGGCCCTGCAAGCGCCAGTCTCAGCGTTTCCGCCGGCACTGCCGCACTCGCGCTGATGCTGATTCCGGCAAGTGTCCTCGCCGACCGCAGCGGGCGCGAAAAGGTGATGAAGGTTTCGCTGGCCCTGGCTGCGCTGATTGCGCTCGCGTGCGCTACGGTCAATGACTTCAGCCAGCTGCTGATCCTGAGGGCACTGCTCGGCGCCAGCCTTGCAGGATTGCCTGCCGCAGCCATGGCCTACATCGGCGAAGAGGTCTCGCCGCGCGCGCAGGGCAAGGCAATGGGGCTGTACATCGCAGGCAATGCGCTGGGCGGCATGAGCGGCAGAGTCCTGTCCGCGTTGCTGACCGACATCGGCAGCTGGCGCATCGCGCTGCTCATGCTCGGGGTGCTTGGCATCGTGTCCGCCGCCGTGTTCTGGTACCGGCTGCCACCCTCGCGCCACTTCCAGGCGCGCGCCGCCTCGATCTCGCGCATCATCGACGACGCCCGCCACATCAGCCGCGACGCAGGCCTGCCGTGGCTGTTTCTCACCGCCCTGCTCGCGATGGGCGTGTTCATTGGCGTGTATAACTATCTCGGCTTCAGGCTGCTCGAAGCCCCGTTCAATCTCAGCCAGACCGCAATCGGCGCAATCTTTCTGCTCTACGTTGTCGGTTCGTGGGCATCGGCCTTTGCCGGACAGCTCACGGACCGTTTCGGGCGCCGCAAGGTGCAGTGGGTCGTGGTGATGATCATGATCAGCGGACTTCTGCTCACGCTCAGCGACGCACTAGTCCTGCTCATCGCCGGCGTCGCCATCTTCACCTTCGGCTTCTTCGCCACCCATTCAATCTCGAGCGGCTGGGTCGCCCGCCGGGGCCAGGAGCGCCGCGGACTCGCCACCGCCATCTACCTTACGTTCTACTACCTCGGCGCCAGCCTCATCGGCAGCCTGTCCGGCTTCGCCTGGAGTCTCGGGCGCTGGAACGGGATCGCAGCCGTTCTCGGGCTCTGCCTGCTGCTCCTGCTCGCCATCGTTCTGCGCTTGAAGAAGCTGCCAGCAGATCCCGCCTGAGAGATCCTGCTGTTGCATCAAGGGGAGGCGATCGCAGCTGCAGTCGTCGCGACCGCCCTCGCCTGCCGACCCGGAAACGGGGCACACGCACGCAGCAGAACAGCCCGCACAGCACTCAAGCCGGAATACAGAGAGCAAACAGACGGATCAATACGCCAGGCATCGGAAAATCTGCGCGCACGCAACACGCTGACTCAAACGCACAAAAGCAAAAAGCCAACCCCGGAGGATTGGCTTTCTGCTTGAATATTTGGCGCGCCCGGAAGGATTCGAACCTCCTACCCCTTGGTTCGTAGCCAAGTACTCTATCCAGATGAGCTACGGGCGCTTCGTACTGCTTTTTACTCACTGCCTTGCAGCAGAGAAGCGACATTTTAGAGCATTTCTAACGTTTGTCAACTTCTTTTGCGTTTTTTTGAAAACTTCCGTTTTCACTGGAAGACTTTCGTGCTGTCCGTCCAACGCAGGGCGCGAATTATGCATCTACTGATACTGGAGCGCAAGCACCCGAACGAACTTATTTTCATGGCCCATTGCGGCACGGCATTCACCTGCTTGAGATACCCACAGCCTCCCCTCCAGTTGCTATGATCAACGCCCCCTAAGCGGCCCGCCGCAGCAACAGGATAGCGAGAATCTGAATGAGCATTTACGCCTTGGGCGATCGCACGCCCCGCCTGGGTGAAGGCACCTGGATCGCACACAACGCCACGGTAATCGGTTCGGTAGAGACCGGGCAGAATGTGAACATCTGGTACAACGTGGTCATCCGCGGTGACAACGATCCGATCGTGATCGGCGACAACACCAATATTCAGGACGGCTCCGTGCTTCACAACGATGACGGCGTGCCGCTGACGATTGGCGCCAACGTCACCGTCGGACACATGGTGATGCTGCATGGTTGCAACATTGGCGACGGCAGCCTGATCGGCATCAACGCGGTGGTGCTGAACAACGCAGTCGTCGGCAAGGACTGCATCATTGGCGCCAACGCGCTGATTCCGGAAGGCAAGGTGATTCCGGACCGCTCACTGGTCGTGGGTTCGCCCGGCCGCGTCATCCGCGAGCTGAGTGACGCCGATATCGCCGGGCTGCGCGCGAATGCACGCCACTATGTCGAAAACGCGCAGCTCTACAAGGCCGAGCTGCGCCCGGTAGAGCCCTCTGCCGCTGGTTGAGGCGCTTGCGCCGTCGCGTCCGCTGCAGGAGATGCTTCGGCGCGCGTCAGCCAGATCACCGCTGAAAGAATGACGGCGCCGCCAAGCAGCTGATTGGCTTGCAGCGGCTCCGCCAGAAACACCGCTGCAAGCAGCACGGTAACCACCGGTTCGAGGGTGGACAGGGTCGCTGCGTCCGCAGCGCCCAGGCGGCGGATGCCGGCAAAGAGGCTGACCATTGCAACGACGGTCGACACCACCGCGATCGCACCCACCGCCAGCCAACCTGAAAGCGTCGCCGGAAAGGGCGTCGGGAACGCCACGGCAATGCCCCCGAAAACGATTGCGGCCGCAAGCATGACGACCGTTGCGGAAGCGATCGGGTCTTCGCGGTCGAGCACCAGACTTCCGACGAGGAAGTAGACGGAATAGATCAGCGCCGCCAGCAAGCCGAGCGCGATACCAAGCGGTTCGCCCGACAAATGGCCGCCTAGCGTCAACGCGGTCCCGACCAGTGCAAGCAGCACCGCACACATGCGTGCGACGGTCAGGCGCCGCCGCAGCAGAAGCGCCCCGAGTACCGTAACCAGAAACGGATACAGGTAGAGCAGCAGCGCAACGAGACCGGCTGCGGCGTGATTGAGTGCGGTAAAGAAGCTGAGCGACTGCCCCACATAGAACAGCCCGCCCATCGCCCCGAGCACGAGCAGATTGCGCCCCCGTGGCCAGCGCCGGCGAGTAATGAGCATGCTCACAGCGAGGACGGTGCCGGCCAGCAGAAAGCGCAGAAACAGCACCGCGACCGGCCCGGCACCGTCTGCGTAGGCATAGCGGGCGAAGATCGCCATGGCGCCAAATGCGGTAGCCGACAGCGCGACAAGCAGGACACCGACGAGACGATCGCGATTCATGGGGGTGGGTGCAGTACAAGGACGCGCAAGCATGCCCACCGCCCCGCCACGGGTCAAGACGGCTGCGCAGGAAGCCACACGCATTTACCGCTGTCATTTACACCTGCATACCCGCGCGGAGGCGACGATGCGGTATACATTGCGCTCCTCCCCTTCACATGGAGCCCTCATGCGTACAGCCCGCCCGTTGCTTGCAGCCTTCCTCGCCGTGACAGCGCTATCCGCCACCGCCGCCAGCGATGACACGCCGCCGCTGCGTACCGTCGAACTGTCGGCCGAAGCCAGCCAGGCGGCCACCAACGACCTCGGCATCGCCCAGCTCTATGCCGAGCAGTCCGGCCCTGATGCAGCCGCCGTCGCACGCCAGGTCAATCGCAGCATCGCTGCTGCGCTGGAGACCAGTCGCCGCTACGCGGACATCAAGACCCAGTCGGCAGGCACCTCGACCTGGCCTGTGTACGCCAAGGGCGGCGGCAAGATCGAAGCCTGGCGCATGCGTTCGGAGATCCGGCTCGAGAGCCGGAACAGTGCGGCCCTGTCCGAACTGGTGGGCACGCTGCAGCGCGACCTCGCAGTCTCGCAGATCACGCTGCAGCCAGCGCCGGAAACGCGGCGAAAAGCGGCAGACGAGGCCACCGTCGATGCGCTGCGCAGTTTTGAGCAGCGCGCCACGCTGATCGCCAGCACCCTGGGCAAGCGTTACCGGGTTCATCGTCTCAACGTGTCTGAATCGGGCTATCGTCCGCCTGTTTTCGCCAAGATGCGCGGGGCTGCGATGATGGCCGAAGCCGCCCCGGCGCCGATCGAGGGCGGTGAAAGCGAGGTATCCGTCACGGTCAGCGGCAGTATCGAACTGCTGGACTAGACTGAAAACCCCGCAGGGGTGGACGCGTCTGCGCTGATCGCCTATCTTTCAGCGCATGCCGACCTGCCCCCATACCGCTCACATCAGCGCTGCACGCGGCGCTCCGCTAGCGCTTGATGCCTGCACGTCCGCCCCACCCAGTGTCGGGCGGACGCTTTCGTTCACGCTGGCACTTGCGCTGTCGGTGCTTGCCGGCTGCAGCACCACGCCGACTTCCGCACCGGTCTCATCCCTGCCGCAGACCGCACCGCAAACGCCCGACCGCGATTACTTCGCGCTCGACAACTCGGCACAGACTCAGGAGCTGGTCCTCTATGCCCTCGGCCTGCTCGACACCGGCTACCGCTTTGGCGGTCGAAATCCCGACGCTGGCCTCGATTGCAGCGGCATGGTGAGCTACATCGTCGAACAGATCAGTGGGCGCAAACTACCCCACAACGCCGCAAGCATCGCGGACCGGACCCGGCCCATCGACCCGTCCGAACTGCAGCCAGGCGATCTGGTGTTCTTCAATACGCAGAAGAAGCGCCACTCACACATGGGCATCTATATCGGCGACGGCAAGTTCGTCCACGCACCCTCGAGTCGTGGCGTGGTGCGGGTCGAGCGGCTCGACAACCGCTACTTTGCCCCGCGCATCGACGGCGCGCGCAGTCTGCTCGAAAGCAGCTGACCGGCAGCAGGGGGTTTCCCGTCTTTCTTGAATGTCGCTGCACTGAAACCTAAGGTGAATAAGCTGCAGAAACCATAACGGAGGAGACACCAGAATGCCGATGAGAAAGGTGGGAGACGTAATCAAGGGTCAGACGGTGGTAACCGCGGCCAGGTCGCTGACCGTGTTTGAAGCCAGCAAGAAGATGGCGCAGGCACGGGTTGGCGCCATCATGGTCGTGGAGGATGAGCGCCTGACAGGCCTCTTTACCGAACGCGATGCGCTGAACCGGGTGCTTGCTGCAGGGCTGGACCCGACCCGCACGATACTGGGTGATGTGATGACCACCACGCTGCAGACCATCGAGGCCGAGCAACCGCTTGGGCATGCCATGCATCTGATGTTTGAAGGGGGCTTCCGGCACGTCCCGGTGGTAAAGGGCGACCGCCCCATCGGCATGGTGTCGGCACGCGACGCACTCGGCACCGAAATGGTTGCGTTCGAGCACGAACTCGAGCAGCGGGCGTCGATCACCGAACTGCTGTAACGCCCCGCAGCACCACGCCTGATTACTGAACCGGCTCCGGCCGGTTCGTCGCTTTCTGGGGGATCTGCACGAAAATCTCGCCCTCGCGCGTGAGGCCGAGTTCGTAGCGCGCGCGCTCTTCGATGGCATCGTTGCCCGACTTGAGGTCGCGCACCTCTTCCTCGAGGCTGGCATTGCGCTGCTCGAGGCGGTAGTTCTCGTCGCGCTGCGCCTGCAGCTGCCGGTCGACGTCCCATACGCGCAGCCACCCGCCCTTACCCAGCCAGAGCGGGTACTGGAGCACGACGACCAATACGGCAAGAATCATTACAGGCCAACGCATGTCGACATCAGGCGCCAAGAACAACATTCATGGAATAGACAAAAGGCCGGCGGATTATCCGTCGGCCTTTCCTCTGGATCAACGCGGCCGCAGCCGCGTCAGCCGGATCAGCGCAGATTGTAGAACGCGCGCGTGCCCGGGTAGCTGGCGGTATCACCGAGATCTTCCTCGATGCGCAGCAGCTGGTTGTACTTGGAGATGCGGTCCGAACGCGACAGCGAGCCGGTCTTGATCTGCATCGCACGCAGGCCGACGGCGATGTCGGCGATGGTGGAGTCGTCGGTTTCACCCGAACGGTGCGAGATCACTGCGGTGTAACCCGCCAGCTTTGCCATTTCGACGGCAGCAAAGGTTTCGGTCAGCGTACCGATCTGGTTGATCTTGATCAGGATCGAGTTGGCCACGCCCTGCTCAATACCTTCGGCAAGAATGCGGGTGTTGGTCACGAACAGGTCGTCACCCACGAGCTGGACCTTCTTGCCCAGACGCTCGGTCAGGTGCTTCCAGCCGGCCCAGTCGCCCTCGGCCATCGCGTCCTCGATCGACACGATCGGGAACTTGTCGCACAGGGTTGCCAGGTAGTCGGTGAAGCCTTCGGCGGTCAGCGACAGGCCTTCGCCCTTGAGCTCGTACTTGCCATCCTTGTAGAACTCGGAGGCAGCGCAGTCGAGTGCCAGCAGCACGTCACGACCCGGCTCGTAGCCGGCGGCGATGATGGCTTCCTGGATCAGGTTGAGCGCTTCTTCGGTACCGGACACGTTGGGCGCAAAGCCACCCTCGTCACCCACGGTCGTGGGATAGCCCTTCTTGTCGGTGATCTTCTTCAGGTGATGGAAGATCTCTGCGCCACAGCGCAGGGCTTCGCGGAAGCTGGTCATGCTCACCGGCATGATCATGCATTCCTGGATGTCCAGGCTGTTGTTGGCGTGCTCGCCACCGTTGATGACGTTCATCATCGGCACCGGCATCACCATCGGGCTTGCACCGCCGAAATAACGGTACAGCGGCAAGCCGGCTTCTTCAGCAGCTGCCTTGGCCACCGCCATCGACACCGCCAGCATGGCGTTGGCGCCCAGGCGGCCCTTGTTCTCGGTGCCGTCGAGTTCGATCAGGGTGCGATCGATGAAGGCCTGCTCTTCAGCGTCGAGGCCGATGATGGCTTCAGCGATCTCGGTATTGACGTTCTCGACCGCGCGCAGCACGCCCTTGCCGAGGTAGCGCGCAGCGTCACCGTCACGCAGTTCGATGGCTTCACGCGAGCCGGTCGACGCGCCGGACGGCACTGCAGCCCGGCCCATGACGCCGGATTCGAGCAGCACGTCGGCTTCGACGGTGGGATTGCCACGGGAATCCAGAATTTCGCGGGCGATCACATCAACGATTGCACTCATTTTCGTTCCTGTTTCAGTTACGGATTTTGAATCTGTCGTATCCCGACCAGACACATGCGGCGCGAATTAGACACTGTATCCACGAGTCATGTCGACTGCGGCAGTGCACCATTGTGCCTGCAACGCACGCATCAGAGCGTCTGTTCGAGCAAGGGGCCGGCCTTGACCAGCGCATCAATCTGCTTCAGCGTGGCCAGCAGTGCCTTCATCTTGGGCAGCGGCCAGGCGTTGGGGCCGTCGGACAATGCCTTTGCCGGATCGGGGTGGCTTTCCATGAACAGGCCGGCCACGCCAACGGCAACCGCCGCCCGCGCCAGCACCGGCACGAACTCGCGCTGGCCACCCGACACCGAGCCCTGCCCGCCCGGCAACTGCACCGAGTGGGTGGCATCGAAGACGACCGGGCAGCCGGTTTCGCGCATGATCGCCAGCGAACGCATGTCGGAGACGAGGTTGTTGTAGCCGAAGGACACACCGCGCTCGCACACCATGATGGTGTCTGCGCCGCCGTTGGCCTCACGGGCCTTGTCGACGACGTTCTTCATGTCGCCGGGGGCCAGAAACTGCCCCTTCTTGATATTGACCGGCTTGCCCGAGGCAGCCACGGCGTGGATGAAGTCGGTCTGGCGGCACAGGAAGGCGGGCGTCTGCAGCACATCGACAGCGGCCGCCACGGCGGCGACCTCTTCGATTGCATGCACATCGGTGAGCACCGGCACGCCGAGCTGCTTCTTGACGTCGGCCAGGATCTCCAGCCCCTTGTCCATGCCCATGCCACGATAAGACGTGCCCGAGCTGCGGTTGGCCTTGTCGTAGGAAGACTTGTAGATGAAGGGGATGCCGAGTTCGGCGCAGATCTCCTTCAGCGCCCCGGCGGTCTCGAACGCCATGTCGCGCGATTCGATCACGCACGGCCCGGCGATCAGGAAGAAAGGCTTGTCGATACCGACGTCAAATCCGCAAAGCTGCATGCCGTACTCCTTCAGTTCTTGGAACGCTTGCGCTCGATCGCCGCCTTGACGTAGGCGGTAAACAGCGGGTGTCCCTTGCGCGGGTTGGAGGTAAACTCGGGGTGGAACTGACAGCCCACGAACCACGGGTGCACATCCGCCGGCAGCTCGACCATCTCGCACAGATCGGTGACCGGCGCACGACCGGAGACGATCAGGCCCTTCTCTTCGAGACCGGCGAGCAGCGTGTTGTTGACCTCGTAACGGTGACGATGGCGCTCCATGATCTCGCCAGCGCCATAGATCTGGCGTGCCAGGGTACCGTCGCCGAGCTGGCAGACCTGCCCGCCGAGGCGCATCGTTCCGCCAAGGTCGGAATCCGCACTGCGCTTTTCGAGCTTGCCGGTGCGATCCTTCCATTCGGTAATCAGGCCGATCACCGGGAACGCGGTATCGCGCTCGAACTCGGTCGAGTGTGCGCCTTCCATGCCGGCCACGTCACGCGCGAATTCGACCACGGCCAGCTGCATGCCGAGACAGATGCCCAGATACGGCACCTTGTTCTCACGCGCATAGCGAATGGCTGCAATCTTGCCCTCGGTACCGCGCTTGCCGAAGCCGCCGGGCACCAGGATGGCGTCCATCTTCTCGAGCGCAGCGCAACCGTCGCGTTCGATATCCTCGGAGTCGAGGTAGTGGATGTTCACCTTGGACTCGGTGTGCATGCCGGCGTGGTTCAGCGCCTCGATCAGCGACTTGTACGACTCGGTGAGATCGACGTACTTGCCCACGAAGGCCACGTCGACGCTCTGCTTCGGATTCTCGAGCGCACGGATGAGGTTGCTCCACACGCGCAGATCGGCCGCACGGGCCAGGATGCCGAGCTTGTGGCAGACGATCTCGTCGAGCATCTGCTCGTGCAGCATGCCCGGAATCTTGTAGATCGAATCGGCGTCGAGACACTCGATGACGGCTTCCGGCATCACGTTGCAAAACAGCGCGATCTTGCGGCGCTCGTCGGCCGGCACCGGACGGTCGGCACGGCACAGCAGGATGTCGGGCTGGATGCCGATCTCGCGCAGTTCCTTGACCGAGTGCTGGGTCGGCTTGGTCTTGAGCTCGCCCGCCGTCGGGATGTAGGGCAGCAGCGTGAGATGGATGAAGCAGGCCGCATTGCGCCCTTCTTCGATGCCCATCTGGCGGATGCTCTCGAGGAAGGGCAGCGACTCGATGTCACCCACGGTGCCGCCCACTTCGACGATCGCCACGTCTGCGCCTTCGGCGCCACGCTTGAGATAGGTCTTGATCTCGTCGGTGATGTGCGGGATGACCTGGACCGTCTTGCCCAGATACTCGCCGCGACGCTCCTTCTTGATCACGGACTCGTAGATCTGCCCGGTGGTGAAGTTGTTGCGACGCCCCATCTTGGCGCTCGTAAAGCGCTCATAGTGGCCGAGATCGAGGTCGGTCTCCGCACCGTCTTCGGTCACGAAGACTTCACCGTGCTGGAACGGGCTCATCGTGCCCGGATCGACGTTGATGTAGGGGTCGAGCTTGAGGTGGGTAACCTTGATGCCGCGGGACTCGAGGATGGCACCAAGTGAAGCCGCTGCGATGCCTTTGCCCAAGGAGGACACGACACCGCCTGTAACGAAGACGTATTTAGTCATGGGAACTGTGCTGCGGGAAAGCGCGATGATAACCGATCACCCTCCCCCGAGTCAGCACCCGGCACTGTGAAAAAACGTTGCGCCGTGTCAGCGCACCGCCGAAACCGCCACCGCAGTGCGTCAGACGTGTGCTAGCGTGTTGAGTCTGATCCACCTTGAGCCCGCACGGGCCTTGAAAATGCTGCTAAACATCGACCTCGTTTCCGATTTCGTCTGCCCCTGGTGCTATATCGGCAAGGTGCGCCTCTACAAGGCCATCGAAAGCCTGCGCTCCGAGCACCAGACCCTTGATTTCCGTATCAACTGGCTCCCCTACTTCCTCAACCCCAACACGCCCCCCTCCGGCGAGCCATACCGCGCCTTCCTCGAAGCCAAGTTCGGCAGCGCTGCCGAAGTCGATGCCCTGCACGCACGTGTTGCCGAAGCCGGCGCGCCTGATGGCGTTCACTTCGACTTCGACCATATCGCGATCCGCCCGAACACCATGCTTGCCCACCGCCTGACCTACGGACTGCAGGCCCGCGGCGCCCGCCAGGAACGTATCCGTGCGGTGACCGACGGCGTGTTCGAGGCGCACTTCAATCTGGGAAAAAACATAGGTGACGCCGAAGTGCTGGCGGACATCGCTTCCGCCTGCGGCGAGAACCGCGAGAGAACGCTCGCCTATCTCGAGTCGGGCGAAAACCTGACCTCCGTGCGGCGCATGGCCGAACAGGTGCAGAAACAGGGCATCAGCGGGGTTCCCTTCTTCATCATCGACCGCAAACTCGCGCTGTCGGGCGCACAGTCGTCGACGGCAATCGGCGCGGCTATCCTTCAGGCACTGGGCTGACTCACCCTCCCGACCCGGTACGCGCTCCATAGGCATGCGCCTTGAGCGTATCGAGGTCGACCAGTTCCAGCACCGCCTCGTTGGTCGCCTCAAGCACCACGGGCGGTGCTGCCCCCGCATCCAGTGCCTCAAGCCAGCGCAGAGCACAAAGACACCAGCGATCGCCCGGCTTCAGGCCGGCGAAGCGGTACTCGGGCCGTGGCGTCGACAAGTCGTTGCCGGCAGCCGTGGAAAAAGCGAGAAAGTCAGCGGTGACACGGGTGCATACGAGATGCAGGCCACTGTCGTCGGGCCCGGTTTCGCAGCAGCCCGTGCGATAAAAGCCCGTCAGCGGCGAGTAACTGCAGGCCAGCAGCGGGCCACCAAGGACGTTGCGTGAAGAAGACATGATCGGGCGTCCTGCACAGATTGCGTGAACCCCTAATTTCCAACAAACCGGCCCCGCGGGCAAGGCCGATTTGTACCAGACAGGCAAACTGAGTCAAATCACCCCGAATGTGTCGGCCCGCACGATGTCAATAAGTTGCCATCGGGACAAAATGCACGTCGAAGTGAAATCACTTCACATCGACAAACGGCATTTGCGCAAGAATGGCGCGTGGCCTGCCACCCGTTTTTCGTCCGACGTCCGGGGTTGCAGGTCCGCCCGGAGGCGCTGCATGAACGAACCGACTACAACAAGATTACTGGTCGTCGATGACGACCCGGTAACCCGCAGCCTGCTGCACAGCGTGCTGAGCAAGCAAGGATACGAGATCGTCGAGGCCGCAGACGGCGCAGCGGGCGTTGCTGCATTCGCCGAGTGCCGGCCGGCACTGGTGCTGCTCGACGTCATGATGCCGGTCATGGACGGGCACGAAGCCTGTCGTCGCATTCGCGAACTCGACGGTGACGAGGGCACGCCGGTCATCATCCTTACCGCAGCAGAAGATATCGACGCCATCGACACCGCGTTCAACGCCGGTGCCACAGACTTCATCATCAAGCCCATCAGCTGGCCCCTGCTGACCCAGCGCCTGCGCTATGCGCTGCGGGGCGGCCGACTGGCTCGCGAGGTCAGACAGAACCGCCTGCGTCAGTCCTCGGCCACCCGGATTGCCGGCCTGGGCTTCTGGGAATGGGATCCCCGCGACGATGAGCTCGCGTGGTCCGAACGTGCGCCCGAGCTGCTCGGCACCAAGGAATGCGCGCCCGAAAGCATTGATGCGCTGATCCGGAGCATCGTCCCCGAAGACCGCGAACGCTGCCGCAATGCCTTCGATGCCGTCCGCCGCGGCGAAGGCCGCCTCGACATCGAGTTCCGCCTGCAGGCCGACAAGGCAGAACGCATCATTCGCCTGATCGGCGAGCGCGGTGTCGAGGGCAGTGACTCGAACCGCCTGTTTGGCGCATTCCAGAACATTACCGACAGTCGCCGCGCCGAAGCCCTGGTGGACTATCTGGCGATGCACGACGACCTCACCGGACTCGGGAACCGGCGCCTGTTCGGCCACAAGCTCGAGGCCGAGCTCGAAGAAGTCCGGGGCAGCCACGACGGCGTGCTGCTGGTGTCGTGGATCGATCTCGCGCGCTTCCACCGCCACAACGATGCGCTCGGCGAGGCAGCGGGCAACCGGCTGCTGGTTCAGGTCGCGCAGCGCCTGAAGAAGGTAGAGCTTCTGGGTGGCGAAGTGGCGCGCGTCGGGGGCGACGAGTTCGCGGTGCTGCTGCGGGGCGCAAGCGAAGACGAGGTGCGCCACCGGCTTGAGCAGATCCTCGAAACGCTTGAGTATCCGATGCATGTGGATGGGCAGGAGGCCTTTCTGTCACTGACCGCCGGCATCGCCCTCTACCCGGTGCACGGCCACGATGTCGAACAGCTGATCAACCTCGCACAGGAGGCCCAGCGCGCGGCCCGTCATCAGGGCAAAACCGTCGAGATGACCAGCCAGCAGGCTTCGCACAGCGCACTTGCCGCACTTGATATCGAACGCGCACTGCGCCGTGCGCTCGAAAAGGATGAGTTTCATCTCGTCTATCAGCCGCAGATGGATCTGCGCGTCGGAAAGATCGTGGGCGCAGAGGCACTGCTGCGCTGGCAACACCCCGAGCGCGGTCTGATGTCGCCGGTGGAATTCATTCCGGTGCTCGAGGAGATCGGCCTGATTTCAGCCGTGGGTCAGTGGGTGCTCAAGGAAGGCTGTCGCCAGGCGCAGCAGTGGGACGAGGCCGGGCTTGGGATTCGAGTCGGCATCAACCTGTCGGCGCGTCAGTTTCTCGATCCGGCGCTGTTCGACGTCATCACCGGTGCCTGCGAGCATGCGGGCGCCAGCCCCAAACTCATCGAACTCGAAATCACCGAAAGCCTGGCGATGCAGGACCCAGAGCACTCGATCGACCTGTTGCGTCGGCTGCGTGAAACCGGATTCAGGATTGCCATCGACGATTTCGGCATCGGCTACTCCTCGCTCGAGTATCTGCTCCGCTTTCCGCTCGACATCATCAAGATCGACCGCACCTTCGTCTCCCAGATCACCGATGCCCGGGCCGACCGCGCCATCGTGCGCGCCATCACCGCCATCGCGCAGACGCTCGGGCTGTCCACCATTGCCGAGGGCATCGAGACCCTGCGCCAGTGCGACTTCATCGAAGCGCTCGGCGTCAGCGAGATTCAGGGCTACCTGATCGGAAAGCCGATGAACCCGGCCGACTTTGAAGACCTCGTGCGCACTTTCCAGCGCCCGGCCTGAGCGGCCGGCAGGCGGGCGCAGTCAGCCCTCGCAACGCTCGCGGATGAAGGTCTCGAATGCAGTCAGCGTTTCCGGCACCAGCCTCCGGATCTGCTCCATCAGCAGTGCGACAAGTGGGGCGTCGTGCTGCATCGCAGCCTTCTCCAGCGCTGCGGCAGCCCTTGAAAGGGCCACGCCCCCCATGTTGCCCACACTGCCCTTGATGCTGTGCGCCGCACTTCTCAGCGCAACAAAATCGCCTGCCGCCGACGCGGCACATACATCGTCAAACTGGGTGGGCAACTGTGCGGTCAACTGTACGGCAATGTCGCAAAGATCTGCACCCAGCAACTGATGAAGCTCATCGAGAGCAGGCTGGTCCAGTATCGGCTCGAAACGCGCGTTCTCGTCCATTCCGTCTCCAATGGCTTCCGTGAGAAGCCTCCCCGCGAACAAGCGAAAAAAACAGAATCGCGGCAATCACTTGCAGGCTAACGCTAGCACGGGATGCAGCCTCGGCCACGCCGAAAAACTCACGCACAATGTCATATTATCTTGGCGCCAGCCACAAATAACTGCTATTTTTGACGTTGACTCCAGTTATTGGCAATTAACGACTATGGCTTCAGCCGACAACCCTTCAGAGTTCATCAGCACGGCCCAAGCTGCGCGGCAACTCGGCCTGTCGCTGGGTGCTGTGCAACAGATGGTCGAGCACGGCAAACTGGTCGCCTGGAAGACGGCCGGGGGTCACCGCCGCATCAGGCAGGATTCGGTTGATGCCCTGCTTTCGAACGTAACCCCCCAGCCTGCAGCGGCCGCGCCGGTTGCCCGCCCGCACGGCGACAAGCTGAGCATCATGGTGCTCGAAGACGACCTGCTGCTGCAGACCGTCTACCGCGAAACGATGGCAAAGTGGGGACTGCCACTCGAAATCCAGATGTTCGGCAACGGCCTCGACGCACTGCTGGAAGTCGGGCGCAGCATGCCGGACCTGCTGATTGCCGACCTGAGGATGAGCGGCCTTGACGGGTTCCAGATGATTCGTCGCCTGCGCGACAATCCTGCGACCCAGGATCTGCCCATTGTGGTCGTCTCGGTGCTGTCACCCGAGGAGATCGCCGCCGAGGGTGGACTGCCTGACGACGTCACCGTTTACGGAAAGCCGGTTCCCTTCCGCGAGCTGCACGGCTACATTCAGGCACAGATCGCACGCATTCGCCGGCAGCGCAACCTTCGGACTGTAACCAGCCCGCCGCCAGCCTGACCCCGGCGGCCGGGACTTCACGTTTGGCACCCGCACGCGCGTTCTGGCCAGTGGCCCACGGCTTCCCAGACACGGGGTTTGCGCATGACTGAGTGGCTCGCGCGCTTCAGCCTCAGAGCCAAGCTGATCGGCATCTTCATCGCAATCAAGGTCATCCCACTGCTGCTGCTTGCGTGGTTCGCCTGGACCGCCGCACGCAACCTCGGCCAGTCGGTCACTGACGGCGCACAGAGCATGGCAGACGCCATGCGCGACACCCAGCAGCGCATGGCCCGAACCGCAATCGACGATGCAATCGCGGCGCTGGACGATCGCTCCCGCGAAGCAATCGAGACGCTCACAACCAATACCGCGCGCTTTGTCGCCCGCTTCCTCTACGATCGCGACAAGGATGTCCTGCGCGCAGCCAGCCTGCCGACACAGCCCGACGTCTACCGCCGCTTCATCACGAACCATGTGCGCGAGTTTGAGGGGCATGGCCCTTACCGGCCAACGGCAGACGGACGCGCATGGGAGCCAAGCGAACAGATCACGCGCGCGCCCACGCAAGTCGGTGCGCCGCTCCCCGATAACGCCACGAATTTCCACTATCGCGAACCCGAGGTCACCGGGCGCATGCGCACACGTCCGCTATTCCTGGAGATCACTTTCATCGGACTCGACGGCAAGGAGCAACTGAAGGCCGTCGCAGACACGGCGACCGACCTGCTCACGACCGAACTGCGCGATGTCAGCAAGCGCGAGCACACCTTCCTCCATGCCGAAACGTACTGGCGCGACCTGCAGGCACTGAAGCCTGGCGAGATCCATGTCTCGGACGTTGTCGGCGAGCAGGTCCGAACAGACTGGATCGGCCCCTACACGCCTGAAGTGGCTGCTCGGAAAGGGCAGGCATTCGCACCGGAGCACTCCGGCTATGCCGGCCTCGAGAACCCGGTCGGCAAACGATTTCGCGGCCTGATCCGGTGGGCGACGCCAGTGGAACGGAACGGACAGATCATCGGCTATGTCACCCTCGCCCTCGACCATGCCCATCTGATGGCGTTCACCGATTCGCTGCGCCCTACCCCCGAGCGCAGATCGACGATTGCCGATCCGGCATCGGGAAACTACGCCTTCATGTGGGACCACCTGGGCCGCAGCATTTCACACCCACGTGACTACTTCATCGCCGGCCACGACGCACTGACCGGCGAGCGGCCGGCGCCATGGCTCGACACCGAGCTCTACGCGCAGTGGAAACAGAGCGGTCTGCCATGGGAAGCATTCGCAGCCGACATTCCCCCCTTCCGCGACCAGCGCATCAGCCGCGAACCCCACCCAGAATCCACGGCCTCCGGCCTTGTTGCGCTGGACTGCCGCTACCTCAACTTCTCGCCACAGTGTTCGGGCTGGAACGATCTCACTGCGCACGGCGGATCGGGCTCTTTCGTCATCGTTTTCAGCGGCTTGCAGAAGCTCACGACCGCAGCCGCCATCCCCTATTACACGGGGCGTTTCGGCAACTCGCCGCGCGGCTTCGGGTTCATCACCATCGGCGCCAATGTCGAGGACTTCCACCGCGCCGCCACCGCATCCGCCGAACGTATCGGTGCGATGACCGCCGAATCCGACACGCTCATGGCGCTGCAGCGCGACAGCCTGGTGAGCGAGATCCGGTCCAGTCTGCAGCGCACGGCGACTGGCCTGTCGCTGTCGACCGCCTTGATGATCGTGGCGGTCGTGCTGATCGCAATCTGGATGGCCAACCTGCTGTCGAGCCGCATCACCCGCGTGGTGGCCGGTATCCGGCGCTTTCGCGAGGGAGACCTTGCACATCGACTGGACGTTCGGGGGCACGACGAGATGGCCCAGCTTGCACAGTCGTTCAACCAGATGGCCGATGCCGTTCAGGCCTCATTTACCCGTCTCGACGAAGCCCGCAAGACCGCCGAACAGGCCAGCCGGATGAAATCCGAATTCATTGCCGGCATGTCGCACGAGCTGCGCACGCCCCTCAACGGCATCATCGGATTTGCGGATCTTCTGAGTGTCGAACTGCGGGACGAAGAGCAGCGCAGCCACGCCGAGATCATCCGCGACAGCGGCCATCAGCTGCTCGAGCGCCTTAATGACCTGCTCGATCTGGCGACAATCGAGGCCGGGCGCCTTGAGATGCGCCCCGAACCCATCGACCTCTGCGAACTCGTGCGCAGCGTGATCTCGCTGCATGCGATGAGTGCAGCGGGCAAAGGGATAAGCCTGCATGCCGAGCTGCCGCCACAGTGTCCGATCGAGGCCGACCCGCTGCGACTGCGCCAGGTGCTGAACAACCTGCTGTCGAACGCGATCAAGTTCACGCCATCGGGCGATGTATGGCTCAACCTCGAAACCACGCCGGACTGGGTCACTCTCAGCGTCCGCGACAGCGGCGTCGGCATTGCGCCCGCCGAACTTGAACACATCTTCGAACCCTTCCACCGCACCGAAAACTTCCTCACCCGCACCCAGTCGGGAACCGGCCTGGGGCTGTCGCTGGCGAAGAATGTGGTCAGGCTGATGGGCGGACGTATTGAGGCAAACTCGGAAGAAGGCGTAGGATCGTGCTTCCGGATAACCATTCCAACGCGCGCAAGCCTGAACACTGACCAGGAAACAGCATGAGCGCCCTCGCCTTCATCGTCGACGACAACTCCATCAACAGGAAACTGGCGAGCGCGCTACTCAAGCGCCTTGGGTGGTCGACCGAGGAATTCGACGGCGCCGAGCCGATGCTGGCACGCCTCACCACGGTTCGTCCGGTCACCATGCTGCTCGACATTTCCATGCCTGGCATCAGCGGCCTCAGCGCCTGCGAGCGCATCCGTGGCAATCCCGACTGGTCGGATCTGCATATCGTCGCCTACACCGCGCATGCCATGCCGCACGAACGCGACCGTTTTCTGAATGCGGGCTTCGATGACATCCTGATCAAACCCGTCAACCTCACCACGATGGCGCAGGCGGTCGGCAGCGCCGACACCCCGCGCGCACTTCGATCCTGAGCGAGCGAACCCACCATGCCCCATCGTTCCAGCAAGTTCAAACACTTCAGCCCCAAGGCCATGCTCGAGGACTTGATGGACAGCCCGGAAGTGGTGCAAAACGTCCTGACCTACTTCATCTCGTGGCAGAACGACGTTGCCAAGGAACTGCGCTCGGCGGCAGATCCGGCCGACACGCTTCGTCTGCAGCGCATCGCACACTCACTTCGCGGCACCCTGGCGCAGCTTCACGCAGACACGGGCGCGCAACTTGCCAGCGCGCTCGAACTCACCTGCAAGCAGGCCGCAACGGTGCCCCCCAGCCTGCCCAACGACCTGCACGACGAACTCGTCGCCGTCGCAAACGAAGCGAACCTCTACCTGCAAGCGAGCAAGCACTAGCCCCGGATCAGGACGAAGGCAGCGGAAACTCTGACGAGGCCAGCCTCAGGCACGCCTCCCGCTCGCGGATCAGCACCGACAGCACCTCGCCGTCCAGCCGCCCCTCGACCACCATCGAGGTCATGCACAGAATCACCTCGTCCAGCGTAAGTCGCGGACGGTACGGCCGATCCTGCAGCAAGGCCTGAAAGATGTCGGCGACCGAGAGAATTCTGGACTCGAGTTCAATCTGGCTCGCATCACGCCTGAACGGATAGCCCTCTCCAAGCAGATTTTCGTGGTGAGCACCGGCCCACCTCGGAATAGGCGTCTGCGGAAAGAGCTGCAGCAGGATGCGGTAGGTATCGTAGCTGTGACGAGTGATGCACGCATGCTCCTCACGGGTCAGCGCACCGGGCTTCGCGATGATGTCCTCTGGCACGCGGAGTTTTCCGACATCGTGCAGCAGTCCGGCAATCTCGATCATCACGAGATCATCACCGCGACGCCCCATCGCCGCGGCAAGGTGGCGGCTGATTGCGGCAACCCGGCGCGAATGATCGTCGGTGTAATGGCTCTTGGCGTCGATCACCCGCGCCATCAGCCCCGCCAGCTCACGCAGATCCTGCACCGCAACCAGTACCGGCGATGCCTGTTTGCACCGCGACGACAGTTCTTCGTCCAGATAACCGGGCTCCATCGACAACCAGAACGCCTCGGACGCCGCCGTGCGTGCAAACGCCTCCACCAGCACAGGCGCAAACTGATGCCCCGACAGCGGTCTGAGACGCTCCACGATCTGGTGGCTCTCCCACACGATATTGTTGTGCAGGTGGCCGCCACTCAGATAAGGCGTAAGCAGCACATCGGCGCGATCAACCAGACAGATCAGGTTGGCCTCAAGCGCCGTGTCGGGCGCGAGCCCCGACACCTCCGCCAGTTCGCTCCAATTGCGGTGGTGGTACCGAACGATGTCGCGAAATCCGGACAGCGCCGGACATGCCTCAAGGTAAGCCGCACCCCGCACGCAATGCGCCTCGGCACCATCCCACTCCAGCGAATCATTGAGATGGCGATCTTCCCTGACATGGGACACGCCGTAGTCGTGAAGCATGCCCGCATGCAACATGTGCCTGCAGCGCGCCTCCGACCACCCCAGCGTGTGAGCGACGAGAGAAGCCATATGACCAACACGTTTGCCGTGCTGCATCGCGTCTACACCCACGTAATCGAGTGAGTTTGTCAGGGCCAGAATCGTATCGTGGAGATTCAGCTTAATCATCACGAAGACCTTGTTTTACAGGCATGCCCGGGCAAAGCAGAGCAAAATACCGAGAAATGGGGATTGAGTTACCCTGCATTCTAGCCGCCATTTCTCTGAGTGCAGTTCTCATTCTCAACAAAGAGGATGAACGGGCGCGCTGCGCCCCGAATGCCCACTACAGAAAAAGATCCCGGGAACCCTTCCCCTGAGCAACCGAACCCGCTAGAATGCGCGGCTTCCACGGAGAGGTGGATGAGTGGTTTAAGTCGCACGCCTGGAAAGCGTGTTTGGGATAATATCCCAACGCGGGTTCGAATCCCGCCCTCTCCGCCAGAATGCTATAACATCCTGATTTCCATAAGCAGTAAGGGTTTCAGGGTGAAAAGTGGTACAAAACACTAGTACAAAACGACGGATCAGGCGGGCTTCGGAGCCCGAAATGCCTGCACTCCCCCAAGGAACCTACCGTACCCCCCACGGTTTTCAGTTCCGCGTCGTTGTTCCCGAATCCCTGCGTCAAATCATCGGCAAGCGAGAGATCAAGAAGTCCCTCGGTCGCGACTATCGAACTGCGGTCAGCGAAGCACGACTCCTTGCACTGCAGGTCGACCGGCAGTTCGCCGAAGCCAGAGAACATCTCGGCGTTGCACAGGCTGGACCGGACAGCATCGACAGTTTCCTGAACCAACCCATCGATGCGCGTTACAAGCCCATCACCAAGGTCACACCTGAGCTGGTTGCCGGCATCAAGGCGCTCTGGCTGGCCAGCCTGGATGCAGACCTGCAGTGGCGGCGCCAGGGTGTGGATGACGAAGATTTCGACACCCTGCAGCAGAACATCGCCGACTTCAAAGCTCGAATCGCACGCGCCCTCGCGCGCGGCGACGCTGAGCCCTTCATCCCCGCTGTCCGAGGCTTGCTTGCTGGTCGCGGCTACGAACTGGCAGTGGCGCCAGAGGAAGAGCGGCAGCTGACGCTTGACGTCCTGCCGGCGCTGCAGGAAGGCTATGACATCCTCGAACTGCGCCAGTCAGGCCGTCTTGTCGAACCCAGGATCGAAGCCGCCACCCCGCTGCCTGCGGCATGGGAAAAGCCCTCGACGGCCACGACGGGCATCACCTGGGATGCCCTGCTCGACCACTGGAAGAACGATCGCAGCCGCCCGGCCCGGACCGTCCGGGACGTCGAGGCCTTTGTTGTAGCCCTGCGGGCCTGCCTGCCCGCTGCCACGCCGGCGGACCTTACACGCGGGCAAGTCACTGAATGGCTTCGCCACGAACGTGAAAAGCGTGGCAACAGCGCCAAGACGCTGGAAAAGAAAGGCACGCTCGTCGGCGCCTTGTTCTCCGTCGCAGTAAAAGACGAACTGCTGGAGAAGAACCCCTTCGCCGGCTACGACTACAGCCGCTTCGCTGCCAAGGAAGGGCTGGCCCAGCCTAACAAACGCATGCCGTTCACAGAGCCGGAGCTCAAGCGGATCTTCTCGGATAGCGAAGGCGTGTTCTCGGTCCTCAAACCCATCGGGGGCGGCGGATACCACGCCCGGGTCTGGATTCCACTACTCGGCTGGCTCACGGGCGCACGCCTGGACGAAATCGGCAGCCTGACCGTGGAAAACGTCCATCGTGACCCCGTGCCGTACATTTCCATCACCCGGGGCAAGACCCAGAACAGCGTGCGCGACGTTCCCTTGCACCCCGAACTCATCCGGCTTGGTTTCCTCGACTACGTGGACGCCGTACGCAAGGCCGGTCACCACACCTTGTGGCCGCACCTCAAGACTGCATCCAGTGCGATGGCAAGTAGCGAGCTCCTAGGTAAGTGGTTCAACCGCTTCCTGCGTGAAAACCTGAAGCTGCCCACGTCCGTAGTCTTCCACTCCTTCCGCCACACCTTCAAGGACATGTGCCGAAACGCCCTGATCCCGAGGGACGTTCATCACACACTGACCGGCCACGCTGACGACCGTGATGGAAAGGATGAAGGCAGTGTGGGTGACCAGTATGGAGTGGGGTTCTCGATTGAAACCAAAGCCGCGCAGGTCAAGAAGATCGAGATTCCGTTTGTGATCCCTCGGCCGGCAGGTTACGGGGCGGTACGGGTGACCTCGAGGCGCAAGGGCAAGTAACGCAGTGCCGCTGACGTGCGGAACAGCTGCTTACGGACAGGTCGTGAGCAAAGGGCAACTGCTCGCCCAAAGCGGCCCTTCAGCAACGTTTCAGACACTGAGTAGGAACATCTGCGCGTCCTCACGGGTACGATCTGACCGCCCTCGACCGGATTGACCCATAACAAAGTGGCGTATCATGACAAACGAGATCGTAAAGTCTATCGAGTGCAGATGAACTCCTCACACGAAGCAACTTCGCAGGCTTTTGTCGCGTATTCCTCCCGCGATGCGCAATTAGCCAGGATCATCGAAATAGGAGTGTCAAAGGCAAACCGAAAAGTGGGTAAGCGCATTCAGTATGCGCCTTGGATCTTCAACGATATCGCCGGGAATTCCCTAATCTCGCCGATCCTCGAAGGGATCGATGGATCGACGTACATCGTCGCAGATATCACCTACCTCAACCCCAATGTGGTGTACGAGATCGGCTTCGCAATCGGAAGATCACGGCGTTGCTTTCTGTTGCGGCACGCTGGCACCAACGGAGACGAAAGGATAGCCCGTGAGGCGGGAATCTTCGATACGCTCGGGTACGATAGTTACGCCGATGACGAAGAGCTAGCCAATTCTCTAACCGCCTACGTCGATCCGACCCCGCTCCCGCTTGCGCATTCGATAGACCGCCTCGCGCCAGTATACGTAGTCGAGCCTCCGAATAAGGGGGGGATTGCAACACTAATGACTTCTCGCCTGAAGAAGGCGAGGTACAAGTATCGGAGCTTCAATCCGTCCGAAGACTCTCGGCTCTCGGCATCAGACGCAATTAGGCAAGTCGGTAGGTCAGCCGGCGTTCTGCTGTCGCTTCTGGATGGCGACTCCGAGGCCAATATGGTACACGACATAAGGAGCCTTTTTGTCGCGGGTCTGGCGCACGGAATGGGCAAGCCTACCCTAATACTCGCTCACAGCAGCGCACGCATTCCACTTGACGTCCGCGACGCGGTCAAACCTTATTCCCGCCACGAGGATATTGTCCAGCACATCTCCGACTTCTCCCTTGAAATTACGGAGTATCTTCAGCAAGGAGATCCAATTCCGCTAGAGAAATTGTCGCAGCTTCAGTCGCTTCAAATTGGTGATCCGACTGCAGAGAACGAGATGACAACGCTTGCCGGGTATTTCTTGGCGACGGACCAGTTCCGAAAAGCGTTACGCGGAGAGGTCAACCTTGTTGTCGGAAGAAAGGGAGCAGGAAAGACCGCCCTCTTCATCCAAGTGAGGGATAAGATCAGATCCGACAAGCGAAACATTGTTGTAGACCTGAAGCCGGAAGGATATCAACTTCTCAAGCTCAAGGAGGACATACTCGCTCACCTTACTCAAGGAGCCAATCATCATTTAGTCACCGCATTTTGGGAATATCTAATCCTTCTCGAAATTACCTATAAATTACTAGAGAAGGATCAACGCGCCTACAAATTTAATCACGAGATTCGGGACCTGTATATTGAACTTGAACGTACCTATAAAACAGAAGGGTATTCAGTCGAGGGTGACTTTTCTGAAAGATTGTTAGCTCTATCCCAAAAAATAGCTCAGGACTACGGTCAGCGATATGGAAACGCGGATGGCACCAAGCTCTCGACGGACGAAGTTACGCAGCTAATCTATTCGCATGATGTCAGGAAGCTGCGATCGCAATTAAACGAGTACCTTGAACGAAAACAGGGCGCCTGGGTTCTTTTTGACAATCTCGATAAGGGCTGGAGCACGCAAGGAGTCGATGTGGTCGACGCTATGGTTTTGCGATGCCTTATTGACGCGGGTCGAAAAGTCGAGCGAGACATGCGTAAGGCGGGCAACACTGTACATTGCGTCGTTTTTATTCGCAACGACGTTTACGAACATCTTATGCGTCAGAGCGCAGATTACGGCAAGGAGATGCGAGTAACACTTGACTGGACGGATTCTGACCTGCTGAGGGAACTATTACGCCTGCGACTAATCGCGTCATCACATGACGAATCGAGAGATCTCGCCTTTGAGCAGATATGGCCAAAACTCTGCGTCTCACATTACAAAGGCGAAGAGACATCGTCATACATCATTGACCGATCATTAATGAGACCTCGAAACGTTATCAAGATTCTTGCACACGCGAAGGGGTTCGCCGTCAACCTAGCGCATTCAAAAATTGAGGAATCAGATCTCGAGAAAGGGGTCCGGGCGTACTCTCAAGACCTTCTTGTGGAACTTGACCATGAACTGACAGACGTCTTTCCGGCCGCAAGAGACCTTCTTTACCAGTTCATTGATGCACCACCGACAATGTCTCTAGATGCATTGAAAACCCTTATTCAGGAGACTGGAATTGAAGATTCGGAGACTGAAAGGGTAATCGATTTTTTACTTTACTATGGCATACTCGGCGTACGCAATGGAGAGGAGCATGTGCACTATATCTATAATGTGAACTACGATTTGAAAATTCTTCAGGTCCGGGCGTCTAGAGTATGCAATGGTGAAGTGTACGTAATGAACCCCG